>DASRHL010000219.1:0-2839 GCA_035650535.1 Acidimicrobiia bacterium
CCCGTCATCGAATGCCTGCCGACCGACCTCGAGTTCACCGCGCTCGAGGTCGCCGAGGGTCTCGACTTCGAGACGACCGCCGCGACGATCGGCGCGCGCGGCGGGCACGCGACGTACGTCGGCTACTCGATGGGCGGGCGCCTCTGCCTGATGCTCGCGCTCGACCGCCCCGACCTCGTCGAGCGGCTGGTGCTCGTGAGCGCGTCGCCCGGCATCGCCGACGCGGGCGCGCGCGACGCCCGTCGCTCGCAGGACGAACGGCTGGCGCTCGAGATCGAACGCGAGGGCGTCGGACCGTTCCTCGAGCGGTGGCTGGCCCAGCCGCTCTTCGCCTCGCTCCCCCGCGAGCTCGCCCAGCTCGACGAGCGTCGTCGCAACAGCCCCACGCGCCTGACCCACCAGCTGCGCGTGCTCGGCCAGGGGGTCCAGCCGTCGCTGTGGGACCGGCTCGGCGAGCTCCGGATGCCGGTCACGCTCGTGACCGGTGCGTACGACAAGGCCTACAGCGACATCGCCCGGCGGATGGCGCAGCGCATCGGCGAGCGCGCGACGCTCGTCACGATCCCGGGAGCGGGCCACGCCGCACCGCTCGAACAGCCGGCCGCGGTCGCTCATGCGATCGTCTCCGCGTAGCGCGCGAGCAGCGCCGGATCGGGAACCACCGGGCGGACGGCGAGCACGCCGCGGCCGTCCGGCACGAGGGGATCGAGCGTCACGTCACCCGCGAGGAGCGCGGCCGTCGCGAGCCCACACGCGTACGGCAGCTCGTCGAGCGCGGCGGCCAGCGCGAGACCCATCGCGACGCCGACGGACGTCTCCATCATCGACGTGGGAATGGCAGGCAGCCCGGCCGCGTCCGCGACGTCGAGGGCGGCTCGTACCCCGCCGAGCGGCTGCACCTTGAGGACGACGGCGTCGGCCGCACCCCGAGCTCGCACACGGCGCGCGTCGTCGACGGAACGCACGCACTCGTCGGCGGCCAGGGGAACGTCGACGCGCCGCCGGACGTGCGCGAGGTCGTCGATCGAGGCGACCGGCTGCTCGGCGAGCTCGAGCCCGTACCGTGCGAGCACGCGCAGCCGGTCGACGGCGGTCTCGACGTCCCAGGCGCCGTTCGCGTCGACCCGCAGCGCCACCCCCGGCCCGACCGCGTCGCGGACCGCGGCCACCAGGTCGACGTCGCCGGGCGCGCCGACCTTCACCTTCACGCACGGGTAGCCCGCGAGCGCCCGCGGCTCGAAGCCGCGTCCCTGCACGAGCGCGTTCACGCGCACCTCGGCCCGTACCCGGGCCGGGAAACCGACCGACGCCGCCTCCTCCGCGGCGCGGCGGGCCGCCGCCGGGTCGCACGGGTAGCCCGGCCACGGCGAGCACTCGCCCCAGCCGGCCGGGCCCTCCACCAGCGTCACCCGGCGGTCGCCGATCCGGAGCCGGTGCTCCGTCAGGACAGGCACAGCCCGGCGCCCAGCAGGACGGCCACGACGACCTCGAGCCGCGACGTCGCGACCAGCGCGGCGATCAGCGACGGCGGGTCGGTGCGGGTGAGGACGAGCCGCACCGGTGCGATCGCGAGCGGCAGGGCGGCCAACGCGAGCAGCGCCCACGGCTGCGTGATCGCGATCGCGACGACGGCGCCGAACGCGCCCGCGTAGCACGCCGCGAACAGGCGCCGGGCGGCCGGCGCGCCGACGCGCACCGCGAGCGTGCGCTTTCCCGCGACCGTGTCGGACGGGACGTCGCGCACGTTGTTGGCGAGCAGGATGGCGCAGGCGAGCAGGCCGACGGCGAGCGAGCCCCACCACGCCGCGCCGGGAACCCGTTCGAGCTGCACGTACGCGGACCCGACGGTCGCGGCGAACCCGAAGAACGCCAGCACCATCAGCTCGCCGAGCCCGAGGTAGCCGTACGGTCTCGGTCCACCGGTGTAGAGGGCGGCAGCCGCGATCGACGCCGCGCCGAGCGCGAGCAGCCACGGTTCGACGACGAGCGCGAGCACCAGACCGGCGACGGCAGCGACTCCGAACGCGAGCACGGCCGCCGTCCGGACCGCAGCGGGTGACGCGAGGCCCGACGCGGTCAGTCGCAAGGGGCCGGCGCGGTCGCGGTCGGTTCCGCGGACGCCGTCGGAGTAGTCGTTCGCGTAGTTGACGCCGACCTGCAGCGCGAGGGCGACGAGGAGCGCGAGCGCGGCGCGCCACCAGATGACGCCGTCGGCGTCGGGGACCGCCGCGCACGTCCCGACGATCACCGGCGCGACGGCGGCGCCGAGGGTCCGCGGTCGCGCCCCCGCGATCCACAACGCGGCCCCGGTCGGGTGCGCGGGGGCAGGGGTCGCGGTCAAGGCCGTTTCGGGAACCGGTCGAACTCGGGACGCCGCTTCTCGAGGTACGCGCGCTTGCCCTCCTGTGCCTCCTCGGTCATGTAGTACAGGAGTGTGGCGTCGCCGGCGAGCTGCTGGATGCCTGCGATGCCGTCGTCGGCCGCGTTGCACGACGCTTTGATCATGCGCAACGCGAGCGGGCTGTGCTCGAGCATCCGTGCGCACCACGCGATCGTCTCGACCTCGAGGTCCTCGACCGGCACGACCGCGTTGACGAGGCCCATGTCGAGCGCGGCGGCCGCGTCGTACTGGCGGCAGAGGAACCAGATCTCGCGTGCCTTCTTCTGCCCGACCGACCGGGCGAGCAGACCGGAGCCGAAGCCGCCGTCGAACGAGCCCACTCGCGGACCGGTCTGACCGAAGCGGGCGTTGTCGGCGGCGATGGTGAGGTCGCACACGACGTGCAGCACGTGACCGCCGCCGATGGCGTACCCGGCGACCATCGCGACCACCGGTTTC
>DASRHL010000220.1:0-4932 GCA_035650535.1 Acidimicrobiia bacterium
GGTGGAGCCGTGGACGCTGCTCACGAACTCGGTCGACATCCAGCACCTCCGCGCGCTGCACGGGCTCGAGATCGAGGTCGACCCGGAGACGATCGAGATCACCGACCACAACGTCGAGTACGACGCACACATCGTCGACCCGAACCTCGGCCCGATGGACCAGCACATCAAGGTCTTCGGGACGAACACGATCATGCTCACGGGCGAGATGGCGGGCATGAAGGTGTTCATGGGCTCCTCGGCCGTCCCGCTGCCCAACGGCGGCGCGCGGAACTTCCAGTTCGCGGCCACGCCCCGGGGCGACGGCAGCGACGGCGACCGCGAGACGGCGGAGATGGCCCTGGGCATGGCGCTCGCGTTCGGCGAGCAGTTGCTCAAGGACGACGACGCGGTCATGTCGACGATCCACTTCCGGGAGGACCTGCTCCTCCCGGCCGATCGCGCGTTGACCCGCTTCCTGCGCTACGTGCGGTCGTTCCCGCGCGCGAACCCGGCCCGCGACTTCCTGAACTGACTGGTGGGGCGGCGCCGCGCCGGTCAGAACACGGGCAACGAGATCACGTAGGTCTCGGTCGGTTCGACGGCCTCGAGGTCGAGGTCGTCGAAGGGGTCGAACTTCAGCGCGGTCCAGCGCTTGTGCAGCGCGCCCCCGCAGCGGAGGGCGCCTTCGAGCACGAAGTGCAGCTCGGGCGAACGCCGGTCGTGGACCCGGTGGCGGGCCCCACTCGCGTACCGGAGGAAGCCGACGCTCGTCTGCCGTTCGGTGAACGTCGCCAGGTGCTTGCGCTCGACGCCGGGCTCGTCGGTCGGCGTCCACGCGAACCGCTCCGGCTCCATGACGACGATCTGCTCGTAGCGCGGCTTCGGGTACGTGACCGGGCGTCCGTGCATCTCCTGCCAGATGGCCTCGTAGCCGTCCATGTTGCGCGGCTTCCCGTCGGCGTCGACGAAGCGGTAGACGCCGCCTTCGAAGCGGCCGGGGCCCTCGGCGAGGCGCTTGTTGCCCTCGGCGAGCCGGTCGTAGCTCATGAACCCGCTCCCGCTCGCT
Organism: Acidimicrobiia bacterium; assembly: GCA_035650535.1. Taxonomy (GTDB): domain Bacteria; phylum Actinomycetota; class Acidimicrobiia; order IMCC26256; family PALSA-555; genus DASRHL01. The sequence goes on from DASRHL010000220.1 coordinate 1,049, forward strand.
TCCCCGTACTGCAGCCCGAGCAGGAGACCGCCGTGGCCCTGCTGCGGGCCGTAGAACGCGCCCTCCGGGAAGTAGGCGACCGCGCCGGTCGGGATGAGCCGGTCGGGTGCCCACTCGTGCGTGCCCTCGAGCACCAGGTGGAGCTGGGAGAAGTTGTGGTGGTGGCGAGGCGTCACGTAGTCCTCGCCGGCGCGCACGAGGCTCCACTCGAAGTTGTTCGGCGCGTCGGGATCGCCCCGCAGCAGCCGCTGGAACTTGATCTCGCCCTCACGGTGGTCGGCGAACTGGTTCGGCTCGATGTCGGTGCTGCGGACGGCCTCCATCGGCGCACTCCTGGGCCGGCGACACGAATTTTGTCGAACAATATCGCGCGACGAGCTACCCCAGCACCCGCTCCGCGTTGCGCAGCACCATCTCGCCCGACCGGCGGACGTGGCGGCGCATCGCCCGCTCGGCGGCCCGCCCGTCGCCGTCGAGGATGGCATGGGCGACCGCCTCGTGCTCCCGGATCGAGTCGTCGACAGCGTTGCCGTCGGCGACGAGGCGCCGGAGGAGGAGGCGGAAGGCGTGCACCTGGAGCTGGCCGATGAGCCGGGCGAGCAGCTTGTTGCCGCCGAGCTCCACGACGAGCTCGTGGAAGCGGGTGTTCTCGTCCATGTAGGCGAACGTGTCGGGCCGGCGCTTGAACCGCTCGAGCGTCCTGAGCGAGGCGGCCATGCGGCGGCGGTGGTCGCCCTCGTCGATCGCGCGCGCGGCGAGCCGCGCCGCCTCGCCCTCGAGAACCTCGCGGATCTGGAAGAGGTCGACCACGTCGGCCCGCGTGAGCCGGCGCACGACCGCGCCCCGGTAGGGCTCGTTCTCGACGATGCCCTCGGCGGCGAGCCGGCCGAGGGCCTCGCGCAGCGGGCCCCGGCTGACGCCCAGGTCGCGCGTCAGGTCGGCCTCGACGAGGCGCTGGCCCGGTACGTAGCGCCCGTCCTTCACGCCGTCCGTGATCGCCTCGATCACCGCTTCGACCGCGGTCGTGGCCGTCCGCCGCGCCGCCCGGTCGGGTGTTGGGGGCATGGACGCGTCCTCCGCGCGCTCGCCGGACATTGATTGCCCTACAAAATCATTCTACGCTCCGCGCCCGACAGCGACGCGAGGGAGCGCCGAGGATGGTAACGACCGAACCGACGGCCCGCGCGCACGGCGACGCGATCCGCAAGCTGGCGGCGGTGCTCGGCGACGAGCACGTGCTGGTCGACGCCGACGAGCTCGCCTGGTACGCCGCCGACTTCACCGACGCCGACGTACCGGCGCCGGTCGCGGTGGTGCAGCCCGCCACGACCGCGGAGGTCGTCGAGGTGGTGCGCACCGCGACCAGCTACGGCCTGACGCTCGCGCCGCGCGGCGGCGGGATGTCGTACACGCTCGCCCACACCCCGGCGAACGAGCGCACCGTGGTCGTCGACCTGCGCCGCATGGACCGGATCGTCGAGATCAACCCCGCCGACCGGTACGTGACCGTCGAGGCCGGGGTCACGTGGGCGCGGCTCATGGACGCGTTGCGGGGCACGGGCTGCTGGCTCACGTTCAACGGAACCCTGTCGGGCCTCCACGCGACGGTCGGCGGCACGCTCTCGCAGAACTCGGCCGGGCTCGGACGCGGGTGGCTGAGCGAGTGCGTGTTGAGCCTCGAGGTCGTGCTCGGCGACGGCCGGGTCCTCGAGACGGGCTCCGCGGCGGCCGAGGGCGCGCCTCCGTACCACCGCCACTTCGGCCCCGACCTGAACGGGCTCTTCCTCACGGACTCCGGCGCCTTCGGCTTCAAGACGCGCGCGACGTTGCGGCTCGACCCGCTCCCGGGCGGCACCGCGTTCGGCTGTTACTCCTTCGCCGACGCCCGGTCGATGGTCGCGGCGCAGGTCGAGATCGGCCGGACGGGGCTGGCGTCCGAGTGCATCGGCGCCGACAGCTTCATGAACACGGTGATCGCCGAGATGCCGCCCCCGCCGCGCGCCGAGATGAAGAAGGTGGCCTCCGCCTACCTCGCGGCGAGCAGCAGCAAGGCCCGTGCGCTGCGGACGCTCGCCCGCTGCGCCCGGCCGGGCGGCATGCGGTTCATGGCCGGTGTGCCCTTCTCGCTCGTGGTCGTCGCCGACGCCGCCGACCAGGCGGCCGCCGACCGGAACCTCGCGCGCGTGCGCCGGATCGCGAGGCGCCACGGCGGTCGGTCGGTTCCACCGACGTTCGCGTTGGGGATGCGCTACGCGCCGTACCAGCCGATCCACCCGCTCATGATCGGCAGGAAGGGTGAGGCGGGCTTCCCGAGCAACGCGCTCTTCCCCCTGTCGAGAGCGCTCGACGCATGCGAGTCGCTCGACCAGTTCATGGCCGACAATGCCGCGGTCATGCGGGAGCACGGCATCTACGAGGTGCGCAACTCCCTGCTGTGCGGACACGCCTTCGGGATCGAGCCGATCATCTTCTGGCCCGACCGGCTGAGCCCCTACCGGGCGAGCTGGGCGTCACCGGAGCAGCGCCGCGAGTTCGCGGCCGCGCCCGACAACGCGGCTGCTCGTGCCGCGGCGCTCGACCTCCGCCGGCGCATGATCGAGATGCTCCGCGGGATCGGCGCGTTGCACCTGCAGATCGGGAAGGTGTACCCGTACCGCGACGCCCTCGAAGGCGGCGTGGCCTGGGACGTGGTGTCGGCGATCAAGGACCTGCTCGACCCCGCGCACGCGGTCAACCCGGGGGTCCTGGGGCTGGAGTGACGGCGGCCGGGCCGGCGGTCGCGCCGGACGGGAACATGCGGAGCGCGCCACCGCCGGGGTCGTGCACGAACTGGATGTCGGGCCGGACCTGGGTCAGCCGCCAGCCGTCGGCTGTGCGCCGCAGGCGGTTGTCGAAGATCGCGGTGGCGAGGAGGAGCTGCTCGCTCGGGGGACGGTCGGCCCAGAAGTGCAGAGCCTGCGCGTTGAACGTGGCGTGCGCGGTGTCGCCGTCGATCTCGACGAAGAAGTTGCCGTAGAGGTGCTGGCTGAGCCCGGCGCGCGTCGCCAGGCCGCGCGCGAACGCGAGCCACTCGTCGCGCGATTCGAACCGCCCGAACGGGCCGTAGTCGACGACACAGTCCTCCGTTATCGTCGCCGCGTACGCGGCGAACGTGGCGTCACTCTGGTCGCGTGTCGTCGCGTCGACGGCGGCGGAGTACCGGTAGCAGGCCTCGATGACGGCTTCACGGTCGAGGAGCTGCCCGAGGAGCTCGTGGTCGTCCATCGACGTGCTCAGTCCGTGAAGGCGGCGCGCAACGCGGCGGTCACCTCGTCGACGGCGTCGTTGGCCGCGTCGATGAAGCTCCCCATGCACCACCAGCCCATCAGCATCCCCTCGTACATCGACGCCTTGGTCGGCACGCCGGCGGCCTCGAGCCGGCGTGCGTACTCCTCCATGTCGCTGCGGGCCACGTTGTACTCGGGGTAGAGGAGCAGCGCGGGCGGCAGCCCCGACAGATCGGGGCAGCGCACGGGCGATGCCCGCCAGTCGCTCCAGTCCTCTTCGCGCTCGAAGTACAGGTCGCGCAACCACCGCGCGACGTCGACGGTGACGAAGTAGCCCTGCCCGTACTCCGTCCACGACGGCGACGCGAACGACCAGTCGACGTCCGGGTACACCATGACCTGCAGTCGGATCGGTGGCCCGCCGGCGTCGCGGGCGAGGATCGACACGATCGTCGCGAGCCCGCCCCCGACGCTGTCGCCGGCGACCGCGAGGCGGCTCGCGTCGGCGCCGAGCTCGGTGCCGTTCGCCGCGACCCACTGCACGGCCGCGAACGCGTCCTCGACCGGGGCCGGGAACTTGTGCTCGGGCGACCGGCGGTAGTCGACGGCGACGACGAC
>DASRHL010000221.1:0-6539 GCA_035650535.1 Acidimicrobiia bacterium
CGCAGTGCCCCGGCGAGTCTGAGGTCGGCCATGAGGCGGCGCGCCTCCTCGAACTCGGCGGCGGTGTACGCGGCGAAGTCTCGCTGGCGCAGGATCTCGGCCGGGCTCCATCGCACGGAGAGGACCGGCCCCTCGTTCCCCCCGTCGGTGTCGTCGGCCTCGGGGGCGTCGGGGTCGTCGAACGCCAGCGTGATCGTGGTCGGTTCCCCGGCCGGGGCCGTCGGCGCCTCGGGCGCGGCGCCGAGCCAGAACACGTCGAACGCGCGGTCGTACGCGGGGATGTCCTCGGGACGCTTGACGAGGGTCGTGCGGCCGACCCAGTAGACCTGCTGGGCTCGCTCGAGCCCGACCGCGGCAAGCCCCTCCGCGAAGGTGATCGTCGCGCCGACGGGCACGTCGAGGCCCGAGGCGCGCAGCAGGCGGGCGAACGCGACAGGCAGCCGGTCCGCGTCGCTCCGAGACGCCGTCTGCACGTCAGGCCCGGGCACGGCCGGCGGCGACGATGGCACCGAAGCCGTGCTCGCGGGCGCGCTCCTGGTCCTCGCGGTACTTGAGCACGGTGCCGAGCGACGACTCGACGGTGCGCTCGTCGAGCTGCGTGACGCCGAGCGCCGCGAGCGCCTGCGCCCAGTCGATCGTCTCGGCGACGCCGGGCGGCTTGTACAGCTCGAGGTCGCGCAGCGCCTCCACCGCGCCGGCGACCTGGCGCGCCAGCTCCTCGCCCACGCCGGGCGCGCGCACGCGCAGGATGGCGAGCTCGCGCTCGAAGTCCGGATGGCCGATCCAGTGGTAGAGGCAGCGGCGCTTGAGCGCGTCGTGCACGTCACGCGTCCGGTTCGACGTGACGACGACGATGGGTGGGGTCGTGGCGCGGAACGTGCCGAGCTCGGGCACGGTGATCGAGTAGTCGGAGAGGATCTCGAGCAGGAACGCCTCGAACTCGTCGTCGGCACGGTCGACCTCGTCGACGAGCAGCACGGGCGGTTGGGTGCCCTCGTACGCGATCGCCCGGAGCAGCGGCCGGCGGACGAGGAACCGCTCCGAGTACAGCTCGTCCTCGACGACCGGGCCACCACCGGCCTCCACGGCCCGGAGGTGCAGGAGCTGGCGCGAGTAGTCCCACTCGTAGACGGCCTGGGACGCGTCGATGCCCTCGTAGCACTGGAGGCGGACGAGCTCGCCCCCGGTCCAGCGGGCCAGGACCTTGGCGACCTCGGTCTTCCCGACGCCGGCCTCGCCCTCGAGGAGCAGCGGTCGTTGCAGCGACAGGGAGAGGAAGATGGCGGTGGCCAGCCCTTCGTCGGCGAGGTAGTCGTGCTCGGCGAGGGCGTCGCGCACGTCGTCGACGGACTTCACGGCGACGGGCTCGCCGCCGGGTTCGGCGTTCTCCACACCGCAATCGTACTTGGAGCTCCCCTCCGCTCCTCGAAGGGCCGCCGGCGGTCACCAGCCGAGCGCCGCCCCTTCCGAACGGGGGTCGTACGCCGCGAGGTACCCACCGTGGTCGCGCGGCACGATCAGGTGGGCGTGGCCCATCGTGTCGTCCCAGGCGGGCGCCTCGCGCACGTCGTGGCCGAGCGCGCGCAGCCCCACGGCGACGGCGTCGTCGAACCGGGATTCGAGGTGGAGCCGCCAGCTCCCCGGATCGACGCGCCACCGCGGCGCGGCCAGCGCTTCCCCGGGTTCGACTCCGTCGAGCAGGTGCGTCAGCAGCTGCACCTGGACCTGGATCTGCGCGTCGCCTCCCATGGTCCCGAAGACGAGCGCGGGGCGTCCGTCGCGCAGCCCCATCGCGGGGACGAGTGTGTGCATGGGCCGCTTCGCCGGGGCGAAGACGTTCGCCGCGTCCCGGTCGAGCGAGAACGACGCGCCGCGGTTGTTGAGGTTGATCCCCCACTCGGTGACGTAGACACCGGAGCCGAACGAGAGGAAGTTCGACTGGATCAGGCTGACGAGCAACCCGTCGCGATCGGCCGCGCAGAGGTACGCGGTGCCGCCGCGCTGTACCGCGCCGACGCCGGGGTCGACGGCTCGGGCGGGGTCGATGCGTGCGCGCCGGGCGTCGACCCATTCGTCGGAGAGCATCGCCTGCACGCCGACGCGCATGTCGGCGGGATCCGTCACGTGGGCGTCACGGTCCGCGAGCGCGAGCTTCACCGCCTCGACGAGGACGTGTTCGCGCTCGGCACCACCCGCCGGAAGCTCACAGCCGTCGAGGATGCGGAGCGCCTCGAGGGCGCTCACGCCCTGCGTCGGTGGTGGAAGCTCCGCGACCTCGAGATCGCGGTACACGGCGCGGAGCGGCCGCGCCCATTCACCCCGGTGGGCCGCGAGGTCCGCCGCGGAGAGATCACCCCCGGCGGCCTGGACCGCGGCCGCGATCGCGTCGGCCACCGGACCGCGGTAGTAGGCGTCGGGACCGCCGTCGGCGAGGCGCTCGATGGTGCGCGCCATCTCGGGCTGGCGGACCAGGCTGCCCGCCTCCACGTCGCGGTGGGCGGCCATCCACGGCTCGAACCCGGCGTAGAGCCCCCGGGCAGCCGCGTAGTCCCATGCGCCCTTGGGCGTGATCTCGAAGCCGTCGCGCGCGTACCGGAGCGCGGGGCGGGCGAGCTCGGCGAACGGGCGCGTGCCCCACCGCTCGAGGAGCGCGAACCACCCCGCGGGCGCGCCCGGAACGGTCACCGTGTCGGCCCCGAAAATCGGCATCCGGTCGCCGTGACGGGCGCGTACGCGCTCGAGCGTGGCGCCGGCCGGTGACCGTCCCGACCCCAGGTAGCCGCTGAGCTCGCCGTCGTGGACGAGCGCGAACAGGTCGCCGCCGTATCCGCACCGGTAGGGCGTGACGACGCCCAGCGCCAGGTTGGCGGCGACGGCGGCGTCGACCGCGTTGCCGCCGGTCGCGAACGCGGCGAGCCCGGCGGCCGTCGCGAGGTAGTGCGGGGTGGCGATGGCGGCGTGCGGGAAGGGTCTCGCGCGGGCGGACGGCACGCCCGGAGGATAAATGGCTTCAGCGCGCGGTGTGCGTGAAGTTGAACGTGAGCGACGGCAGGGGCGGCGCGCTGAGCACGACGCGGATCCGCTGGCCGACGGGAGCGTCCGGCATCGGGACGTGGAGGGACCAGCGTCCGTCCGCGTCGGCCTGCGTGGCGGCCGACCCGTACTGGGAAGTCGCGGCGACGTGCGACCCCGGCGGCGCGACCCCGAAGTAGTCGGCCGCGGGTGGGTCGGCGGAGGAGAGGTCGGAGACGCTGGCGGCCCGGAAGGTGAGGACCGACCCGGTCGGGTTGTGCGGCCCGGAGGGTGCGGGGGCCGGCGCCGCCGTGGGAGACGCGGTCGTGGGAGGGGGCGCCGGCTGTGCGGTCGGCGGCGGCGACGCGACCGTGGCGGCGGTCGCCGGCACCGTCGACGGGGCGACGACGACCGTCGTCGACGTCGCGACCGAGACGTCGGGGGCGAGGACGACCCGTTGTGTCGCGGGCGCGGTGTCGATGTGGCTCGGGTGCGTGTCGATGGCGCGCAGTGCCGTCATCGCGGCGGCGACGGCGACCGCGACGATTGTCGTGCTCACGACGGCGCGCGTCCGCCGGTGCCGTTCGACGGTCGTGAGCGCGGCGCCCAGCTCCGCGAGGTGCGGAATGGGCTCGACCGTCGCCGCGTGCGCGTGCAGCAGGTCGTGGAGCTCGTCGGGGCCGATCACCGCAACGCTCCGAGGCGCCGTTGGAGCACGGCCGTGCCCCGCTTGATGTGCGTGCGAACCGACCCGACGGAGATCCCGAGCGTCGCTGCGATCTCCGTCTCGGTCATGTCGGAGTAGTGGCGCAGCACGAGACACTCGCGCTGGCGCGCGGGGAGGCGGCGCAGGCAGTCGATCACCTCGCGGCGGTTCTCGAGCCCGAGGGCGCCCTCCTCGGCCGACGCGGCGTCCGGTGACGGCGCGGGCCGGCGCCGCAGCGCGACGTGGTGGCGGCGGGCGCGCCCGCGCGCGAGGTTCACGAGCGTCGTCCGGAGGTAGGCGGGCGCGCGATCGTGGTCGCGCACCCGGTGCCACGATCCGTAGAGCTTGATGAACGCCTCGTGGACGAGGTCCTCCGCGATACTGGGGTCGTGGGCGACCAGGTGCGCGAGTCGGACGAGTGGCGCGTAGTGCTCGCCGTAGAGCTCGATGAGCGCTTCGCGGGCGCCTCTGGCCCGTCGGCGGGAGCGCAGCCCGCCTTCCGCTCGTGCCGTTCCCCGAGCCGACCCGAGTAGCGCCAGCTCGCTCACCCCATCGCGGGCCATCGGCTGATAGGACGCGTCCCTGCGGGCCATCTAGGACACGAGATTCGCGCGGCTCGCGCCGCGGACGGCGTATTCGCGCCCTTCGAACCCGCTGACCTGCAGTTTCGCGATTCCGCCCGCCCCGGAGGGCGGGCGTCCGCGGTCAGGCTCGGAGGTCGGCGGGGATCCGGCGCGTCTCGGTCGGGTGGTCGCTCGGGTACGGGTGGTCGGGCAGCTGCCAGACGAGATACCGGGCGAGGGAGTGCAGGGCACGGGAAGCGTGGGCTCGCATGATGTGCCTCCGGCTCGTGGAGTTCGTCAACCGCGCGCCTCTTCGTCGGGCGCGGGCGCGTCCCACAGATCCAGACGTGTCGAATCCGGCTGATCGATCGATGTCAGCCCGGCGCGCGACTGGCGAGCCGAATCGGCCCGGTGCTGGACTGTCTGTCGGGTTGGGAATCCGTGCGCGCAGGGCTCGGGTGATTCGCGGGAGGTCACCGTGGCACGTGGACGTCGCCGTCTCCTCGGCGTGGTGCTCGTCGGCATGGCGTTGGTCGCGGCCGGGTGCATCCCGGCGAGCTCGCCGCCGCCCTCGGGCCCGAGCACGCTGCTCCCCGCGGGGACGAACCCGTACGGGCCGGCGGGCAAGGGCGAGTTCCTGGCGACCTGCACACTGGTGAAGCGCGCGACCGAGGACCCGATCGTCGCACCCGGGAGCACGACGTTCTGGCACTCGCACGACTTCTTCGGCAACACGTCGGTGGGGCCCGACTCGACGGTCGACACCCTCCTCGGGCAGGGCAGCAGCTGCGTCACGGCGTTCGACACGGCGGCCTACTGGATCCCGACGCTGTCCCACGACGGCACCACGGTCGAGCCGTACTTCGCGAACTTCTACTACCGCGTGAACTACCCGCAGGACCCTGCGAAGGTCCGGCCGATCCCCACCGGACTGAAGATGGTCGCCGGGAGCGCGGGGGCGACGGCTGCCCAGCCCAGCTCCGTGATGCACTGGAGCTGCCAGCACGCGTCGATCGCCTCGCCGACCGTCCCCGACTGCGGCAACGACCGGGTCGAGCTGTGGTTGAAGTTCCCCGAATGCTGGGACGGCGTGCACCTCGACAGCGCCGACCACAAGAGCCACATGGCGTACGCGGGTGGTGCCGGCTGCCCGGCCGACCATCCCGTGCTGATCCCCCAACTGGTCTTCCAGGTCGTCTGGCAGAAGTTCCCGTCGGGCGGGACGACCATGGTGTCGTCCGACCATGCGATGAACGGCACCGACATGCCCGGCGGTCTCACCGGCCACGGCGACTTCATCAACGCGTGGGACCCCGAGGCCATGCAGCAGCGCGTCGCGACGTGCCTCCGGACCGCCGTCCTCTGCGACATCAACGGCATCGTCGTCGGGTCCTGAACCCGCGCGCCCGGCTCCGGGCGCGACGAGACGCTCTCAAGGGCAGGTGGAGCTCTCGTCGCGTCGCCCGCCGGCCGCTGGGCTCGAGTGCTCTGGCAGGGTGGTGAGCACCACAAACTCTTGGATGCGGCCGCCGTTGATGGCGACGAACCGAGCATATCGACCCGCAGCCGCCGCCGCACTTCGTGACGTCGCGTCGAGCGGGGATGCCGTTTGCCCGCCGCACCGCTCGGGTAGCACACGGGCGGCGTCCAGGGAACGCCGGCCCGCGGTCGAGTCAGGGGCAGGTACACGTGAGACGACTCATCGTGCTTCTCCTCGCGGGCGTCGTCGTCGCGGCGTGTGGGCCGTCCACCGACTCACCCGCGGCGTCGCTCGACTCGCACGCCGAGGCGGCCTGCACCGCGGCCGCGACCCTGCGCCAGCAGCTCGCCACGCCGGATACCACGACTGCGCCCGCGAAGGCGACGACGCTCTCGTCGATCGCGCGCCTGCTCGACCGGTCCGACGCCGAGGGCGCGAAGAGCGTCGCGAAGGCCTTGTCGAGCACCGCGTCGACGGACCCGTCGGCTGCCGTCACCCAGGCGAACCGCTGGTGCAAGCGCGCCGGCTACGTCGGCTTCGACCGGTCGTGGCAGGCCGCGTGCAAGATCTGGGCCGGGGAGGCGTCCGACTCCCAGATCTTCGACTTCTCGACGTTCGCGGTGTCGACGATCGTGCAGAGCCTGCAGGCGTCGCACAGCCCAGAGGCGCAGCGCTGGGCAGCGCGGATCGACGACGCCCCACCGTCCAACGAGCTCACGGTCATCAACGACTTCGGCGACGACTGCGCCCGCCGCCAGAGCACGGTCCCGCCGAGCAC
>DASRHL010000222.1:0-9290 GCA_035650535.1 Acidimicrobiia bacterium
CGGCGGCGAACAGCTCCCGCTCGCGCTCGGTGGCCTGCTTGCCCACGGTGACGACGTGGAAGGCGGCGTAGTCGGTCTCGCCGGAGTCGACGGGGCGGAAGAAGTCGGCGATGCAGAGATGGCGGTCCTTGCGCTGGCGCGGGAACGTGAACCGGACGCGCTCCTGGCGCCGCTCGTCGTTCGCCCACACGATCAGGTCGTTGCCCTCGGAGTTCACGGGGAAGTAGCCCCACGTGACCGCGGGGACGAGCCAACCCTCGGCCTGGGCCTTCGCCAGCTCGTCGCGGAGCTGCGGGCGGATCCGGGCCTTGAACTCGTCGTCGGTCTCGGGGTTGCCGCCGCGCTTGTCGGGGCGGTACTGCCACTGGTTGCGGAACAGCGCCGTCTCGTTCAGGTAGGCGGCGATCTCGTCGAGCGCGATCCCCTTGGCGATACGGGAGCCGAGGAAGGGCGGCGTGAAGATCGGGACGTCGGTGGCGACGTCGGAGCGCGTGACGACGCCCGCCTCGTCGGCGCCGGTCTCGCGCTCCGACTTGCGGGGCGGGAGGACACGGCCACCGAGGACGCGGCCGAAGTCGGGGTCGAGGGTGCCCGTCCGTTTGCCCTCCATGAGGGCGTCCATGGTCCGCAGGCCCTCGAACGCGTCCTTCCCGTAGAAGACCCGGCCGTCGTAGACCGTGCGCAGGTCGCGCTCGACGTAGTTGCGCGTCAGCGCGGCGCCGCCGAGGAGGACGGGGAGCTCCGAGACACCGAGCGTGTTCATCTCCTCGAGGTTCTCACGCATGATCAGCGTGCTCTTCACGAGCAGGCCGCTCATGCCGATCGCATCGGCCTCGACCTCCCTGGCCTTCTCGAGGAAGGATTGCAGCGGCGCCTTGATGCCGATGTTGTGCACCTCGTAACCGTTGTTGGTGAGGATGATGTCGACGAGGTTCTTCCCGATGTCGTGGACGTCGCCCTTGACCGTGCCGATGACGAAGGTGCCCTTGCCGCCGGCGTCGGCCTTGTCCATGTGCGGTTCGAGGTAGGCGACCGCGGCCTTCATGGTCTCCGCGCTCTGGAGCACGAAGGGCAGTTGCATCTCGCCGGACGCGAAGAGGTCGCCCACGACCTTCATGCCTTCGAGCAGCACGTCGTTCACGATGTCGAGCGCCGGCATCGCGGCGAGCTGCTCCTCGAGGTCGGCTTCGAGGCCGTCGCGCTCGCCGTCGATGATGCGCGCCTTCAGCCGCTCGGCGACGGGCCATCCGGAACGGTCCTCGCGCTCGACGGACGCCGCGTCGACGTCCTCGAACGCGGCCATCAGCTCCTGCAGCGGGTCGTAGCCGTCGGCACGCCGGTCGTAGACCAGGTCGAGTGCGAGCTCGCGTACCCGGTCGTCGATGCGGTGCATCGGCATGATGCGGGCCGCGTGCACGATCGCGGAGTCGAGGCCCGCCTCGACGCACTCGTGGAGGAACACGCTGTTCAGGACGTGCCGCAACGCCGGCTTGAGCCCGAAGCTCACGTTCGAGACGCCGAGGATGGTCGACACGCCGGGCAGCTCGGTCTTCACGCGCCGGATCGCCTCGATCGTCTCGATGCCGTCGCGCCGGAGGTCCTCCTGACCGGAGCCGAGCGGGAACGTCAGGCAGTCGAAGATGAGGTCGGTCGGCTCGATGCCGTACCGCTCGACGGCGAGGTCGTGGATCCGCTTGCAGACGCGGAACTTCCAGTCGGCGGTCCGCGCCTGGCCCTCCTCGTCGATCGCGAGGCAGATGACCGCGGCGCCGTACTCGCGGGCCAGCGAGAACACCTTGTCGAGCCGTGAGCCGGGCGCGTCGCCGTCCTCCAGGTTGGCGGAGTTCAGCACCGCCTTGCCGCCGCAGTGCTGCAGGCCGGCCTCCATCACGGGCGGCTCGGTCGAGTCGAACACGAGGGGCAGCGGCGCCTGGGTCGCGAAGCGGGACGCGATCTCGTGCATGTCGGCCACGCCGTCGCGGCCGACGTAGTCGACGCACACGTCGAGGACGTGCGCGCCCTCCTTGACCTGCTCGCGCGCCATCTGCACGCAGGTGTCCCAGTCGGCGGCGAGCATCGAGTCCCGGAACTTCTTCGACCCGTTGGCGTTCGTGCGCTCGCCGACGACGAGGAAGGAGACGTCCTGTTTGAAGGGGACGTGCGTGTAGATCGACGCGGCGCCCGGCTCGTGCACCGGGTGCCGCTCGACCGGCGCCCGCACCCCGACCCGGTCCACGACCGCCCGAAGGTGCTCGGGCGTCGTCCCGCAGCACCCGCCGACGATGTTGAGGCCGAACTCCGTCACGAACCGTTCGTGCGCGTCGGCGAGCGCGCCGGGCGTCAGGTCGTAGTGGGTGTGGCCGTCGACGATCGAGGGCAGCCCGGCGTTCGGCAGGCACGAGAGGAAGGTGCGCCCGTGCTGCGACAGGTAGCGGAGGTGCTCGGTCATCTCCGCGGGCCCGGTCGCGCAGTTGAGCCCGATGACGTCGGGCCGGACCGCGTCGAGGACGGTCAGCGCGGCGCCGATCTCGGAGCCGAGCAGCATGCGTCCGGTCGTCTCGATCGTCACCTGCACGATCAGCGGCACCGTGCGCCCGACCGAGTCCATGGCCCGGCGGGCGGCGATCAACGCGGCCTTGCCCTGGAGCAGGTCCTGCACCGTCTCGACGAGCACGGCGTCGACGCCGCCCTCGAGCAGGCCCTCCATCTGGGGGACGTAGGCGTCGCGCAGCTGGGCGAAGGCGACGTGGCCGAGCGACGGCAGCTTCGTGCCCGGCCCGACCGACCCGACCACGAACCGAGGCTGGTCGGGGGTCGAATGGCCGTCGGCCACCTGACGCGCGATCCGGGCCGCGGCCCGGTTCAGCTCGCGGGTGACCACGGGGATGCCGTACTCGGACAGCACGACGGGGAACGCGCCGAAGGTGGCCGTCTCCACCGCGTCGCACCCGACCGAGAGGTACTCGTCGTGCATCCGGGCGATGAGGTCGGGCCGGCTGAGGACGAGGTGCTCGTTGCACCCTTCGAGCGCCGGCCCGCCGAAGTCGTCGGCCGTGAGCGACTGGCCCTGCACCCAGGTGCCGAACGCGCCGTCGAAGATCAGGACGCGTTCGCGCAGCGACTCGAGAAGGTCCGCCATGACCGATCAAGGGTACCGGCTGGACCCGCCCGTCCCGACCGGGATTCCAACTGCGGGGCCGTAGAATCCGCGCTGATGAGCGACCCGCGACGTGTCTACACGCGCACCGGCGACGACGGCACGACCGCGCTGCTCTACGGCGGTCGGGTCGCCAAGAGCTCGGCCGGGCCGGCCGCGTACGGCGCGGTCGACGAGGCCGTCTCCGCCCTCGGGCTCGCCCGGGCCGAGGTCGCGCGCGGCACCGACCTCGACGACCTGCTCGTCCGGCTCCAACGCGAGCTGTTCGTGGTCGGGGCCGAGCTCGCCACCGCCCCGGCGAACCGGCCGAAGCTCGACCCGGGGATCTCCCTCGTCACGGCCGAGATGGTGAGCGCGCTCGAGCCGGTCATCGACGACGTGACCAGCCGGTTCGACCCGCCGCAGGAGTTCGTGCTGCCCGGCGAGAACCGTGTGGCGGCCGCGCTCGACCTCGCCCGCACGGTGGTCCGGCGTGCCGAGCGCGAGTCGGTCGCGGCTGCGGCGGAGGGATGGCTCGACGGCAGCCACGTCGTCGCCTACCTGAACCGCCTCGCCGACCTCGTCTACACCCTCGCCCGGTGGCAGGAGGGCGCCTTCCGCCCCGTGCGCGAGCACTGATCCGAACACCGACCGACCCGGAGGACCCGTGGCCATCCGCCTGACCGTCACGAACCGCCCCGCGCCCGAGGTGCGCGCCGACCTCCTCGCCGTCCCCGTCTACGCCGACCGGGAGCTCGGACCCGGCGCGGACGCGGTCGACCGCGCCCTCGACGGGACGCTCGGCTCGTTCATGGAGGAGTCGGGATTCGAGGGCAAGCCCGGCGAGACCCTGCTCGTCCCCGCCGCCGGACGGCTGACGGCCAAGGCGGCGCTGCTCGTCGGGGTCGGCAAGCGCGACGACCTCACGCTCGACGGGTTGCGCCGCGCCGCGGCCGCCGTGGCCCGCCGGGCCGACAAGGTCGGGCACGTCGCGACGACGCTCGTGGACGCGGCGCCCGCGTCGACCGGCTCCGCCGCCGCGGCCCAGGCCGTCGCCGAGGGAGTGCTCCTCGGCGCGTACCAGTTCCTCGAGTACAAGTCGGAAGCGAAGCCGAGCGCGCTCCGCCAGGTGACGATGCCGGGCGGCGCGGACGTGCGGCGCGGCGTGGAGCGCGGCGATGCCATCGCCCATGCGGTGATCTGGGCGCGCGACATGATCAACGAGCCGTCGGGCGAGAAGTCGCCGAGCGACTTCGCGGCCGCGGCGAAGCGGCTCCTCGCGGGCAGGGGCGTGACCGTCACGGTGCTGTCGGAAGCGCAGCTGCGCGCCCAGCGCATGGGCGGTCTGCTCGGCGTCGGCCAGGGTTCGGCGCGGCCGCCCCGCTTCCTGAAGATCGACTACAACCCGGGCGGGCGCGCCGACGGTCGGCTCGCGCTCGTCGGGAAGGGTGTGGTCTTCGACTCCGGCGGGCTCTCGCTCAAGACCGCGGCGGGCATGGAGACGATGAAGACCGACATGTCCGGGGCGGCCGCGGTCGTGGCCACCATGTCGGTCCTGCGGGGCCTCGGCGTGAAGGCGCGCGTCACCGGCTACGTGCCCCTCGTCGAGAACATGCCGAGCGGCACGGCGATCCGCCCGGGCGACGTGCTGCGGATCCGGAACGGCAAGACCGTCGAGGTGCTCAACACCGATGCCGAGGGCCGCCTCATCCTCGCCGACGCGCTCTCGCTCGCGACCGAGGACCGCGCGGACGCGATCGTCGATCTCGCGACGCTCACCGGGGCCTGCCTCGTCGCCCTGGGCGAGAAGATCGCCGGGCTCATGACGAACCACGACGACTGGGGCGCGCAGGTGCGCGCGGCAGCCGACCGGGCGGGCGAGCCAGTCTGGCCGCTGCCGCTCCCGAAGGAGTACCGCAAGCTCATCGACTCCGAGATCGCGGACATCAAGAACGTCAGCGCGGGGGGCTACGGCGGCGCGCTCACCGCCGGTCTGTTCCTCCAGGAGTTCGTCGGCGACGTGCCGTGGACCCACCTCGACATCGCCGGGCCGGCACGCGCCGGCAACGACGACGGCTACCTCGTGAAGGGCGGAACCGGCTTCGGCGTCCGAACGCTCGTCGAGCTCGTCGAGTCGTTCCAGCCGCCCCGTGACGCCGGTCACGATGGCACGTCCGGTTCGGGCCGGGCCGGGCGCGCTCGCAAGACTTCGGCGCCGGCGAAGAAGGCGCCGGCGAAGAAGGCGGCGGCCAGGAAGGGAGCGCGGCGTTGAGGCGGAGTCGGTCCGGCGGGCTGGTGCTCGCGTTCGCGCTCGCGCTCGTCACGGCGGCGTTCGCGGCCGTCGGATCCGGGGTCGCGGCAGCCCGCACGCCGTCCGGCGCGCCGGCGCAGCGCCACCGTCAGGCGGGGACGACCGTCACCGTCACGGTGCAGGACAACGTCTTCAAGCCCAAGTCGATCGAGATCGACCCCGGCACCACCGTCAAGTGGGTCAACAAGGGCCGCAACCTGCACAACGTCCTCCCGAACAAGGGCCACCTCTTCGGGACCGACTCGCTCGCGAGCGGCAAGTCGTACTCGTTCACGTTCAAGGACCCGGGCGACTACCCCTACTACTGCTCCTTCCACGGTGCGCCCAACAGCGGCATGGCCGGCTCGGTGACCGTGCGGGGTGCGGCGACCGGCTCGACGACGGCACCGTCGACGCCGGGTTCTACCGCCGCGCCGGCGAAGCCGCGCACCATCAGGGTCCCGGCCGACTCGCCGACCATCCAGGGCGCGGTCGACCAGGCGAACCCGGGCGACCTCGTGCTCGTCTCGCCCGGCACCTACAAGGAAGCGGTGACGGTGACGAGGCCGAACATCGTCATCCGGGGACTCGACCGCAACACGACGATCCTCGAGGGCAGCTTCCAGCTCGCGAACGGGATCATCGTCTCGGGAGCGAACGGCGTCGCGGTCGAGAACCTGACCGCGCGCGACTACCAGGGCAACGGCTTCTACTGGACGGGGGTCAACGGCTACCGCGGCTCGTACCTCACGGCGTACCGCAACGGCGACTACGGCATCTACGCGTTCAACTCGACGAACGGTCTCTTCGAGCACTCGTACGCGTCCGGTAGCCCCGATTCCGGCTTCTACATCGGGCAGTGCAACCCCTGCAACGCGGTGATCGACGACGTCGTGTCCGAGTACAACCAGCTCGGGTACTCGGGTACGAACGCGAGCGGGCAACTGTTCGTCGTCAACTCTCGGTGGGACAAGAACCGGGCCGGGATCGTCCCCAACACGCTCGACAGCGAGGCGCTGCCACCCCAGGGCAACGCAGTATTCGCGGGGAACGTCGTCTTCGACAACCAGAGCCCGAAGGCGGCCCGGTCGAGCACCGCCGAGTTCGACGCCGTGTTCGGCTCCGGCATCGCGGTGGTCGGCGGCAACGACAACATCATCACGAAGAACCTCGTGCTGAACCAGGCGCGCGCCGGCATCGTCATCGCGCCGAACCCGGGGATCCAGCAGAACGCCTACCAGTCGAGCGGCAACAAGGTGACCGGCAACGTCGTCCGCGGCTCGGGTCTGGCCGACCTCGCGGTGCTCGCCACGCCCGCGACGGCGAACAACTGCTTCTCCGGCAACACCTTCAAGAAGAGCAGCCCCGCGAACGTCGAGAAGGCGGCGCCGTGCGAGGGGACCGGCACGGGCGACTTCACGACGGGCGCGATCGACCTCTCGCCGTTCCTCGACACGTCGAAGAACCCGGCGGCCACGCCCTACCAGCAGACGCCCGTCCCGAAGAAGCAGCCCAACATGCGCAACCCGCGCACCTCCAAGGCCGTCCCCGCGACGAGCGACAAGGTCCCCGGAACCCTGCCCGACCTCACCAAGATCAAGACGCCCAAGAAGAAGTAGCGCTCCCGCGGAGTGAGCCCCGCTACTCCAGGAAGTCGAGGTAGGGGAGGAGCGGGCTCATGTCGGCGTAGAGCTTCTCGACGAGGAGCCGGTCGCCGTCGAACGGGAAGATGCCGACCGTCCGCACCTTGATCTCCTGGCCCGTCTGCTGCCCGTCGAAGCCGTCGGGGAAGGTCGTCTCGACCTCGACGATCGTCGCGTCGTCGGTGTGGTAGAAGGCCCGCGCCTCGTGGGCGTTGGGGCCCATCGAGTCGAAGAACGTCTGCAGGAAGCGGCGGACGTTCTCACGGCCGTGCACGACCTTGCCGATCGTGACGAGGTCGTAGGTCGGTTCGCCGCCGAACGTCGCGAGCACCGCCTCGACGTCCTTGCGGGTCTCGCCGTCGAGGTGCGCGGCGAGCGTCTTCTCGCGGGTGGCGATGATGTCGTCGGTCAGCACGCCGGAAGCGTCGCCGCGCCCCGCGCCCGTGTCAAGGGGTTGATGTGAGACCGCTCAGTGGCCCGTCCGGGTCCCGTCGGCGAGGACGGCATGGGGCAGGCAGTGCTCGTCGTACTCCGCGATCACGATCGGGGGCGCGTCGGGTCCGCAGGTCGGGCACTTCGGGTCGCGCCGCACCTTGAACGTGCGGAAGCTCTCCTCGAGGGCGTCGTACGCGAGGAGCCGGCCGATCAGCGGGTCGCCGAGGTCGAGGACGAGCTTGATCGCCTCGAGCGCCTGGATCGACCCGACGATGCCCGGCAGGACGCCGAGGACTCCGGCCTCCGCGCAACTCGGCGCGAGCTCGGGCGGCGGCGGCTCGGGCAGGAGGCAGCGGTAGCAGGGGCCGTCGTAGGGCTTGAACACCGTGACCTGGCCCTCGAACCGGAAGATCGAGCCGTGGACGACGGGGATGCGCTTCAGCAGCGACGCGTCGTTCAACAGGTAGCGGGTCGGGAAGTTGTCGGTGCCGTCGACGATGACGTCGTAGCCGTCGATGATGTCGAGCACGTTGTCGGCGCCGAAGCGGACGTCGTAGGTCACGACGTCGACGTCCGGGTTGAGCTGGGTGAGCGTCTTCTTGGCCGAGTCGACCTTGCGCTCGCCGATGCGGTCCATGTTGTGCAGGATCTGGCGCTGCAGGTTCGAGGCGTCGACGACGTCCATGTCGACCATCCCGAGCGTGCCCACGCCGGCGGCCGCCAGGTACAGCGCCGCGGGCGACCCGAGACCGCCGGCTCCGAGCAGCAGGACCTTCGACTCGAGCAGCTTCTGCTGGCCCGCTTCGCCGACCTCGGGGAGCAGCGTGTGGCGGTGGTAGCGGTTGCGCTGGTCGGGGGTGAGGACGGCCGGCGTGATCCAGGGCCGGTCCTCGTTCTTCCACCGCCCGAAGCCGCCCGCCATCGAGACGACGTCGGCGTAGCCGAGGTCCTGCAGCGTCTGGGCCGCGAAGGCGCTGCGCGTCCCGCCCGCGCAGTAGACGACGACCGGCCGGTCCTTGTCGGTGATCTTGTTCTCGACCTGGCTCTCGAGATGACCGCGCGGGATGAACACCGCCCCGGGGATCATCCCCTGCTCGTACTCGTCGAGCTCGCGGACGTCGAGGAAGGTGGCGTCGCCGAGCCGCTCCTCGGCGGTCGCGGGGTCGATCTCCCGGATCTTCGACTTCGTCTGCGCGAGCAGCTCGCGGAAGGTGGCCATCGGCCCGTTCCCCTTCGGTTCGCTCGTGGTGGTCGGTACCGCCCTTCGGAAGAGAAATGCTACCCCAGAGGTCGGGTATTCCCAACCGGAGTCGTCGGGTTCGTCAGACGAGCTCGACGACGGCGGGGAGCACCTCCCCCAGGGGGTCGCGGCGGACGGCGCCGGCCCAGTCGTCGAACGGCGTCTCCTGGGCGTTGAAGACGACGAGGCGGGCACCGTGCTGGAGCGCGATCTCCGGGAGGCCGGCCGCCGGGTAGACGGTGAGGCTCGTGCCCGCGGCGACGAACACGTCGGCGTCGGCGGACGCGGCCTGGGCCCGCATCAGGTCGGCCGGCACGAGGTTCTCGCCGAAGGAGATCGTCGCCGACTTCAGGATCCCGCCGCAGAGGAGGCACTCCGGGTCCTCCTCGCCGGCCCGGACCCGGTCGAGGGTCTCCTCCATCGATCCCCGCCAACCGCAGCTCAGGCACTTCGACGCGTGGACGGTGCCGTGGATCTCGACGATCTTCTCGGGCGACGAGCCGGCCGCCTGGTGCAGGCCGTCGACGTTCTGGGTGACGAGCGTGT
>DASRHL010000223.1:0-3216 GCA_035650535.1 Acidimicrobiia bacterium
CGTTCGTCTTGAGCGTGACGTTCACCGTCACGGTTCCCCATTGGTGGGCGGGGACGGTCTTACCGGTGTACTTGGCGGTCCTGGCCGCTGATGTGCGCTGGACGTTCGACGCGGTCGCGGCGCTCGTGCCTGCCGCGAGAACCGGTAGTGCCAACAAGCCGGTGGCGAAGGCGAGGCTGAGCGTACGGGGCCGGCGAGTGGGTCTCGTCACGGAAGACCTCCTTTGTGGGGTCTCCGCAACGTACGAGGTCGTCTCTTAGGGCTGGGCCAGCGGATTGCCAGGATTCGGCAAAGATCGGCGGCGGTCTCGGGCGGCCGCTCATGCAGGTAGGAGCGTCGGAGGCGTGGCGCTACGGCCCCGGTGTCCCCGTGCGGCCAGGTATGCGTAGGGATGGTTGTAGAGCTCGAGCGGGTTCTCCTCTCTTGCGACCTCGAGCTCGATCAGCTCGCCGGTCGCTCCCTCGTCGACGACCACGGCAGCGCGGCCGGTGCGGCGGCTCCAGAGAAGCGCGACGTGGCGGCCGAGGCCGGAGTCGCGGCGGGCAAGCTCCTTCGGGTTCGCATCGAAGGTCAGGCGATAGCGATTCATCGTTCGTTCTCCTTTCGCTGTTGCCGGGTGGGGTGGTCGGCCCGGTGTTTTCTCATGCCTCCGTTGTACGACCTCGCCTTCCAGGGTCGGGCAAGCCGGAGGCAAAGCCTTGGCCCGTCGAAGCAAAGAAACGGAAGCGCCGCTCAGCCGTTGCGCGCGCGAAGGGCGTTCAGAATCACGCCGACGTCGATTCCCTCCTGGAGGATCGCCCCGGCGACGGGCGGAAGAAAGCCCAGCGCTGCGAACCCCATCGCGACGAGCGAGGCTCCGATGCCGATCAGCACGCTCTGGTGGGCGATCGCGAGCGCGCGGCGGCTGAACGAGACGGCGTCGGCGACACGGTCGACGCGATCGAGGAGCACGACCGCGTCCGCGGTCTCCGACGAGACGGTCGCACCTCCCGAGCCCATCGCGACGCCGACGTCGGCGAGCGCGAGGGCCGGGGCGTCGTTGATGCCGTCCCCGACCATCACGATCGTCCGCAGCTCGGGCCGGGCCTGAAGCGCACGCACGACGTCGAGCTTCTGCTCCGGCGTCTGGTCGGCGTAGACGCCGTCGACGCCGAGTGCATCGCCCACCGCCTGGGCGACGCTCGCGCGGTCGCCGGTGACCATCGCGATGTGGCGGATTCCCGCCGCGCGTAGGCGTGGCACGAGCTGGTCGGCGTCGGCGCGGAGCCGGTCCCCGATCAGCATCACGCCGGCGGCGACTCCGTCGACCCCGACAAGGACCTTCGCATCGCCGTCGACCTCATGTGGCAGGTCCACCTCGATGTCGTGCTCGGCCAGCCAGCGCCGGCTGCCGACCACGACATGGTGATGCGCGACCTGTCCTTCGATCCCGCGTCCGAATGCCTCCACCACCTCGCTCGGCACCTCGAGCTCGAGTCCCCTCGCCTCAGCGCCCGCGACGAGCGCCGTGGCGAGCGGGTGCGAGGAGAGCCGGTCGAGGCTGGCCGCGACGCGGAGCGTCTCGTCGGCCCCGACTCCGTCGAGTGCGAACACACGCTCGAGCACCGGCCGGCCGAGCGTCACTGTGCCCGTCTTGTCGAGCAGCACCGAACGTGCCCGCCCGAGCCGCTCTACCGTCCCCGCCCCCTTCACTACCACCCCTGCGCGGGCGCAGCGCGAGATCCCGGACATCAGCGCGATCGGCGCAGCGAGGATCAGTGGGCACGGCGTCGCGACCACGAACACGGCGAGAGCGCGGACCGGATCGCCCGAGGCGGCCCAGGCGACCGCGGCGACCGCGGCCGTCACGGGTAGGAAGATCGCGGCGTACCGGTCGGCGATGCGCACGAACGGGGCCCGCTCGCTGCCCGCCGCCTCGACCAGTCGCACGAGCGCGGCGTAGGTGCTCTCGGCCGCCGGCCGCAGGGCGCTCAACTCGAACGCGGTTCCGGCGCACGCCGTGCCGCTTCGCGTCTGCCCGCCGCGGCCGATCGTGATGGGCAGCGGCTCACCGGTGAGCGCGGACTCGTCGATGATCGCCTCCTCGCTTTCGACCATCCCGTCGACCGGCACCACGTCGCCGGGCCGCACGACGACCCGGTCGCCGACGGCGACCTCGCCGGCCGGAAGCTCGACGAGGTCGGTGCCCCGACGTACAAGGGCGCGTCGAGGCGCCCGCTCGATCAGTGCGGTGAGCTCACGCGCCGCCCGCCGGTTCGCCCGCTCCTCGAGGGCGTTCCCGCCCGCGAGCATCAGCGCGACCACCGCACCGGCGAGGTACTCGCCGAGCGCGAGCGCTCCAGCCATCGAGACGAGGGCGATCGCGTCGACCCCGACGTCGCCGCGGAGCAGCGATCGAACCACCGAGACCGTCAACGGCAGAAGCAGCAGCGCCGTCGTGACCGCCCACAGGGCGTCCGCGCTCGTGTGCGCACCGAGGCTCCACGACGCGAGGCCGGCCACGACGCCGGCGAGAGCGGCCAGCGCGACGACGGCATGTTGCCGCGGGCGGAGCCGTTGCGCGTGGCCGTGAATCGAGTCGACGACCATGGTGTGCGGGGGCTCGAAGCTCAGCCGGCGCCGCCCGGCGGCGGCGAGTGGCGGAGCGTCGCGGCCAGGCCGGCGATCAGCCGTTGCTGATCAGCCTTGGAGAGGTTGGCGTGCGGGTGCATCAGGGGGTAGAACCACGGCGGCATCGATCCACCCGAGATCGCCTCGGCGATGTCGCCGGCCCCGTCTTGCGGCCTGTTCCACTCGCTGAAGTTCAGGGCCGACCGGCCCCCGTCGACGTCACGTTGGACGAGCCACGACACCGGCGCGACGTTCGAGTACCACGGCCACTTCGTCAGGTTGGAATGGCAGTCGAAACACGCCCTCGATGCGAGCGCGCGCGTCTGCGGCGAGTCCCACGTCGGCTCGGCCTTCACCGGCGGGTTCGTATGCGAGCGCCCGTAGGGCACCGCCTGCGCAAACAGGAAGAGCAGAGCCCCGGCGGCGATAACCCAACCCAGACGCCGCCAGATGCGACGCGGCCGGCGAACAGTCGGCGGAGCCGGGGTGGGCGAGTGACCGTTCCCGCCGGCTGACCATGTCGGTCGCTCGTGGAGTGCCTGCTCGGGTACGGTCGTCATCTCCCACGTGATGCTCGCGACCGGGGCGCGAAGCCACATCCGGTCC
>DASRHL010000224.1:0-2401 GCA_035650535.1 Acidimicrobiia bacterium
TCGGGCTCGTTGCGGCTCATGTGCCAGGCCTGCAGCCGGTTGAGGTTGAAGGTCGCGACGAGGTTGAGGTCGATCACGCGCCGGAACTCGTCGAGCGGATGCGGGCCCTCGCGGGTGAGCGTCCGCTTCGCGATCCCGCCGCCGGCGGTGTTGACGGCGATGTGCAGGCCGCCGAGCGCCTCGACGGCCTCGTGCAGCGCGCGCTCGGTGCCGTCGAAGTCGGTGACGTCGGTCGGGTGGAACGTACCGCCGAGCTCCTTCGCCACCTCGGCGCCGGCCGACGCCGGCAGGTCGACGATCGCCACCGACGCGCCGCGCGCGACCAGGTCCTCGGCGGTGGCCTTCGCCATCCCGGACGCCCCGCCGACGACCATCGCCTTCTTCCCGCTGATCTCCACGCTGCCTCCCCGGCCCGGCTCTCGGTCCGGCGACGCTACCGACTCGGGCCGGGCGGCGAGAGATCCGGGGGGCGGCCGGTCAGGACGCGACGGAGCTCGAGAGGGCGACGGACGCGACGCCCACCGCGATGGCGCA
The DNA here is from genome assembly GCA_035650535.1 of Acidimicrobiia bacterium. Lineage (GTDB taxonomy): Bacteria > Actinomycetota > Acidimicrobiia > IMCC26256 > PALSA-555 > DASRHL01. The sequence continues at coordinate 535 of DASRHL010000224.1, forward strand.
TCCGAACGTGAAGGCGACGACCGCAGCGTTCCAGCGGCGGCGGAGCCGGGCCCGCTCGACGCCGTCGATGCCGAGGCGCTTCTCGAGCCGCTCCACGACGTTGGGGCGGAACGCGAGCCACACGAGGAGGAGGAACTGCGCGAGCGCGAGCGCGATCGCGGGGCGCCAGAACGTCGCGAGCGCGATCGCGCCGCCGATGACCGCGAGCGGGCCGAGCGTCTGCGCGAGGACGACGAGGGCGCGAGTCGCGCGCGGGGCGGGGACGGAGTCGTCGGCCTCGAACTCGACCGTGGTACCGAGCGAGGTCGCCGCGGTCTCGACGGTGACGGGTCGGCGAGCGCAGCGCGCGCAGGCGGGGACGAGCGACCCGAAGCGACGCTGGTGGAGCAGCTCGGCGTGGGCACCGCAGCGGACGCAGCGCTGGTGCAGCCGGACGCGGCGGATGACCTGGTGGCTCGCGCGGTAGCCGTGCGCGTGCTCGACGACGCGGCCCGACAGCTCGACGTCGAGGACGGCGAGGTCGGGGGCGTCCGCGCCCAGCCGGTCGAGCTCGGCTTCGGATGCCACCGCGTAGAAGCCGCAGCTGCACCCGATCTCGGGAGCGTCGTGATCAGGGACGAACGGGCACGAGGCGCGCGCGACCGCGCCATAGAGATCGCCACGGGCCCGGAAGAACGCCGGGCGGACGACGACCTCGCCGTGTTCCATCGCGAGGCGCCCGTACTTCCGCGCGCCGATCGGCGTCGCGTACACGTCCCAGGGGAGCGCCACGCGACCGCCTCCCGCTCAGGATCCCGCCGGCACCGGGACCCTCGGCTCGGGCGCCTCCGGCCGCGTGACCGGCTCGGGTGCGACCACCGGCCGCGCCTCGTCAGGCGTCGGGATGAGGATCTCCCGTTTCGGTTCGCCGATCGCGCCCACGACAGGCCTCCTCTCCCCGGTGCCGCGACGACCTCCGCGCCACCGGCTCCTCTTGTACCACGATCGCGCGGTTCCCACGACCGCGCGTGCCGGTGCTCACGGCGCCTCGATCTCGAACCACACCGTCTTGCCCGACGGGTGGACGTCGGTGCCCCACCTCGTCGCGAGCGCGTCGACGAGCATGATCCCGCGCCCCCTTGGGGTGTCTCGGTCGGGGTGCTGCAACACGGGCGGGTCCGTGCTGGGGTCGTCGACCTCGATCCGGATCCGGGTGGGGCTGCGGATGGCCCGCACCGTCATCGGCTCCCCGACGTGGCGGACGACGTTCGAGACCAGCTCGTCGGCGAGGAGCTCCGTGAGCTCGCCCAGGCCGTCGAGCGCCCAGGTCTGCAGGGTCGTCCGGAGGAAGGCGCGAACGGACGCCGGCGTGGTGACGCGGCTCGCGAACTCCGTCTGGACCCGGTCGTCGTGCACGGCATTGCTCCGTCGATCCGGAGTGTTCCCGGGAACCTCGGCGGCGGAAACCGGGCGGGTAGGCTGCCCGCCTTGGCCGAGGACGACCAGATCTCGCTCGACATCCGGCCGGCCGACGAGAACGGGCAGGTCGCCGTCCTGGTGTCGGGCGAGATCGACATGGCGACGGCACCGCGGCTCGAATCGTGCCTGCGTGGCGTCACCGGCCACGACGTCGTCGTCGACCTCTCCGGGGTCACCTTCCTCGACTCGGCGGGCCTGGCGGCGCTCGTCAACGCCCGGCGGGTGCTGCGCGACGCCGGCTACACGCTGCGGACCACGGGCGAGCAGGAGCACGTCCGCAAGATCCTCGAGATCGCAGGTCTCCTCGGGCCCTTCCACGGGGAGTGACGCGGCGACGGTTCACCGTCGGGGGTGCGCGGCCGGCGAGTCCCGGGGATGTCCGTGTCGGGGCCGCCCAGGTAGCGTGGTC
>DASRHL010000225.1:0-24574 GCA_035650535.1 Acidimicrobiia bacterium
GGACGGGCACGATCGCCGTGGTCGGGCTCGTCGGGCGTCGCGTCGCCGGGCCGCGCGCCGGGCTCCTCGCCGCCGCGATCGCGGCGGTGTCGCCACTCGTGTGGGTCAACGACGGCCAGATCCTCTCCGAATCGATGACGATGCTGTGCGTCGCGGCCGCGGTGCTGTTCGCGTACCGCTTCTGGGACCGCCCCGACTGGCGGACGGCCGCGCTCTTCGGCGCCGCGTGCGGGGTGGCGGCGCTCGTGCGGGCCGAGGTGCTGCTGATGGCGCCCGCGATCGCGATCCCGCTCGTGATCGGGATGCGCTCGCTCACGCCCCGCCGGCGGCTCGAGCTGCTCGCCGTCGCGGGGGTCGCGGGCGCGGTGGTCTTCTCGCCCTGGGTGATCCGGAACTCTCTCGCGCTCGAGCACCCGGTACCGCTGGGCACCGCGCAGGACATCGCGCTCGAGAACACGAACTGCGAGAGCACCTATTACGGCCCCCTGCTCGGTTGGTGGGACCAGAAGTGCGCGTCGAGCCCGAGCCTCACCCTCGACCAGTCGGAGCAGGCGCCGAAGCAGCGCGACCGCGCGTTCCGGTTCATCGACCACCACCTGACGCGCGTGCCGGTCGTCCTGCTCGCGCGTGCCGGACGGCTGTGGGGGGTGTTCCGCCCGATGCAGACCGTCGACCTGATGCGCGACGAAGGGCGCGAGCGCGCCGTCGGGCTCGCCGGCCTCGCGACGCTCTACTGCATGATCCCGCTCGGCGTCGCCGGCGCCGCCGTGCTCAGGCGCCGGCGGGTCCCGATCTCGCCGCTCGTCGCGCCCGTGCTCGTCGCGACGCTCTCCGCGATGCTCGCCTTCGGCAACCCGCGCTACCGGGCGTCGGCCGACATCGTCGTCGTCGTCCTCGCGGCCGCCGCCCTCGAATGGTTCTGGACGGAACGCATCGCCGCTCGGCGAGGAGCTCGGCTCGCGGCGGCGCAGGATGCCTGCGCCACAGACGCTCGCCTCGGCGCCGGGCCCGAATCCTCGCTGCGAGATGAACACTCCGTCAGCGAAGGGCTGCACTAGTCTCCGAACCGGCCACGCGAGCCCGCGGAACCGCACCAGGAGGCTTTCCCCACCGGTGGACGATCTCGGCCCCGACGCGCGCGGCGACAACTCGAAGCTCGGCGACCTCGCCGCGTCGGCGGGGCTCGCTCGGGTGCACTTCCTCGCGTGGCGCGACCTCGACGACCCCGAGGCGGGCGGCTCGGAGCTGCACGCCCACGAGGTGGCCCGCCGCTGGGCCGCCGCCGGGATCGAGGTGAACTTCCGGACCTCCTACGCCGCCGGCCACGCTCAGGTCGCCTGGCGCGACGGGTACCGCGTGATCCGCAAGGCGGGCCGCTACATGGTGTTCCCGCGCGCCGCGTTCAGCGAGATGATGGGCTGGCACGGTGCGCGTGACGGCCTCGTCGAGATCTGGAACGGAATGCCGTTCTTCTCGCCCCTCTGGGCGCGCGGGCCGCGCATCGTGTTCCTGCACCACGTACACGCGGAGATGTGGGACATGGTGCTGCCCCCCCGGCTCGCCAAGCTCGGGCGGACCATCGAGTCGCGCATCGCGCCGCCGATCTACCGCCGCACGCGCATCGTCACGCTCTCGGAGTCGTCGAAGCGCGAGCTGGTCGAGGAGCTGGGCTTCAAGGCCAAGCGCGTCGACGTCGTCGAACCCGGGATCGACCCGAAGTTCTCACCCGGAGGCCGGCCCGCCCAGCAGCCGCTCGTCGTGGCGGTCGGGCGGCTCGTCCCCGTGAAGCGCTTCCACCTGCTCGTCGAGGCGATCGCGACGCTCCGCGAGCGTCACCCGGGCCTGCGCGCCGTCATCGTGGGCGAGGGGTACGAGCGGGCGCCGCTCACCGAGCAGATCGAACGCCTCGACGCGACGGGTTACGTCGACCTCGTCGGGCGCGTCACCGACGCGCAGCTGGTCGAGCTGTACCGCCGCGCCTGGGTGCTCGCGAGCACTTCGGCACGCGAAGGCTGGGGGATGACGATCACCGAGGCGGCCGCGTGCGGCACGCCGGCCGTCGTGACCGACATCGCCGGGCACCGTGACGCCGTCGCGCCGGGAACGACAGGCTTCCTCGCGTCGACGCAGGACGAGTTCGTCGCACGGCTCGACACTGTCCTGGGTGACGCCGCGCTCCGCGATCGCCTCCGCGCCGGCGCGCTCGCACGCGCCGAGCGGTTCACCTGGGCCGCGACCGCGCGCGGCACTCTCGAAGTACTCGCGCGCGAGGCGCGCCGGCTCCATCCGCTCCGCACCCAGTGACGACGGTCGAGCCGGCGGCAACCCGCATCCGATCCGAGACGCTGGCGCCCGCGCGCGAGCCGCGCGTCCGGCGCGCTCCCTTGTTCACGGTCGCCGGCTTCGCGCTCATCGCCTACGTGCCGTTCTTCCTCTCGTCGCCCGGCGACGTCAGCGCCGACACGAAGCAGTACCTGTACCTCGATCCGGGTCGTCTGCTGTCGCGCGCCGCCTACCTGTGGGACGCGAACTTCGGTGGTGGCACGGTCACGCACCAGAACATCGGCTACTTGTGGCCGATGGGCCCGTACTACTGGGTCACGCAGCAGCTCGGCGTCCCCGCCTGGTTCGCGCAACGGATCTGGCTCGGGTCGATCACCTTCGCGGCCGGGCTCGGCGTGCTGTTCCTCCTTCGCACCCTCGACCGCCGCGGCGCCGGCGCGATCGTCGCCGGGCTCGTGTACATGCTCTCGCCGTACCCCCTGGCGTACACGGCGCGCATCTCGGCGATCCTGTTGCCGTGGGCCGGCCTGCCCTGGTTGATCGCCCTCGCGATCCGCAGCCTGCGGCGAGGCGGGTGGCGCGATCCCGCCGTCTTCGCCCTCGTCGTGTTCACGATCGGCGGGACCAACGCGACATCGCTGATCTTCGCCGGTGTCGGCCCCGTCCTCTGGATCGTCTTCGCCGTCTTCGTCGAGCGGGAGGTGTCGTTCCGGCACGCGCTGGCGGTGACGGCGCGGATCGGGTTCCTGGTCTTCGTCACGTCGCTGTGGTGGATCGCCGGGTTGTCCGTGCAGAGTGGGTACGGCCTGCCGGTGCTCGACTACACGGAAACGGTCAAGACCGTCGCGACCGCGTCCGCTCCGCTCGAGATCCTTCGCGGTCTCGGCAACTGGTTCTTCTACGGGCGCGACGGCCTCGGGCTGTGGATCGAGCAGTCCGCCCAGTACCAGCAGGACGTCTGGCTGCTCGTCGTCGGCTTCCTGCTGCCGATCATCGCCTTCGTGTCCGCGGTGTGCATCCGCTGGCGCCACCGTGCCTACTTCGTCGCGCTGGTGATCATCGGCATGGTGATCGCGGTCGGCCCGTACCCCTACGGCGACCCGTCGTACCTGGGGCGTCTGTTCAAGTCGTTCGCCGAGGGGTCGACGGTGGGCCTCGCGCTGCGGAGCACGCCGAGAGCGGTGCCGCTGGTCGTCCTCGGGGTCGCGGTGCTCATCGGGGCAGGCGTCGACGCGCTCACACGGGTCCGCGTCGGGGCCGGCGTCGTCGCCGCGCTCGTGGTGGGCGTGCTCGCGATCGCGAACCTGCCGCCCGCGTGGGGCGCGGACTACATCGCCAAGAACCTCGAGCGACCCGAGGACATCCCGTCCTACTGGACCGACGCCGCCAAGTACCTCGACGCGCAGGGCAACGAGACGCGCGTGCTCGAGCTGCCCGGCTCCGACTTCTCCGCCTACCGGTGGGGCAACACCGTCGACCCGCTCCTCCCCGGCCTGATGAGGCGGCCGTACGTCGAGCGCGAGCTGATCCCGTTCGGTTCGCAGGCCTCGGCCGACCTCCTCCTCGCCCTCGACCGGCGGGTGCAGGAAGGCACCTTCGAGCCGCAGGCGGTGGCGCCGATCGCGCGCATGTTCGCGACCGGCGACGTCGTCGTGCGCTACGACCTGCAGTACGAGCGTTACCGGACGCCGCGGCCGCGGCTGCTGTTCACGTCGCTGGCCACGCCCCCGCCCGGCCTCGGGACGCCGGTCGACTTCGGGCCGCGCACCCGCAACCAGGCGTCGCCCGAGCAGCCGATGATCGACGCGACCGAGCTGGCCATCCCGCCGAGTGCGCCCGACCCGCCGAAGGTGCAGGTCTATCCGGTCGCCGACGCCGAGAAGATCGTGCACACCTCGGCCGCGGCCGACCCGGTGCTGGTCGCGGGCGACGGCGAGGGTCTGGTCGACGCCGCGTCGGCCGGTGTGCTCGACGGCCGCTCGCTGGTGCTCTACTCGGCGTCGTTCGCGAAGGACCACAAGGGGTTGCAGCGTGAGCTCGCCGCCGGTGCCGACCTCGTCGTGACCGACACGAACCGGCGTGCGGCGCGCCACTGGGGCGCGATCCGCGACGTCACCGGGTACACGGAGCGCGCCGGGGAGAAGCCGCTGGTCAAGGACCCGGGTGACAAGCCGCTCGAACCGTTCCCGGGCGCGGGCGACGACACGAAGACGGTCACCGAACAACGCGGGGTGGCGTCCGTCATGGCGACGACCTACGGCGACCCGTTGTTCCTGTCGCCCGAGAACCGTCCGGCGATGGCGTTCGACGGCGACCCCTCGACCGCCTGGATCGAGGGCGCGGGTGCGAAGGCCGTCGGCGAGTCACTCGTCATCGACCTGGGTTCGTCGGTTACGACCGATCACGTGACGCTCGTCCAGCCGCAGACCGGCATCCGCGACCGCTACATCACGGGCGCGACGCTGACCTTCGACGGCAAGGACTCGACGAGCATCACGCTGGGTCCCGACTCGCGCACCGCCGCCGGCCAGGTCGTCACGTTCCCGAAGCGCACGTTCCACAAGTTGTCCGTCACGGTCGACACGGTCGAGAGCCCGACCGACGGGCTCGGGCCCGTCGGCTTCGCCGAAGTGGTGATCCCCGGTCACCAGCCCGTCGACGAGCTCGTCCGGCTGCCCGTCGACCTGCTGCGGGCGGCGGGGAAGAGCTCGCTCGACCACAACCTGACGCTCGTCATGACGCGCATGCGCGGCAGCCAGGCCGAGTACGTGCGCACCGACGAGGAGCTCGCACTCCGGCGCGTGTTCGATCTCCCGGCGGGCCGGTCGTTCGCCGTCACGGGCACGGCCCGGCTCGACGGCCGCGCACCCGACGAGACGCTCGACGCGGTGCTCGGCGTCCCCGACGCCGCCCACGGGGGGATCACCGCGACCGCGTCGTCGCACCTCGCCGGCGACGTGCGGGCGCGCGCGTCGAAGGCGCTGGACGGCGACCCGAGCACCGCGTGGAGCTCCGACTTCGGCGACGTCACGGGATCGTGGCTCGACTACCAGTTCGCGAACCCCGTCACGTTCGACCACCTCGACCTCCAGGTCGTCGCCGACGGCCGTCACTCCGTCCCGACGCAGCTCACCCTGCAGCCCGCGGGCGGGGCGCCCGTCACGGTGCCCGTCCCCGGCATCGCGGACACGTCGACGCCGAACGGGACCGTGACCGTCCCGCTGCGGTTCGCGCCGATCACGACGAGCCGGCTGCGCGTCACGATCTCGGCGGTACGTCCCGAGTACACGATCGAGTACTTCAGCCGTTCCCCGCTCGAGTTGCCGGTGTCGATCGCCGAGGTCGGCATCCCGGGCGCCCGCGTCGCGGCGCCGCCGGTGACGTTCTCCGGCGCGTGCCGCACCGACCTGCTGACGGTCGACGGCCGGCCGGTGGGTGTGCGCTTCGCCGGCGACACGACGACCGCCGAGCAGCGGGGGACGCTCGACGTGCAGCTGTGCGGAGCGGGCGCGGAGTCGGGCGTCACGCTGGGGTCCGGCGAGCACGTCCTGGTCGCGAAGCCCGGGCGTGACACCGCGCTCGACCTCGACCGGCTCACGCTCGCGTCGGCCCGCGGGGGCGCGCCCCGCACGACCGCGCTCCTCGGTCACGCGACGCCGGGCCCGAAGGTGAAGACCGTCGACTCGGGTCCGGTGTCCTACGACCTGAAGGTCACGAACGCGTCGGCTCCGTTCTGGCTCGTGCTCGCCCAGAGCCACAACGACGGGTGGAAGGCGACCCGGTCCGACGGCACCTCGCTGGGTGAGCCGACCGTCGTCGACGGGATGGCGAACGGGTGGCTCGTCGATCCGAAGGGGCACACGCAGCTCACCGTCCACCTCGAGTGGACGCCGCAGAAGCGGGTGTGGCTCGGCATCGGGCTGTCCGCGGCCGGCGTGCTGCTGTGCCTGGTGCTGCTGTTCGCCCGGCGCCGCCGCCGGGGGGCGCCGCCGGCCGTGCGCGGTGCAGCCGACGACGACCCGCCCGTCGTGCGCCCGTTCCGCTGGCACGCCGCGCCGGGCCCGGCGGCCGAGCGGGGCCGCCCGCCGAACGGCTGGCTCGCGGGGGTGACGGTCGCGATGGGGCTCCTCGCGACGTTGATCGCGACGCCCGCGGTCGGCCTGTTCGTCGCGGCGGCGACCTTGGTGGCCGCGCTCGCCCGCCGGGGTCGGCTGGTGCTGCGGGGGATGGCGGTCGCCGCGCTCGTGCTCGTCGTCGGCTACGTCGTCGTCCAGCAGATCCGCTTCGGGTACCCGGCGCAGTACGACTGGCCGCAACGGTTCCTGCGCTTCGAGTACGTACCGTGGGTCGCCGTGCTGCTGCTCGTCGCCGACGTGGTCCTCGACTACGTGCCGGGTGGCGCCGAGAGGCCGAGGACGGCGTGATGCGATTCACCGTCATCGGGCACAGCTGCCTCTACGTCGAGACACCGGCAGGCACGATCCTGGTCGACCCGTGGTTGATCGGTTCGTGCTACTGGCGTTCGTGGTGGCACTTCCCGCCCAGCGCGTCGGCCCGGCCCGAGTGGTTCGCGCCCGACTACATCTACTTGACCCACCACCACTTCGACCACTTCCACTACCCGTCGATGCGGAAGATGGACCGGCGTGCGCACGTGTTGGTGCCGCGCTTCGGCGTCGACGTGATGGAAGGGGAGGTGCGCGGCCTCGGTTTCGGCCGGGTCACCGAGCTACCCCACGGTGAGACCGTCGAGCTGGGGGAGGGCGTGCGGGTGGGCTCGTTCCAGTACGGCTTCGACGACACGACGTTTGTCGTCTCCGACGGCGAGCACGTGCTCGTCGACGTCAACGACTGCAAGATCCGCGGCCGGTCCCTCGAGCGCGTCGTCGAGACGTTCGGCCGCCCCACGTTCGTGTTCAAGAGCTACTCGTTCGCGCAGAGCTACCCGATCGCGTACCGGGCGGAGGATCCGGCCGACCTCCAGCTGCTCACCCGCGACTCGTATCTCGACGACTTCTGCGGGCGCGTGCGCGACCTGCACGCGTGCTACGGCGTCCCGTTCGGGAGCATGGTGGCGTTCCTGCACCCGGAGAACCGCGACCTGAACCAGTACCTGATCACGCCGGGCGAGGTGGCGGCCGCCTACGACGCGACGCGGCGCCCGGGCGACACCACCCAGGTCGTCCCGATGAACCCCGGCGACTCCTGGGACTCCGAGTCGGGCTTCACGCGATCGACCGTCGACTGGTACACGGACCGCGAACGGCATCTCGCCGAGCTGGCGGCATCGCTCCAGCCCAAGCTCGACGCCCAGGCGGCAGCGGAGGCGGGCCGGACGCTCTCGTGGCCCGAGTTCCGCGACTACTTCACCCGGTTCGTCCGGGGGCTCCCGCCACTCACCGGGCGGTTCGTGTGCAAGCGCCCGCTCGTGTTCGAGGTGCCGTCGTCGCCGGAGCCGTACTGGGTGGTCGACGTCCGCCGCCGGCGCGTGTCCCGTACCGCGACGCTGCCGGCCGAGCGGGCGAGCCTCGTGCGCGTCCCCGAGGCGGTGATGGTCGAGGCCATCCGCAACCGGGTCGTGCAGGTCGTGCACGGCGGGATGCGGATCCGGGTCGAGCTGCGCGCGGGCGGCCTGAGCGACGACCTCGCGTTCTGGGGTCTCGTCGCGGTCTGGGAGCTCGGGTACCTGAAGCCGACGACGTGGCTGCGACCGCGGTTCTGGGGGGTGCTCTGGCGCCGCCGTGACGAGATCCGTTCCGCCCTGGGCGCGGCGCGCGGGAAGGGTACCTTCTTCGACCGCATGGCGAACCGCTTCGCGGAACCCGAGTGACCCGGCGGGCTGGTCAGGCGTCGTCGAAGACCATGATGGCGCCCGAGTAGCACGCCACCCAGACCCGGTTCGTCGTGGAGTCGTAGGTGATCCCGATCGGGTGCGTCGACGTCGGGACGGTCTGCAGGATGTGCATGTCGGCGACGTCGAGCTTCGCGACGTCGTTCGACTCGTAGTTCACGACGTAGAGGGAACGCCCGTCGGGCGCGATCGTCATGCTGCGCGGCGCCCGGCCGGTCGTGATCCGCGCGACGACGGTGTCGGTCGCGAGGTCGATCTTGACGACCTGCCCGTCACCGTTCAGCGTCGCGTAGAGGAACTGGCCGGCCGGATCCATCACGAGGTGCCGGGGCGCCGCCCCGACGTTGCGGATGTAGGTCAGCGTCAAGCTGGCCAGGTCGAGCTTGGCGATGTCACGCGAGCCCATCACCGCGATGTACGCCGTGGTCGAGGTGGGGTCCACCGCGATCCCGCGTGGATAGGCGCCGACCGGGATCCGCTTGACCTCCTGGTTCGTCGCCGGGTCGACCACGCTGACGTCGTACGAGCACCAGTTGCTGACGATCAGGTACCGGTCGTCGGGCGTCACCGCGAGGAACTTCGGTGTCGACCCGACCGCGATCGCCGCGTCGATGGTGAGCTGCTTCACGTCGATGCGGTACACGAAACTGCTGTCGCGGTGGTCCGACGGGGAGCACGTGTCGTCGCCCGGGTGACCGAAGCCGGGCCCGTACATCGAGTAGTTCGAGACGTACACGTCGCGCCCGGTCGGCGAGAAGGCCGCCTCCACCGGACCGCCCTGCACGACGCCCGGGTGGTCGGGGTGCCCGAGCGTCGACAGGTCGACGGAATCGGGGATCGTCGCCACGAGGTCGAAGTTGCTGTCGTAGACCGTCACCGAGTGCTTGTAGATCATGTTCTGCGCGAACACGAGGCCCTGCCCGGACGCGACGACGGACTTGGGTGTGATCGGACCCGTGATCGTGTGGTCGAGGTGCAGCGCGCGCACCGTCGAGGGTGGACCGGTCGTGGTCGTCGTCGCCGGGAGCGTCGTGCTCGACGCCGTGGTGGGCGCGGGCGAGCGGGCGGCTGCGTTGCGCGCGTTGTGATCGCCGCCTCCACCGCCGCCCGCGACGAGCAGGACCGCGGCGACGACCGCGGCGACGAGGAGGAGCGCGCCGGCGCCGGCGGCAACCCGCCGGGATCGCAGCCGCCGCCGGTGGCGGCGGGCTTCGGCCCGGGACACCACGGCCCGACAGGCTACTCAGCAGTCACGATCGGCCGGGTTCGGCGCCGACTCCCCGGCCCGCGGCCGGCGGCGTTACCGTCGTGGCGGTGCCCGACACCCCCCGGGAGACGACGACACCCAGGACGCTACGACCGGGTCAGGGCTGCGCGCTGGCCGGCGTCGCGACGGTGCTCGGCATCCTCTTCGGGCTCCTGCCCGACAAGTTCGCCCAGAACTGACGACACCGTCGGTCGAGCCCGCGCGGGGTTTCCACGCGTGATGGTGGCGGCTACGCATTTCCGTCGGGACCTTCGCCTCTGCCGCCGTCCGTCACCGCGGCGTGACCATGGTCACGGGAGGCCGAGAACGACGGAGGGCACGATGAGGGCGTTGGTGGCGTACGCGAGCGCCCACCGCTCGACGGCGGAGATGGCGGAACGGCTCGCGGACCGCATCCGGAAGGAAGGGATCGAGGTGACGGCGGCGCCGGTCACGAGCATCCACGACGTGACGGCCTTCGACGCGGTCGTGCTGGGCGGCGACGTGCACGAGCGGGCGTGGCCGCCCGAGGCCGACGCGTTCGTCCGTCGGTTCCGCGACGAGTTGGGCCGGCGCCCGCTCTGGCTGTTCAGCGTCGGTCTCGTCGGCGACCGGAGCAGCGCGCTCGGGCGGCGCGCCACCCGCTGGGTGCGGGGCCTGCACTACTACGAGCCGGCGGACGTCCTGGAGTTGCGGGACGCGATCCCGATCCGGGGACACCACGCCTTCGTCGGCGTGGTGGAGCACGACGACGTCCCGCGGGGGCGTCGCGTGCTGTTCCGGGCGATGGGCGGTCAGTTCGGCGACCATCGCGACTGGATCGACGTCGACGAGTGGGGGCATGCGATCGCGCGCCAGCTCGAGCTGCTGGAGCTGGCGCTCGTCTCCGGCGCCTGAGCCGTCGGCCGCGGGAGCGGTCGCGGGCCCTACGATCGCCGCCCGTGACCGACACCTACTACGAGGACCTGCACGTCGGCGACCGCTTCGGCGGCACGCGCTACGCGGTTCCGGCCGACGAGATGCTCGACTTCTCGCGCAAGTGGGACCCGCGGCCGATCCATCTCGACGAGGTCGCGGCGCGTGCCGCCGGGTTCGACGGCGTCATCGCGTCGGGCGCGTACACGACCGCGATCTTCACGTTGCTCGTCATGCAGGCGCGTGAGCGCGCCGGCAATCACGCCGTCATCGCCGTGCTCGGCGTGAAGAACCAGATGCCCAACCCGGTGCGTGGCGGCGACGTTCTCGCGTTCGACGCCGAGATCGTGGCGAAGCGAGAGTCGAGGAGCCGCCCGACCGCCGGTGTCGTCACGACCCACGGCCGGTTGACCAACCAGCACGGCGACGTGGTGTTCGACTCCGAGACCGTCACGCTCGTGGCGCGGCGGCCCCCATCGCGCTGAAGGTCGCCTCGGGCGCGTCAGACGGGGCGGAGTGGGGATCTCCCAGATCTCGGCAGTCGGACGCCGATCGCGTCGTCCGGTCGCACGGTGCCGCTCTGCACGACGGTGGCCATGACGCCGGCTCTCCTGACCAGGGTGCCGTCGGCGGCGCGGCCGAGGACGGCTGCCATCAGCCCCGGCTGGCGGTCGTCGAGCTGCCGGCACGGGTTGCGGAGGCCGGTCAGCTCGATCACCGCGTCGGCGCCGAGGTGGAGCCGGGTCCCCGTGGGCAAGGTGAGCAGCTCGACGCCCCGGGTCGTGACGTTCTCGCCCATCCCGCCTGCGTCCACCGCGAAGCCGCGTGCGCGCAGCTCCTCGTAGAGCTCGGATGCGATCAGGTGGACCTGGCGCCGGTTGGGCTGCGCCGGGTCGCGCGCCACCCGGGAGCGGTGCTGCACGGTCGCGCCCGCGTGCGCGTCGCCTTCGACGCCGAGACCCGCGACGAGCCTGATCGCGTCGCACGGCAGCTTTTCCAGCGCGTGGACCGCATTGCGGTGCACCGCCTCGACGGCCCCGTCGGTCACCACCCGCTGCGTGTCGTGGGCCATACCCGATCGTGGCCGAACCGCCTGCGACCGTGCTGTGATTTCCGTCGATGACCGACGACCTGGTCGACGTGTACGAACGCACGGTACGGGCAACGGGGCGGCGCGTCGCCGCCGTCCGGCCCGAGCAACTGCACGACCCGACGCCCTGCACCGAATGGGACGTGCTCGCGCTCCTCGATCACATGGTCGGTGGCCTGCTCGCCTACGGGATGATCGCGGTCGACGGCCGCATCGACTTCCGGCGCATCCACGCCGCCGACCTCGCGGCGCGATACGTCGACGTGTACGAGGAGGCGGCGGCCGGGGCGATCGCGTCCTGGCGACGGCCGGGGGTGCTCGAGGAGCCGTGCCGGCACCCGTTGGGTCCGATGCGGCGCGGCGACGCGCTCGCCCTCCACCACGCCGACCACCTGCTGCACGGGTGGGACCTGTGCGTCGCGACCGGACAGGACGCAGCGCTGGACGAGCCTGCGGCCGAGCTCGCGTTCCGCGCGCTCACCTCGGTGACCCCGGTCACGGACGCGCTGCGCGCGGGCGGCTACTGGGGAGCCGAGGGCGCGGTCGCTCCCGGGTCGGGGATCAGCGACCGGCTGCTCGCGTTCTCGGGTCGGGTGCCGCCGGCGAGACGATGAGGGCCACGAGCAGCGCGGAGCCCGCGCCCACGAAGAGGCCACCCGCAACGTCGCTCGCGTCGTGCGCGCCGGCGACGACCCGGCTGACCGCGACGACGAGCGCGTAGAGGACCGCGGCGGTCGTCACGACGACGCGCGTCGCGTGTGCCCGTGCGACCAGCGACGTGGCGACGACCACCACGACCGCGAGCGCGGTGGCGCGGTGTGGCCGGAGGGGAACGCGAAGCCGCTCGCGTGGGTCATCCCGGCGGACACCGGCCGGCCCCGGCCGACGAGCTGTTCGAAGACGCGCTCGACCGAGCGGGCGGTCGGCGCCCCGGGGTCGTGCGAGAATCCCGCGGTGGAGGCCACCTTCGTCCTGGTGCACGGGGGCGGGCACGGCGGCTGGTGCTGGCAACGCGTGGCCCGCCGGCTGCGCGAACGGGGCGCCGAGGTGTACACGCCGACGTTGACCGGGTTCGGGGAGCGCTCGCATCTCGACGTCTCGACGGTGACGTTCGAGACGTTCGTCACGGATGTGGTCAACGTGTTCCGCTTCGAGGACCTGCGCGACGTCGTCCTGGTCGGACATTCCATGGGCGGGGTGATCGTGCCTCGCGTCGCCGAGGCCGTCCCCGACCGCATCCGGCGCGTCGTGTGGCTGGCCGGAGCGGTCACCGCGGACGGCGAGAGCCTGATCGAAGCCGTCCCGCAGAGCCCGTGGATCGCGCGTGCGGTCACGCTCGGGCCCGACGGGACCGCCCACACGGATCCCGACCTCGTGCTCGACGCCAACATCCACGACGGGACGCCCGAGGAGCGGGCGTTCGTCCGCGAGCGCCACCTCCCGTACCCGCCGCATGCGCTCGTCGAGCCCGGCCGGCTCACGGCCTTCCTCGCCCTCGGGCTCCCGACGGGTTACGTCACGGCGCTCGACGACCGCACGATCGAACCCGCGGTCTGCGCGCGCTTCGTCGCCCGGCTTCCCGGTTGCCTCGCCCTCGAGGTCGGTGGCGGGCACGACTGCATGATCACGCGGCCCGACGAGGTGACGGACGCGCTCGTGACGATGGCCGGCGTGCCCGCCGGCTGAGCGCCGTCAGGCCGGGGGTTCCCAGTTCTGGGGGAAGTCGTCGGGCCGCAGCAGCGCGTCGGTCCCGCCGTCGTCGAAGAGCACCGAACCGCAGAAGAAACGCCCGTCGGGCCCGAGCAGGAACGCGACGAGCGCCGCGATCTCCTCGGCGCGGCCGGGCCGCCCGACCGGGAGCGGGAACTGGTCGAGGAGCGGGCCGAGCTCGGGGTCGTTCTTGCCCTCCTCGGTCATGGGCGTGGCGATGAACCCGGGGGCGATCGCGTTCAACGTGATGCCCGCCCCGATCCACTCGGGCGTCGTCGCGTTCCGCCGCACCCATCGCGCGACCGCGGTCTTTGTCGCCGGGTAGGCCCCGATCGAGCCCACCTCGTCGCCGACGCGGCGGGCCTCCGCCTCGTCGCCCGAGAGGCACGCCGTCACGAGCGCCGCGGGCACACCGGGCTGGGTCGTCGTCGAGTTCGAGCTGATCGCGACCGCGGCGGGATCGGTGCCGGCCGCGAGGAGCTCGCGCAGCCCGGTCAGCAGCTCGACGGTCCCGAAGTAGTTGACCGACACGAGCAGGCTGCCGGCCCGGTTGGGGAGGGGCCCGACCCCGGCGTAGGTGACGAGCCCGTCGAGCGAGCCGCCGGCGCGGTCGCGAACGCCGGCGATCGCGGCCCGCCGGCCGTCCGCCGTCGACAGGTCGGCCACGACGTCGGCGTCGCGCTGGTCGACTCCGATCACTCGGTGCCCGCCGGCCTCGAGCCGTGCCTTCGTCGCCGCACCCATCCCGGACGCGGCTCCCGTGATCGCGATCGTGCCCATGACCCCCCCTCTCGACAGCGGAACGAGCGGGCAGCGTAGGCGCTGGCGCCCACCGGATCCGGCGCTCGTCGCGCCCGCCTCCCTCGACCCGGCGCCGGTCGCCTACCCTTCGGGGCGCTGCGCCCCGCCGCGTCGGGCCGGGCCGCAGACGAACGGCCCCGATCACGCCGGGACGACAACAGTTCGACATGGACAACCGGAGAGGGATCGCGGTCGTCGCGGCGGTGCTCGTCGTCGCCGGCATGTTCGCGGCGTTCGCCGGCCGCGGATCGTCGAACGGCGGGTTCGGCACCGCGAACGCGGTCCCGGTCCCGAAGTCGCTCGCCGCCGACAACGCGAGTCCGCACGAGAAGCTGGCGGTCGCTCCGAAGCGGGTGCCGGCGCGGGTGCCCTCCGGCGCGTATCAGCTGCTCCCTGCGCCTCCGGCGACGCCGGTCCAGCTCCCCGGCGCGGGCAGTGCGCTCGCGCCCGTCGTCAGCCGCCTGCCCATCACCGACAAGGTCATCTTCCTCGGCATCGACGACGGCCTCGTGCGCGACCCGCAGGTCCTCACCCTGCTGAAGCGGGCGAAGGTCCCGTTCACGATGTTCCTGGTGCAGGGCGCCGCCGACGCGGGGGAGGCGTACTGGCAGCAGGCCCAGCAGGCCGGCGGGACGGTCGAGGCCCACACGATCACGCACCCCGACCTCACCAAGGTCGGCGAGCAGCGCCGGCACGACGAGGTCTGCGGACCGATCGCCGATCTGCAGGAACGCTTCGGCCGGCGCCCGACGCTGTTCCGCCCGCCCTATGGCGCGTACAACGACGCCGTGCGCGCCGACGCCGCGTCGTGCGGCTTCAAGGCCGTCGTCATGTGGAAGGGCTCGACCAACGACGGCCGCTTCGATCTGCAGGAAGGTCCCAACCTGCAACCGGGCGACATCATCCTGATGCACTGGCGCACCGACCTGTACCAGGACCTGCTCAAGGTGTTCGACACCGTGCGCACCCAGGGTTTCTCGATCGGTCGCCTCGAGGACTACTTCCCCGATCCTGCTACGACCGCGACGGCGCCCCGGGCGGCGAAGTCCAGCGCGAAGAAGTAGCGGGGGTCCGGTCGTCGCTTCGCTCAGCCATGCAGGGTGGGGCGGTAGACGAGCTCCTGGATGTGGCGGTCGAGCGTCCGGCTCTCGATCAGCTCGAGGTCGAAGTCGGCCGCACCCTGGAAGATCGGGTCCAGCCCGGTCTGGCCGGTGATCACCGGGAACAGCGTCACCTGCACGCGGTCGACCAGACCGGCGGCCATCAGTGCCCGGTTCATCGACAGGCTGCCGTGCGAGCGCAACGGCACGTCGGATTCGTCCTTGAGGCGAGCGACCACGTCGACGGCGTCGCCACGGGCGACCGTCGCGTCCGGCCAGTCGAGAGGGTCTTCCAGCGTGGTCGACACCACCGTGGCGGGAAGGTTCCTCATCCGGGTGACCCAGGGATCGCGCACGTCGGCGTCGTCGCCGGCCGAGGCCAGCATCTGCGCGAACGCCCGGTAGGTGTTGGCTCCGAAGACCATCCGCTGCTCCTCGCGGTACAGCGCGAGGCGGTGGCCGAGGAGCTCCGGGCCCTGCTTGCCCCAGTACCCGGTCCAGTTGCCGCTGGCGGCGCCGAAGCCGTCGAGGCTGGAGAAGACGTCGAAGGTGTATGTCGCCGTCACGGTGGGCTCCTCGCGTGCGGTTGATCGCGTGTCGGGGATACAGACCGGCAACGACGGCGAGACTCATCGTCCGCCGGCTCGTGCGGGCCGGCTGACCCGTCCCGCGCGCGGTGCTAGCGCGCTTCGGGACCGCGCTCCGCGGCGCGGGCCTTGCCGGCGAGGCGCTCGTAGGTGACCAGCTCGGCCGTTCCCTCGACCGCGACCTGGCCGCCGGCCCGGATCTCGCACACCGCCGTGACGTCGTCCCCGTCCTGGATGCAGCGCCCGACGAGCTCGAGCGGCTCGCCGAGCGGGAGTGGGCGGCGGAAGCGCACGTGCAACGCCTTCGTCACGCAGCGGATCCCGATCGCGCCCGAGCTCACCGCCACGAGCTGGTCCGCGAGCATCGCGGAGATGCCGCCGTGCGCGAAGCCGGGCGGGCCGGTGAAGCGCTTCGAGAGCGTGGCCGTCCCGCGAACCTCACTGCCGTCGAACTCCAGCCGCACGTCGGGCCGGACGGGACTGCACGCACCGATGATCGGGTTCAACGGCATCGGCGACTCGGGCCGCGAGAAGTCGGGTACGGGGCCCGTCAGCCCCGAGTAGGGCGACGTGTCGAGACGCCGGCCGAGTCGGGCGGTGAGCGCGTCGAGCTCCGCGGTGACGGCTGCGATCTCGGTGGGGTCGACGGCCGTCTCCACCGCCACGTCGCCCAGACGCCGGATCGCCGCCGCCAGCGCCTCCACCGCGGCACGCCGCGGCGGCGGGCCACCCTTGCGGCGGGCCGCGGCATCGGTGCCGACCGGTTCGGCGTCGTTCGGGTCGGTGTCAGGGGTCACCACACAGGACCTCGTTTCGGGTGCCCGGCGCACCGGCCGGCCGGCGCGGGCGACACCGTACGTGACCCGGGCGCCGGTCACGATCCGGTCACGTCGGGACGCCGGAGGTAGAACGTGTCGCAGTGAGGGGCAGGCAGGGGTCGGGGCGCTTCACCGTCGCAGCGGCGGTCGCGATCGTCGCGGTCGCCCTCCTCTTCGCGCGGGAGCTGCCCGCGGCGCCCGCGGCCGAGGCCCGCCCGAACATCGTCGTGCTCATGACCGACGACCAGACGCTCGAGTCGATGCGCGTCCTTCCGAAGGTCCGGTCGCTGCTCGGCGACCACGGCGTCACGTTCGCCGACTTCTTCGCGAACTACCCGCTGTGCTGCCCGTCGCGGACCACCTACTTCACCGGCCAGTACGCACACAACCACCACGTGCTCTACAACCGCGGCTCGACCGGCGGCTTCCGCAGCTTCCGCGGGCAGGGCACCACGATGCCCGTCGCGCTGCAGCGTGCCGGCTACCACACGATCCACATCGGGAAGTTCCTGAACGGCTACGGCAAGGGCGCCGCGCCGGCGCGCGCACCCGTCCCGCCGGGTTGGGACGACTGGAACGCGTCCGTCGACCCGTCCACCTACCGGTACTACGGCTACGTCTTGAACGAGAACGGCCGTCCCCACCGCTACACGCACCGGTACCAGACGGACGAGTACGCCGACCTGGCAGTTGCGAAGATCCGCCAGGAGGCCGCGGGCGACGATCCGTTCTTCCTCGACGTCGCGTTCCTCGCCCCCCACGCAGTCGAGCGCGAGACGAGCGGTCTCGACGCGGTCGACGAGGCCGCGGTCGGGTACCCGCACCGACGCCACGGGATCCGGTACCCGGTGCCGGCACCGAAGTACAGGCACCGGTTCCGGCGCGCCGCGTTGCCCGCCGGGCCGGCGTTCGACCAGGCCGACGTCTCGAAGATGCCCCAGAACATCCGCGACCGGCCCCGGTTCGCCCGGAGCGAGATCGCCGACATCCGGACGGACTACCGCCGGCGCCTGGCGACCCTGCTCTCGGTCGACGACGCGGTCGAACGCATCGTCGGCGCGCTGCGTGACACCGGCCTCCTCGATCGCACGGTCATCTTCTTCATGTCCGACAACGGGTACTTCCACGGGGAGCACCGGATCCCCTTCGGCAAGTACCTGCCCTACGAGCCGTCCATCCGGGTGCCGCTGGTCGTGCGCGGGCCGTCGATCGCGTCCGGCGTCACGACCGACGCGCTCGCAAGCAACGTCGACATCGCTCCGACGATCCTCGAGCTCGCCGGTGCGACGCCCCTGCGCCCGCCGGACGGCCGCTCGCTCGTGCCCGTGCTGCACGATCCGACGGGTGCGACGGTGCACCGCGAGATCCTGCTCGAGTCGGGGCGAAACGACGTCGGCGCGCCCGTGTACCACGGCATCCGGACCGCCCGGTGGAAGTACGTGGTGTACGACGACGGCGACCGCGAGCTCTACGACCTCGCCACCGATCCCGCCGAGGTCCACAACCTCGCCGGGGAACGGGTCGTCGAGGGGGTCGAGGCGCGGCTGGCGGCGAAGCTCGCGTCCGTGGAGGCCTGCGCGGCAGCCGCCTGCCCGTGACGTGGACGCCGCGCGGTAGGTTCGTCGGGGTGGCCGACGCACCGAAGTCCTTAACGCTCTCGCCCGAGGTCTACCGCTACCTCCTCGCGCATGGTTCACAGCCCGACGAGGTGCAGCAGGGCCTGATCGAGCGCACCCGCGAGGTCGCGAAGGACTTCGCGGGGATGCAGGTCTCGCCCGAGCAGGGCGCGTTCATGACGATGATCGCGCGCCTCATCGGCGCCCGTTCCGCCGTCGAGGTGGGGACGTTCACCGGCTACTCTGCGCTCTGCATCGCCCGCGGTCTCCCCGACGATGGCCGGCTCCTCTGCTGCGACGTGAGTGAGGAGTGGACCGCGATCGGACGCGAGTTCTGGGCCCGTGCGGGCGTCGCCGACCGGATCGACCTGCGCATCGGACCCGCCGCCGACACGCTCTGGGCGCTTCCCGACCGCGAGCAGTTCGACCTCGCGTTCATCGACGCCGACAAGGGCAACTACGCGAGGTACTACGAGGAGATCCTCGTCCGGCTCCGGCGCAACGGCCTGATCCTCGTCGACAACACGTTGTGGGGCGGGCGCGTCCTCGACGACTCCGACCAGAGCGCCGACACCGTCGCGATCCGCGCCTTCAACGACGCCGTCGCCGCCGACGAACGGGTCGACTGCGTCCAGCTCCCCATCGCGGACGGCCTCACCCTGCTGCGCAAGCGCTGACCCCGCGCCTGCGCCGCGGACGCTCGGCTCAGAACTTCCCGCTCTCGGCGCCTCCGGCGCCGGGCCGCTCGGGCCCCGCCTCGCTGCGGCGCAGGATACCTGCGCCGCGGACGCTCGGCTCAGAACTTCCCGGTGCGGCCGAAGCGGTAGTAGCCCGCGAACGTCCGGTTGACGTCGTCGGGTATCGGGATCACCTCGCCGATCTGGCGGGCGCCCCAGATGATCTGGGCGGTCCGCTCGACCAGCGCGGCGACGTGCATCGCGTGCTGGGGATCCTTGCCGACGGTGAACAGGCCGTGGTTCGCCATGAGGACGGCGCTCCGGTCGCCGAGGTGCTTCGCCACCTCGACGGCGAGCTCGTCGGTGCCGGTCGTGCGGTACTCGGCGACACCGACGTCGCCGCCGACGTACACCACGAACTCCTCGATGCAGGCCGGGATCGTGGTGCGAGTGATCGCGAACATCGTGGCGTACATGGCGTGCGAGTGGATCGTCGCGTGAATGTCGTCGTGCTCACGGAGCACGGTGAGGTGCAGCGCCTTCTCGCTCGTCGGGCCACGCGTCCCCTCGAGCACGTTGCCGTCGAGGTCGCAGACGACGAGGTCGTCGAGCGTCATCGTCTCGTACGGCAACGACGACGGCGTCAGCACCACGTTGCCGTCGGGCAGGCGCGCCGCGAGGTTGCCGGCCGTCCCCTCGACCAGGCCCTTGCGCAGCAGCTCCTTGGCCGTGGCCAGCAGCGCGTCCTTGGTCTCGGCCGCGCTCGGTGTCACGTCGCCACTCACGAGAGGACCTCCGGGTTGACGAGGTTGTCGGGTCGCCCTCCGGCGAGCAGCGTGGCCAGACCGTCGGCGATCAGCTTCGAGTGGTTCGCCTCGGTGTCGAAGGTCGCGCCGCCGATGTGGGGCGTGAGCACGACGTTCGGCATCGCGCACAACGGGTGGTCGACCGGGAGGTGCTCGCCGACGAAGTGGTCGAGACCGGCGCCGGCGAGCTTGCCCGACTGCAGCGCGGCGACGAGGGCGTCGGTGTCGTGAAGCATGGCCCGGGCCGAGTTCACGTAGATCGCGCCGTCACGCATCCGTTCGAACTGGTCGGCGCCGATGAGCCCCTCGGTCTCGGGAGTCACCGCCGCGTGCATCGACACGACGTCCGCCTCGGCGAGCAGGTCGTCGAGGGAGTGGGTGGCCTCCGCGGCGTACGGGTCGCAGGCGATGACCCGCATCCCGAGTCCCTCGAGGCGCCACTTCGTGGCCCGGCCGACGGCGCCGAGCCCGACGAGCCCGGCCGTGCGGCCGGCGAGCTGCCAGGCCCGGAAGCGCTGGTAGGGGATGGTGCCGTCGCGGTAGGTCTCGCCCTCGCGCACGTCACGGTCCGCCCGCACGACGCCCCGGTTGACGGCGAGGAGCAGCGCGATCGCGAGCTCAGCCACGGCGTCGGCGTTGCGGCCCGGCGCCCGCAGCACGGGGATGCCCTTGGCCGTGGCCGCCGCCACGTCGACGTTGTTGGGATCGCCCCGGCACGACCCGATGGCGCGCAGCGGCAGGTCGAGGACGGGTCCCTTGACCGAGTCGGACTCGACGACGAGCAGGTCGGCGCCCTCGGCGGCGACGCGTTCGGCGAGCTGCTCGCTGTTGTACATGCGGAGGGGGTGCTGCTCGATCCACGGGTCGTAGACGACCTCGGCGAGCGAGCGGAGCGTGTCGAAGCCCTCACCGCGGAACGGCGCCGTCACGAGGGCCTTGTGTCGTTCGGGCACGGGTGGATCTTCGCACACCGACTGACGGGAGCGTCAGTGATCGCACACGTTGCGTGGCGGCGCGGCGACCGCTTATCGTGCCGCCCACATGCCTCGCCGATCGGCGAGGACGGCGACTCGCTGCGGCGCGGGGTACCTGCGCCGCGGTCGCTCGTCGCACCAGAGCGGGGACAGGGGGAATCCGGGTGGCAGGCGCAGGGTGGTCGTCCGCGCTCGCACGCGCCTCGTTCGCCGCCTCCCGACGTCGATGGTGTCGTCGCGTCGTGGCTGTTGCCCCAGCCTGACGTGGCGCGATCCCGGGGACGCCTCAGCCCTGCCACCCCCGGGATCCCGGCGGCCCGGACCCGGTCGACGGATCGGGTCCGGCCGCCCTCTTCGGCGTTACGCGTCGATCCCCCCGGCCGCGAGCTTCGCCTCCATCTCGGCGGCCCGGGCGGCGTTCTCGGCGTGGAGCTGCTCGGTCGTGTGGACCACGCCGTCGACCTTCAGCTCGCCCATGATGTGGACCTCACCCAGGGTGTCGTGCAGGTAACCCGGGCCCTCGACCGTGGGGATGAACCAGCCGGTCGGGCACATCGTCAGCACCTCGACGAACGTGAAGCCGTCACCACGGGCCTGCGTCTCGAACGCGCGCCGGAACATCTTCTTGGTGCGGGCGACCGCGCCCGCGTTGTGCACCGAACCGCGGGCGACGTAGGCCGCGCCCTCGAGCTGCGCGATCAGGTCGCCGATGAGGATCGGGTAGCCGTGGTAGTCGGCGTCGCGGCCGTCGAGCGTGTTCTTCGTCCGCTGCCCGATGACGCTCGTCGCGGTCATGTGCCCGCCCGTCTCGCCGAAGACGCCGTTGTTGAGCAGGATGCACGTGACCTTCTCGCCCCGGGCGGCGGTGTGGATCACCTCCTGCAGGCCTTCGTTGACCATGTCGCCGTCGCCCTGGAGCGTGAACACGATCGAGTCGGGCAGCATCCGCTTGACGCCCGTCGCGACCGACGGGGCGCGGCCGTGCAACGCCTGCACGAGGTCGACGTCCATCGACCCCGAGAAGCTCGTGTAGCACCCGATCCCGACGACGGCGATCGAGCGCGTCGCGAGCCCGAGCTCCTCGATCGCCTCGAGGAACAGCCGGAGCACGAGGGGTTCCCCACACCCCGGGCACATGTGGTGCTCGGGTGACAGGAGGAGGTCGGGCTTGAGCTGTTCGACCCGGCGGGCGTCGGCCGGCGCCGTCGACGTCTCGAGGATCGGGCCCGGGGGCGGGGGAGCCGAGGTCGTGGTCATCGCGTCGCCTCCATCTGGTGCGGCTGGATCCGGTAGCCGTACGTCTCGTAGCCGGGGACGGGCGGCTGCTCGCCGCCTTCGTGCAGGGCGAGGATGCGTGCCGTGACGTCGACCACGTCGAGCATGCGGCCGACGCCGAAACCCGACTGGTCGGTCGACACGCCGCCGATGAAGTGGACCGGCGCCTGCCCGGCGGCGCCGATGCGCACGTCGTCGATCATCTGCCCGCCCGACATCTCGAACGAGCCGACACGCCGCGCCCCGGCCGCCGCCTCGCGCACCGCGTCGTAGGGGAAGGGCCAGAGGGTGATCGGCCGCACGTACCCGACACGGTGCCCGTCGGCCCGGAGTTGCTTGATCGCGTACTTCACGAACTTCGCCGGCGTGCCGAACGCGACGACGACGGTCTCGGCATCGTCGAGGTAGCCGGTCTCGACCCGGACCTCGCGCTCCATCAACGGCATCTTCGTCGCGATGTACTGGTACTTCCCCTCCTGCCCGAACTCGAACTGGCCGATCTTGCCGACGCCGAGCGACGTCACCGTGCCCGAGAGCCCGGAGCCGGTGCGTGAGCCGTCGACGGCCCAGTCCTTCGGCGGGAGCTCGGGGAAGTCGATCCGCTCGACCGTGACCGCCTCCTGCACGTGGGCCAGGAGATAGTCGCCGTAGATCAGGACCGGGTTGCGCCACTTGTCGGCGAGGTGGAACGCGAGCTGGACGAGCTCGATGCCCTCCTGCGCGTCCTGGGGGGCGAGCACGATGTGGCGGTAGTCGCCGTGACCGCCGCCGCGAGTGGCCTGGAAGTAGTCCTGCTGGCCGCGCGCCATGTTGAAGATCACGAGCGGGAGCTCGGCGACGGTGATCTCCGAGAACGACTCCTGCATCAGGGACAGGCCCTGGCCCGTCGAACCGGTCGCCGCGCGCGCGCCGGTCGAGAGCGCGCCCCACGCCATGCCGACGGCCTCGAGCTCGGACTCGGCGTTGATGCAGACGCCGCCGACCTCGGGCAGCAACCGCGCGAAGTGCTCGAGCACCTCGGTGAACGGCGTCATCGGGTAGCCCGCGAAGAAACGGCAGCCGGCGACGATCGACGCCCGGACCAGCGCCTCGGATCCCTCCATCAGCCGCCGTTCGGTGACGGCGATTCCCGGCGCGTCGACGGTCGTCGTGCTCATGAGGTCACCTCGACTTCCAGTTCCCGTGGGGTGTTGAACCGGAACACCTCGAAGCAGAAGTCCGGGCACACCATCAGGCAGGCGGCGCACCCCGTGCAACCGGGGTGCAGCTCCGGGTAGCGGTAGCCCTTGCGGTTCACCGCCGTCGACATCGTGAGGACCTTGGGCGGGCAGGCGGGGATGCACAGCTCGCAGCCCTTGCACGTCTCGACGTCGATCGTGACGGTGCCCCGCGTCTTGACGACGTGCCCGCTCACGGCGCTCATGCCGGGCTCCCGACGTTCGCCGGGTGTTCCCACGCCGGGACCTCGCCCGGGGTGACCGATTCCCAACCGGCCCGGATGGCCCGCTCGTTGGCCGCGATGTGCTGCGTCCGATACGGCGGAACCGATCGCCGCATGCCCTCGAGGAGCGCGTCGAGCCCGACGAGTCCGGTCATCGCGGCGTACGCGCCGACCATCACCATCGCGCCTCCCAACGGGTTGCCCAGCTCGGTCGCCGTGTCCGTCGCGGGGATGCGCCGCACCGTGACCGGGGCGGTGATCCGGTGGGCGAAGGTGGAGTCGTTCACGAGCACGAGACCGCCGGGACGCATCTTCGGCTCGAGTGGTTCCCAGAACTCGTCGTGCATCGCGATGGCCGACCACGCGTGCGACACGACCGGCGGCGCCTCGATCGGTCCGTCGGCGACGACGACGGTGCTGTCGGTGTTGCCGCCGCGCATCATGCCGCCGTAGATGCCGAAGAACATCACGTTGCGGCCCTCGACGGTCGCGGCGGATGCCACGACCTGCGCGGCGAGCTGCACGCCCTGACCACCGATGCCGGTGATCAGCAACTCGCGTTCGATCACGTTCGCTCCTTCCCGACCACGACCGGCCCGGCGACGGCTGGCTTCCCGATCCCGGCCAGCGCGAAGCCGACGACGTGGTCGACGTCGGCGCGGCTCGGACGCTCGCGGCGGGCGAGCGCGTCGTTCATCACGCCGAACGCGAGCTGGTAGATCGCATCGGCGTCACGGCCGGGGTCGCCGCCCGCGTCGGCGACCGCCTCGCGCAGCGGTTCGACCACGAGCTCGCGCGAGCGGGCCGACTCCTCGGGGAACCGGTCGGCGAGCCGCGCGCCGTTCACGGCGAACGGGCGGGTGTTGGCCGCGGCCTCGTCGTTGCGGGCCTGCTCGAGGACGCCCTCGATCCAGGCCCGCACCCGCGGCGCGCCCGGCTCGGCTCGGGCCATGCGGGCCCGCAGGTAGCCCACGAGCCGGCGTTGCCCGTCGTCGAGGACGGCGAGCAGGAGCTCGTCCTTGCCCCGGAAGTGGCGGTAGAAGGCCTGGTTCGAGAGGCCGGCGGACCGCACGATGTCGCCCACCCGGGGGTCGAGGCTGCCGGTCCGGCGCATGACGGCGACGGCGGCGTCCACGAGCCGGCGGACCTCCCCGGAGGAGGCCTCGAGCCGGGCCGCGACCGCCCGCGACGCGACCTGCTCGGCCACACCGCCGATCAGGGGCGGAACGACGTTCTGCACTTCAGGAATCATATTCCCCCGACGCACCCGGTGGAAGCCCCCCGGGACGAAGACAGCCCCCCGGGCGGGGGGTCCCGGGGGGCTGTGTGCGGCCTCGGGAGGGGGGAACCCGAGTCCATCTGGGCAGTGCTCGAAACCCGTCCA
>DASRHL010000226.1:0-9848 GCA_035650535.1 Acidimicrobiia bacterium
ATGGGTGTCGGGCTCCGGGAGCGCAAGAAGGCGCAGACGCGTGAGGCCCTCCACGACGCCGCCCTCGAGCTGTTCAACCGGAAGGGGTTCGAGCAGACCACCGTCGAGGACATCGCCGAGGCCTGCGACGTCTCGCCCCGCACGTTCTTCCGCTACTTCCCCACCAAGGAGGACGTGCTCTTCGCGGACGCGGAGGCCCACCGCAGCCGCCTGCTCGCCGCGATGACGGCCCTGCCGGCGGACGCGAACCCCTTCCGGGCCGTCCTCTCCGGCTGCCTCGCGGTCGCGGCCGGCTACGGCGCCCAGCGCGAGCGCCTCGTGCTGCGCCGGCGCGTGCTGTCGACCTCGGTGCAGCTCCGGGCGTCGAGCGCCGAGCGCCAACGCGGCTGGGAGGACGACGTCGTGCAGCTCCTCGCCCGGCGGGCCGAGGCACGCGGGGGCCCGTCGGAGTTCGAGCTGCGCCTCGTCACCGCGACCGCGCTCGCGGCCCTGCGGGTCGCGCTCGACGAATGGGTCGCCGGCGACGCCGGACGCGACCTGCAGCAGCTCGTCGAGGACGCGTTCCGACGCGTCGGCGACGGCCTCGATCCGGACCGGGAGCCGCGGGCCGCCGATCGCCCATGAGTCGTAGCCGCACGGCTCGAGCGCGGGATGTCGTAAACTGCGCTGTTTCTCGGCATGCAAAGTGCGTGAATCCGCGCGTTTCCGTGCCAAGCAGGGCATCGTTGCGGTGGACGGCGCCGCCGGGCAGGCGCATACTCGGCACGGGGAGGGTCCGAGTGCTGGGCAGGCAGATGCGGGCAGAGACGAGGTTCTTCGGATTTCCCGGCGCACGACGCGCGGCGCTGGTCGCCGCGGTCGGAGCGCTCGCGTTGGCGGCCGCCGGGTGCCTCCCCGCGACCGGTGGCGCGGGAAACGGCGGCGGGGCGAATCACGACCCGGTGAGGTGCGGCACGAAGCTCACGGCCGACCTCGTGCTGCCGAACGACTTGAGCTGCACGGGGACGGCACTCACCACCGACGTCGTCGGGCTCCACGTCGACCTCAACGGTCACACGATCCGGTACGTCGGGAAGGCCTCCGTGACCGGTGTGATCGGTTCCGCGATGTCGCTCAGCAACGGCACGATCTCCGGGTTCGACACCGCCTTCCAGGATCTCGGCTCCAACGACCCGGCGCACCCGCCCGTCACGATCGACCGGGTGCACTTCGTCGGCAACAAGACCGGTGTGTTCCTCAGCGGCGATGCGGTGACCTTGACGAACAGCGCCTTCGACGCGGAGGGCGTCGACTCGAGCACGGGCATCCTGTTGGGGCAGAAGACCGCGACCGCTGCCGACGAGCTCGCGCACAACGAGTTCGACAACCTGACGACGGGCATCTCGATCGCGCAATGGTCCGACACCACGATCGAGCACAACCACTTCGTGAAGAACGGCACGGGCGTCGACGCATCGGAGACGGCCTCGCTCGAGGTCGCGGACAACGACTTCGACTCCGGCGGCACCGGCGTGCGGGTCTCGCAGGGCAACGACGACCTCACGATCAGGGACAACACCGCGCACGATGGTCTCGTCGGCATCTGGATCACCAACACGGCCGGATTCCCTCTCGAGTCCAGTAGCGACAACGTGATCTCCGGCAACACGCTGACCGGCAACGGGGCGTCCGGGCTCGCCGTCGTCGCCGACTGGGCCGCGTTCACGGGCATGCAGATCGACGGCAACACCGCGAACCAGAACGGATCCGCCCCGGGCAGCGCGACCAACGCCCCGGTGGGCACCGCGCCGCTCACCGACGGGATCTACGTCAACGTCGATCCGGCCGGCACGGTCACCGTCTCGAACAACCACGCCTCGGCGAACGCGAGCCACGGCATCGCGGCGTCGGGTGTGACCGACGGCGGGGGGAACACCGCGTCGGGGAACGGGGCCGCGCAACAGTGCACCGGCGTCGCCTGCACCTGAGCCGGCGCGCGCCGCTACAGGCCGGAGGTCGCGCGGAGGTCGCCGACGCCGACGAGCTGACCCTGCGCGAGGACCGGGAGCCCGAGCATCCGCTCGACGGTGGCGAGCGCGGCGGCGTGTGAGCCGTTGCCGGGGCGGGGGCCGGGCCGCGCGCCAGGCGCGATCAGCAGGTTCGGGACCGGATGGTCCTCGTCCCACAGCACGAGCACTGCAGTGCGGCCGGTCCGGTAGTCGGCGCCGTCGAGGATGGGCTGCACGAACCCGCCGAGCCACTGGTCGACGGTGGCGTTCGGGCAGTCGTGGCCGTCGTGGCACAGGGTCGGCGACACCATGGCGAACGTCGGCAGGTGAGCAGGGTCGAGCTCCGTCAGGGGACGGACCTCGCTGCTGCAGAAGTCACCGTCGCTGTGCGTCCCCGAGGCGTCCTGATAGGTGCCGCGGTAGTAGAGCGCCGGGACGTGCTTCGGCGCGTTCCCGGCCGCGCTGCACGGCGCGGTGGCGCCCTCGACGTAGTCGCGCGCCGTCCCGCCCGACTCTCGCACCTGGCGGAAGATGTTGTCGTCCGCGGAGGAGCAGGTGGCGCTCGGGCTGCAGTCGTTCACCGTGCGCGGGTTGTCGACGCCCGACGTGAGCCCGATGTACTGGGTGAGCGAGCCCTGCGCCTGGTTGGTCTCCGTCCAGTCGTCGTAGAACGCGCAGTGCCGGGCCAGGCCCGCGAGGTACGGCATCGACCCGAAGCCGGCTCCGCCCACCTTCGACCACGTGCGGTTCTCGAGCATCACGACGACGACGTGGTCGTACGTCGCGGGCGGCGCCGTCCCCTGGCACGGCTGCCCCGCGAGGTCGGCGGGCAGGGTCGTGGACGACGCGGGCGCGGCCGTCGTCCGGGGTTCCCTCGCACCGCTCGTCGTGGGCGGCGCCGCTTGCCCGCCCCCGCCGTTCGCGCAGGCGGCGACGACGGCCGCGAACAGGACGGCGAGCGCGGCCCGGTGCATCCCTCCGGTGTACCCGACCACCGGCGCCCGCCGACCGCGGGCCGGGCCGCGCGCGCCGGAACCCGACCCGCCGGGATGGGGGGCGGCGGGTCGGGTCCCGGGTGTCGGTGCGCCGCGGTCAGACCGTGCGGCGGTAGCGGCGCACCGCGATGGGTGCGGCGACGGCGACGATGCCGACGCACCAGGCGATGGCGGTGAGCACGTCGCCGGTCGTGGCGCCGCCGAGCGTGAGCCCGCGCACGGCCGTCGTCACCGCCGACACCGGCTGGTGCCGGGCGAAGCCCTGCAGCCAGCCCGGCATCGACGAGACCGGCACGAACGCCGAGGACGCGAAGATCAGCGGCGCGAGGATCGGGAACGACGCGGCTTGCGCGGCCTCGGCGTCGCGGGCGATGAGGCCGACGGTCGCGAACACCCACGACATGCAGTAGCCGAACGCGAGCATCAGCAGCAGCGCGCCGACGAACGACGGCACGTCGGTGTGCACTCGCCACCCGACCGCGAACCCGACGACGCACATCAGCCCGACCACGACCACGTTGCGGGCGAGGTCGGCGGTCGTCCGTCCCGTGAGGAACGCCGACCGTGCGATCGGCAGCGAGCGGAACCGTTCGACGAGGCCGCTGTTGAGGTCGGTCGACAGCCCGATCGCCGTCGCCATCGCACCGAAGACGACGGTCTGGGCGAAGATGCCGGGCATCAGGAAGTCGACGTAGTCGGTCCCGGGCACGTGGATCGCGCCGCCGAACACGTAGCGGAACAGCAGCACGAAGATGACGGGCTGGATCGTCGAGAAGACGAGCAGCTGCGGCGTCCGGATGTAACCGAGCAGGTTGCGACCCTGGACGGCGATGGTGTCGGCCACCGCCGTCCGCAGGCGCACGGGAACCGGCGGCACGGCGACGACGTCGGCCGTGTCGGGCTGGAGCGCGATCGTGGTCATGCGGCACCTCGGGTCTCGGAGCGTTCGAGGGTCTCGGGACGGGCGGCGCGAGGGATCTCGTCGTCGCGGTCGCGGCGGTCGCCCGTGAGCGACAGGAAGACGTCGTCGAGGCTGGGCTCGCGGACGTTGAGCTCGAGCGTCTCGAGCCCGTGGGCGTCGAGCGCACGCAGCGCCTGGACGACCGTGCGGGCGCCGTCGGCCACCTCGACCTGGACGACCCGGCCCGTGCGCGACGGGGTGCGCACGCCGAAGGGCGCGACGACCTCGGAGGCGCGGGCGGCAGCGTGGTCGTCGTCGAGGCCGACCTCGATCACGGTGCTGCCGAGGCGTGCCTTCAACTCGGCGGGCGTGCCGCGCGCGATGACCGTCCCGTTGTTGATCAGGACGATGTCGTCGGCGAGCCGGTCGGCCTCCTCGAGGTACTGGGTCGTGAGGAGCACCGTCGTGCCGTCGGCGGCGAGGTCCTCGATGACCTCCCACAGGTTGGCCCGCCCGTGGGGGTCGAGCCCGGTGGTCGGCTCGTCGAGGAAGAGGACGGGTGGGCGGTGCACGAGGGCGGCGGCGAGGTCGAGCCGGCGGCGCATGCCCCCCGAGTAGGTGCGGGCGAGACGGTCACCGGCGTCGGCGAGGCCGAAGCGCTCGAGCAGCTCGTCGGCCCGGGCCATCGCCCGGGGACGGCCGAGGTGGGTGAGCCGCCCGATCAGGCGCAGGTTCTCGCGGCCGGTGAGGTTGCCGTCGACCGCGGCGTACTGGCCGGCGAGCCCGATCCGGGCGCGGACGGCGTCGGGCCGGCGGGCGACGTCGATGCCGAGGACCGAGGCCGTGCCGCCGTCCGCCCGGAGGACCGTCGTGAGGATGCGCACGGTGGTGGTCTTGCCGGCGCCGTTGGGGCCGAGCACGCCGAGGACGGTCCCGGCCGGGACCTCGAAGTCGACCCCGGCCAACGCCTCGAGGTCGCCGAAGCGCTTCGTCAGGCCCTCGACGCGGATCGCGGGTTCTGAGTGCTGGTGGAGGTTCGTCATGGCGAGACTCTAGGGCCGATCCTTTAGCTCTGTCAAATATCGAGGAATCTCAGATATCGAACTACTGTTGTCATCGGAGTCGTGTAACATTCACCGAGTGTTCCCGTACGCCGGGAATACGGGGCGACCCGAAACGGGACGCCGCAGAAAGAAAGCCGTACGCTGTGAACATGAGCGAGCGTGGCGGAGCGGGTATCCCGCGAAGCAGCGAGCGGGGCCCGAGCGGCCCGGCGCGCAGCGCCGAGAGCGGGGGAAGATGACGAGGGGGAGCAAGGTCGAGCTGGCGCGGAGCGTGTGGACCGAGCTGCTCGGTTACTTCTTCGCTCATCGCGAGCGCACCTTCGGGGCCGTGGCCGAGCTCGGGCTCACACCGGGCCACATGAAGGCGATGTACGAGCTGAGCCCGACCGAGGGCTGCTCGATGAGCGAGCTCGCGCACACCCTCCACTGCGACGCGTCGAACGCGACCTGGCTCGTCGACCGGCTCGAGGAGCGGGGCCTCGTCGAGCGGCGTCCGCATCCACGTGACCGGCGGGTCAAGTCCGTCGTGCTGACGCCGGCGGGCGTCGCCATGAAGGAACGCCTGATCGAGCGTCTCTCGGAGCCGCCGTCCGACCTGGTCGCGCTCGACCGCGCGACGCTCGAGCAGCTGAGCGACGCGCTCGAGCACCTGCCGGCGCACCCGCCGTTCTGGGCCCCGTCTCCGAGCCGGACGTTCCCGGTCGAGGACGCCGTCTGAACGCCGCGCCCGTCAGCTGACCGGCGAGCCGGAAGGCGAGGGCGCGACCGCGGCGAGACAACCCGTCGCGACGAGCACCGCCATGGGGACGAGCAGCGAGCCGCGCCAGGTCCCGAGGCCGGCACCCGCGGCCGCGCCGCCGACGTAGGCGACCAGCACGCACCCCAGGATCCCGAGCCCGCGCGCCACCTCCGGCCGCCGTGCGGCGGGCGCGACCCGGTGCGCGATCGACTCGGCCATGCGCGTGATCGCTCCCGTCTGGTAGGTGGTCGCGACCGCGATCCCGGCGACCCGGCCGATCACCTCGGTCTGCAGTCCCATGGCGCACGCCGTGAGCGCGACGAGCACGCCGGATGCCACCGCGCCGAGCTCGGACGCCGGGTGCGCGTCGTCGAGGACGACGACGGCCACCGGGACGAGGAGCGCGAGCTCGAGGGCGAGGAGGATCTCCGGGCGGTGGCGGCGCGCGACGCGGCTGCCCAGGAGGATCGCGAGCGCCACACCGAGGCCGAAGCCTACGATCGCGACCGCGGGTCGCCACGTGTGCGCGCCGTCCCCACGCCCGAGCGCGATGCCGAGCAGGATCGCGTTGCCGCTCTGGTTGGCAGGGAACACGGCGAAGACACGGTCGAAGCAGACGGCGTCGACGCATCCCGCGGCGAACGCGAGCATGACCGCGACGGTGAGGTTGACGCCGACGCGGCGAACGGCTCCGTCCACCGAGCGACCGTAGCCAACGCGGTCGCTCGGGCGACCGGGGCCGGCGCAACCTTGCCCGTGACGAGCTCGGGAACCAGCTCGACGAGGGCGCCCGCGGGCGCGTCACGGGAGGCGGCGTGGGAGCGGACCCGCTACCTTTCGCGACCATGAGCGCAGACGTGCTGGAAGCCGCGTTCGCGCAGGCGGCGGGCGTCCTCGAGACCGTGTCGCGCGAGCAGATGGACCTGCCGACGCCGTGCACCTCGTGGAAGGTGCGCGACGTGGTGAACCACCTGGTGGGCGGTCCCCGGTACTTCGCCGTCACCGCCGAGACCGGGACCGCACCCGCCCAGGGCGAGATGACCGACTTCGCGCGCGGCGACTACCGCACCGAGTTCGCAGCGGGCGCGGCGCGCGCGGTCGCGGCCTTCCGAGCGGAGGGCGCGATGGACAAGACGATGACGTTGCCGTTCGGCGAGCTCCCCGGCAGCCGGTTCGTCTTGATCGCCTCCACGGACGCGTTCGTTCACGCGTGGGACCTCGCCAAGGCGACCGGGCAACCGACCGACCTCGATCCCGAGCTCGCGACGCGGTTGCTCGAGTTCGCGCGCGTGGCTATTCCCGATGCGTTCCGCGGGCCGGACGGGAAGGCGCCGTTCGGGCCGGCGGTGTCGATCGACGAGTCCGCGCCGGCCGCCGACCGCCTCGCCGCGTTCATGGGCCGCCAACCGTGAGCCGCCGCGCCTGAATCCGCGGGCGGCGCACGCGACGCGGCGGTGCCGATGGCGTGACGACGGCGATCGACGCGTCGTCGCTCACTCAGGCCCGCGCCCGTCACGATCGAGCTGCCGGGCGCCGGGCCCCTGACGCGTCCCGGCGTCGCGATCTCCACCTGTGGGTGTCGGCGGTCGACGACGGCCTCGGGCATCTCGCCCGCTGGTTGCCGTGGGCGCAGGGCTTCGGCCACCGAGGAGTCCATGCGGGCTTCCTCGGCCAGGTCGATGCGAGCTGGAAGTCGCATGACGAGTTTGCGTAGCTGATCCGACCGTCGACGGACGCCGCCTCGGCCGACGGGCGCGGTCACGCGTCGAGGTAGCGGAGGACGGCGAGCACGCGGCGGTGGTCGGCGTCGTCGGGTTCGAGGCCGAGCTTGGCGAAGATGTTGCCGATGTGCTTCTCGACCGCACCGGCGCTCACGACGAGCTCCTCGGTGATCGCGCGGTTCGATCGTCCCTCGGCCATGAGCGCGAGCACCTCACGCTCACGCGGTGTCAGCGACGCCAGCGCGGACTCGCCGCGACGGCGGCCGAGCAGCTGCGCGACGACCTCGGGGTCGAGAGCCGTCCCACCGGCGGCGACGCGGCGGACGGCGTCGACGAAGTCGCCCACGTCGGCCACGCGGTCCTTGAGGAGGTAGCCCACGCCCGTGGCGTCGGCGCCGAGCAGCTCGCGCGCGTAGTCGTGCTCCACGTACTGCGACAGCACGAGGACGGCGAGGCCGGGCCGGCGCCGGCGGGCCTCGATCGCGGCGCGGACGCCCTCGTCGGTGAACGTCGGCGGCATGCGCACGTCGACGATCGCGAGGTCGGGCTCGGTCTGCTCGACGACCGCGAGCAGCTCGTCGCCGTCGCCCGCCGCGCCGACGACCTCGATGCCTTCGTCCGCGAGCAGGCGCTCGAGGCCCGCGCGCAGCAGCACCTGGTCCTCGGCGATCACGACGCGCACGCGGTCATGCCTCCCAGGGGATCGCAGCCCGCAGCACCGTCGGTCCGCCCTCGGGGCTCGCCACGACGAGCTCGCCGTCGATGCCGGCAACGCGGTCCGCGACCCCGCGCAGTCCTGTCGGGACGATGTCGTCGGCCGGCCCGATCGCGGCGCCCCCGCGGCCGTCGTCGTGCACCTCGACGACGAGCCGGTCGCCCACCCGCAGCGCGACCACGGACGCGCGGGTCGCACCCGAGTGGCGCGCGACGTTGGTGAGGCCCTCTGCGACCACGTAGTACGCGGTCGACTCGACGGCGGCGGGCGGACGCTCCGCGAGCTCGACGGCCACGTCGACCGGGACCGGCGAGCGTGCTGCGAGCGCGGTGACCGCAGCGTCGAGCCCGCGGTCGGTGAGCACGGCCGGGTGGATGCCGCGCGCGAGGTCGCGCAGCTCGGCGAGCGCCCGCTTCGCCTCCTCGTGAGCCTCGCCGATGAGCTCGGCCGCACCTTCGGGGTCGGTGTCGATCCGCTCCTTGGCGCGCCCGAGCTCCATCGCGAGCGCGGTGAGGCGCATCTGCGCGCCGTCGTGGAGCGCACGCTCGATGCGCTGCCGCTCGGCCGTCGCCGCGTCGACCGTGCGAGCGCGGCTGTCGCTCAGGTGCTCGATGCGGGCCTCGAGGTCACGCGTACGCGAACCGAGCAGGAGCCGGACGAGCGCGCGGCTGCCCGTCGCGACACCTCGGATGACCCACGGCGCCGCGACGACGAGCGTGAAACCGAGCACGCTCCAGCCCGCCTCGATCCATGCGTTGCCGATGCCCGGCGGGCCACCGTCGCGGCTCGCCCAGCTGTAGGTGGGGAGGAACGCGAGCCCCAACGGCACGGTCCACGTGACGACGGTGATCGTGAAGGTCGCGATGCCCCAGCCGAGCATCCACAGCTCGTAGAGGGTCTCCTTCCAGATGGTCGGGTCGCGCAGCACCGTGAAGCAGCGGCGCCACCACACTTCACCGGCGCCCGGCCACGTGGGGTGGGTGAGGTCGCGGACGTCGAGGAGCGTGCGGGCGCGCCACCGCTCGGCGTCGGCCATCGCCCGGATCACGAACGCGGCGCCGATCAGGATCGGGATGCCGACGAGCGTGACGAGCATCCCGAAGCCGAGCGCCACGAGCGTGACGACGACCGTGAAGGTCGCGATGCCCACGGGCAGGTCGAGCAGGAGGTAGAGCGTCTCCTTGACCGTCCGCGCCTCGGTGTACGGGCGAAGGATCCGGCGCCAGAGCGCGGGGCGCGCCGTGTCGGCCGTGGCGGGCACGCCCGTCTCGCGCACGGCGACCGCGGCCCGCTCGCCGCCGCCCGCGTCCTGCATGTTCGCGATCATCGCAGCGCGTCCTCCCTACCGCACGACGCTCGCGCGGTCGCCGCGACCGTACGGACGCGCACGCTCGACCGGAACCGGGCCCCCCGGCGTCCTCCGAGTGGGGCTACCCCCACCTCCCGGTCTGTGCGAGAACCTGCGCCCACGGCGGAAGAAGGAACGGACGCGGAGGGGCGGAGGGGGCGGAGGGGCGATCAGACGTTGAGTTGGCGGAGGAGGACGGCGTAGTCGCAGCCGGCGGCCATGCCCGCGTAGCCGGCCATGTTCGTGAGCCATTCCTCGGGGTCGAAGTCGCGCCCGAGGCCGTCGATGTAGGCGCGGTGCTCACGCAGCGACGCGATCCCGAGCGCGAGGGTCTCGCCGACGTCGACGAAGTGCGTCGCCGGATCCATCGCGGCGAC
>DASRHL010000227.1:0-15462 GCA_035650535.1 Acidimicrobiia bacterium
CGGGCACCGGGGCGAAGCGCTTCCCGATTCGGTCGAAGCGTTGCTGGCGGCGCGCATCGACCGTCTCGATCCGCGCGACCGCAACGTGATGCGCCGCGCGTCGGTGCTCGGGCAGTCGTTCTCGCTCGAGCTCCTCGACGCCGTGGTCGACCCACCGCTCGGCCCCGACGATCCCGCGTGGCACCGCCTGCGCGACTTCATCACCCTCGAGCACGGCGCGCAGGTGCGCTTCGAGAACGTGCTCGTGCGCGACAGCGCCTACGAGGGACTCTCGTTCCGCCTCCGGCGTGAGCTGCACGCCCGGACGGCGGACGTGATCGCGGCCTCCGCCGGCGACGACCACGACGCCCATGCGGAGCTCCTCTCGTTGCACTACCTGCACGCGGAGCGGTATCGGGAGGCGTGGACCTACGCGCGGGCCGCGGCGGATGCGGCCGCCGCCATCTGGGCGAGCGTGGAAGCGGCCGCCCTCTACCAACGGGCGCTCGACGCCGGGCGTCGCATCCGCGACCTCGACCGGTTCGACCTGGCCCGGGTGCACGAGGCGCTGGGCGACATGCGCTACCGCATGGGGAGCTTCGGACCGGCCGAGGAGTCGTACCGGGCGGTGCGCCGGTTGGCGAGCCGGGACCCCGTCGCCAAGGCCCGTTCGCTGCTGAAGGTGGCCCGCGTCCAGGGCTGGCAGGACCGCTACTCGCAGGCGCTGCGGTCGATCACCCGGGGCCTGCGCATGCTCGACGACCAGGACGGGGAGGCGGCGGCGCTCCAGCGGGCGCGGCTGCTCGCCTGGTACGCGCGGTTCTGCCACCAGGCGGGCCGCACCCGCGACACCGTCAAGTGGTGCCACCTCGCCATCGAGGCCGCCGAAGCCGCGGGCGAGAAAGAAGCGCTCGCGGACGCCCTGCAGGTCCTCGACTGGGCCTACGAGGACTCGGGCCGCCTCGACCTGGCGACCAACCTGCCCCGCGCCCTCGAGCTCTACGAGGAGATCGCGGACCTGCCGGCCCAGGCGAGCGCGTACAACTCGCTGGGCGCGTCCGCCCAGGCCCGGGGCGACCTGCCGGGCGCGATCCGGTACTTCGAGCGCGCGCTCGAGCTCACGAGGCGCACCGGCGACGCCGTCATGGCCGGCGCCTGCTCGAACAACATCGGCGAGATCGCCCTCGACCAGGGCCGGATCGACGACGCGGGGACGCTGTTTCGCGACGCGCTCCGCGCCTGGCAGCCGTCCGGCATGCGGATCGCGATCGCCTTCGCCAAGCGCAACCTCGGTCGGGTCGCATGCTGGACCGGCCAGGGTGACGAGGCCCGGGCGCTGCTCGAGGAGTCGCTCGCGGAGACCCAGGCCGTCGGTGCGAACGCGGACGGCCTCGAGACCCAGGCCCGGATCGCGGAGGCGACGCTCCTCTACGGCGACGACCGGGCCGCGCTGGCGCTCGCCGACGAGGTGCTCGACGGTGCCCGGGCCCTCGGTATGGACTCGGCGCTGAGCCCGCTGCTCCATCGCGTCCGGGGCGCGGCCTTCGCCCGTGCGGGCGACCTCGACGCCGCGGCCGGGGCCCTGGCAGAGAGCGTCGACGCGGCGCGCGCGCGGCAGGCCGACTACGAGGTCGCGCTCGGTCTGTACGCGCAGGCCCGGTTGGCCGAGACGCGCGGCGAACCCGTCCCGACCGCGCTGCTCGACGAGAGCACCGAGATCTTCGAGCGCGTCGGGGTGATCGCGATTCCCGACCTGTTCGGATCGGAGCCGGTGCTTACCGGTATCGGAACGCGTCGTCCGGCGGGAGCGTGATCGTCTCGATCACGTCGCCGGCGTTGGTCTTGGTGATGGACTGGACGCACGGCGGCGTCCCGGCGACGTCCTTGCAGGCGGGCAGGATGAACGGGGTCCCGGCCGGCTTCACGACGCCGCCGGGGTAGGTGAACGTCGTGTCGTCGGACTCGAAGCACACCCGGTAGAACGCCGCGCCGTTGTTCGGCTGCTGCTGGACCACGCTCTTGTCGATGTCGCCGATGAGCTGCTTCGTGCCGTTCGCCGCGAAGTGGTACGTCGCGCCGGTGGTCGTGCTCGGGGCGTGGTTGTAGGTGTCGCCGCACGAGAGGTCGTCCTGGCCGAGCGTGAGCAGCAGGTAGCTGCCGCCCGTCGTGGACGTACCGCTGAAGGTCGACGTGAAGGTGGACGTGTTGCCCACCGTCGTGCTGCACGACTTGTTGGCGGTGCACGCCTGAGCGCTGTCCCAGATCGTGAACACGAGGTCGGGCTCGCTCGCGTTCGAGATCGCGGAGGTGAGCCCGGGGCTCGTCGCGATCAGGTTGTAGTTGCCGTGCGTGTCGATCGCGAGGCTCGAGAACGACGCGACCCCGGCGACGGCGTTCTTCGTGATCGTACCCGTCTGGTTGTTGTCACCGGTGAGCTTCGCGCCCGTGGTCCCCGTGTTGATCGCGACGGAGATTGGCGCCGTGGACGACGTCACCCGGTGGTTCGATCCGTCGAGCACCTCGACCTGGACCGAGGTGCCGGCCGGGCTGTTGAAGGGCGTCGACGTGATGACGGTGTTGACCGCCGCGTCGGCCGGTTCGGTGAAGAAGTGGAGCTTGCATCCGCCACCGGTCAGGGTGACGCCGAGGTTGCTCGCGGGATCGATGCCGACGTTGTTGCCGGGCGGACCGCTGTAGTTGTTGGACTGCTTCGCGGTCGCCTGCCAGGTGAGCGGCGCCGCCGCCGAGCAGGGCGCGGTCAGCACCAGAGAGAAAGCGGGGCTCGAAGCCCCCGGCGCGATCCCGAGGTTGCGGAGCTGCACCACGTTGTTGACGACGCTGATCTGGTTGGTCGGCGACGGAACGCTCACCGTGAACCCGGACGGCGGCGTCAGGTTCGCCGAACCGAGCTGCTGCTGCGTCGACTCGTTCGTGAGCTGCACCGTGAACGGGGTCGAGGAGCCGGCCGCGAACGACGTCTGGCTGAAGTGGACGAGCGCGGTCTTGCCGGCGTCGGCCGAGGCGACCGACGTGACCGCGGCCAGGGCCAGCGCGGCGATCGAGGCGACGACCAGTACCCGCGACAGCGAACGCCCGGAGAAGCGGCGCGAACCCGCGCCAGGTCGATCGAACGCTCCCATCAGCCCCACTCCAATCCCAGCTCGTTTCCAGCCCGTTCGTGCCCGCACCCCCGACCGGGATCACGACACTCTACGCGCTCCGGGGCGCACCGGACACTCGGGCCACCGTGGTCGCAACGTTGTCGCAACCTTGTCGCAAGCTACCGGCCGGGAACCGACCCGGGGAGCGGCTCCCAGGCCGGTTCGGGCGGGACGCCGGCGGTGTTCGCGACCAGCGACAGCATCGTGTAGTGCCCGACGACGAACGCGATCTCGAGCCGGGCGGCGTCGTCGTACCACTGCCCGAGCTCGGCCCAGGTGGGATCGGACATCGTGTGGGCATCGTGCAGCTCGTCGACGGCGCGGACCAGCGCCGCCTCCCGGTCGGACCAGCCGGCTGCATCGGGCCCCGCCGCCACCCGCGCCACGTCGTCGGGCGTGAGTCCGGCCCGCGCCACCGCCGACGCCGCGTGCACCCCCCACTCGAACTCGGAGCGGCACCGCAGCGCGGTGCGCAGCGCGAGGAGTGCGGCGTCGCGACGGGGCAGCACGCCCGCGAGCGCGACCGCCTTCGCCCACACGAGGTAGGGCGCGAGGAACGTCGGGTGGTGCGCGATCACGGACGGCAGGTGCAGCGGCCGTTGCCCGCCCGCGGCCGGCGCGACGTCGCCGAACTCGGCGCGGGTGGCGTCGCTCCACTCCTCGCGTGTCTGACCCGGCACCCGGTTCGGGCGCGTCACGCGCGCTCCCGGGACCCTGCCTCGAACAGCCCGAGCAGGTGGTCGACGGTCCGGATGGCGTCGGTCCGGTGCTCGTGGTCGAGGCCGAGCTGCTCCTCCCACGCGTGCAGCGCGGCGTTGACGCGTTCGCTCAGCTCGAGCCCGCGCTCGGTGAGGGTCACGACGACGCGACGCCGGTCGTCCGGATCCGGTGAGCGGGTCACCCACCCCGACGCTTCGAGCCGGTCGATCGTGAGCGTCATGCCGCCGGTGCTCCGGTCGAGGAGCTCGCACATCCGGGTCGGGGCGCTCCGGTACCCGGGCGAGCGTCTCAACACGCCGAGCACGACGTAGTCGGCCGGCGCGATGCCGTGGGCGCTGGTGATGTCGTCGAGAACGCGGCCGACGAGGAGGTTGAGCCGGACGACGCGCGCGACGAGCCCGACGTCGGGCAGGTCGAGCTCGCCGACCCAGGCCGGGACCTCGCCCACGGTGGAGGCCGCGTCAGGCGGCGAGACCGAAGCGTTCGAGGCCATAACAGGCGATCGCGTTGCCCCGGACGAGCTTCGCGGCCTCGGCGGCGTCCATCCCGGCCTCGGCGCAGAGCCGCCGCGCCACGTCGAGCGTGTGCGGCCACGTGCCGTTCGCGTGGGGGTAGTCGGCCTCGAAGAGGATCTGGTCGATGCCGATCTCGTCGCGGCTGCGCAACCCGTGGAGGTCGTCGAAGATGCAGCCGTAGACGCGGCCGCGGACGTAGCTCGACGGGGGCTCCGGCAGGTCGACGTCACCGACGTCCTCGTGCCAGACGCCGTCCATCCGCTCGAGCTGGAAGGGCAGCCATCCGACCTGGCTCTCCGCGTACGCGAGCTTGATCGTCGGGAAGCGACGCAACGTGCCGGAGAACACCCAGTCGCACACCGACCCCTGCGCGTTCTGTGCGTTCAACGACATCGACGTCGCGAGGGGCGCGTCGTCGGAGGTCGTCGGCATCGACGACGACGACCCGATGTGCATCGAGACGACGGTGTCGCTCTCGGTGCACGCCGCCCACAGCGGGTCCCACGCGCCGGTGTAGAGCGACGGGAAGCCGAGCTTCGCCGGGTTCTCGGTGAAGGCGATCGCGTAGCTGCCCTTGGCCGCGCAGCGCCGTACCTCCGCGGCCGCGAGCTGCGGGTCCCACAGCGGGACGAGCGTGAGCGGGATGAGCCGGCCCCGCGCGGCGCCGCCACACCACTCGTCGATCATCCAGTCGTTGTAGACCTGCAGCGCCGCGAGCGCGAGGCCCTTGTCGGCCCGCTCCGCGAAACCCTGGCCGGCGAAGCGCGGGAACGTGTTGGGGTAGTTGATCGCCGCCTCGACGTGGTTGAGGTCCATGTCGGCGAGGCGGGCCGCCTGGTCGTAGGTTCCGGGCCGCAGGTCCTCGTAGATCGCGGGCCGGTTCGAGCGCTCCTCGACCGGCACGCCGACGGGCGCGTGGAGCAGACCGGTGGCGAGGACGAGATCGTCGAACTGCCACACGTCGCACCAGTCGCCGTCGGGAACGTCGCGCTCGAGGAGCAGCCGGCCGCCCTTGAACCCCAGGCGCACCCGCTCGCGCACGACCCGCGGCCCGCGCTCGCGCATCGAGGCCGGCAGCTCTCGCTGCCACAGGTCGCGGGGTTCGAGGATGTG
This sequence comes from Acidimicrobiia bacterium, assembly GCA_035650535.1. Classification (GTDB taxonomy): domain Bacteria; phylum Actinomycetota; class Acidimicrobiia; order IMCC26256; family PALSA-555; genus DASRHL01. Next base: position 5,489 of record DASRHL010000227.1, read on the forward strand.
GTCGTCGACCGAGATCATCGGGGGGAGCTCCAACTGGTCCACCGCGGCTCCTCCTCGCTCGACGGCTGCTTTCGGCAAAGCTACGCTGCACAAAGCTACCGGTTCTCCAGTCCGCGAGACCAGAGCCCGCGACCAGAGCCCGCGATCGAGGGGGGACGCCATGGCCACGCGCCCGCAGGTCATCATCTCGGCCGATTCGCACGTGATGGAGCCGGCCGACCTCTGGACCAGCCGCCTCGACCGCCGCCTGCGCGACGACGCGCCCGAGGTGCGGCCGAACGAGGGCCGGCCCGGCTGGTCGTTCCACGCCCCCGGGCTCCCACCGTCGACCGTGTCGGGCTCGTGGGGCGCGGGGCGCAGCGGCGAGGAGCTCAAGGAGCACCTCGAGAAGGCGGGGTACGAATCCGCCCGACCGTCGGGTTGGGACCCGGCGGCCCGCCTCGAGGACCAGGACATCGACGGCGTGCACGCCGAGGTCCTCTACGGAACGCTCGGGATGCGGCTGTTCCGGATGACCGACGGCGAGCTCCAGCGCGCGTTCTTCCGCGTCTACAACGACTGGCTCGCCGAGTACTGCGGCTACGCGCCCGACCGGCTGCACGGCCTCGGCCTCGTCTCGCTGTGGGACGTCGACGCCGGCGTGCGCGAGCTGGAGCGCTGCGCCGGCCTCGGGCACAAGGGCGCCATGATCTGGGGCTACCCGCCGCCCGACCGCCCCTACTTCTCCCCCGAGTACGACCGCTTGTGGGCCGCCGCCCAGGATCTCGGCCTGCCGCTGTCGCTGCACATCGTGACCGGGATGGGCGAGGAGAGCCGCGTCGACTTCACCGCGGCCGCGGTGCGGTACACGGTGCTCGTCCACGAGATCCAGCGCACGGTGGCCCAGCTCGTGCAGGGCGGGGTGCTCGAACGGTTCCCGCGGCTGCAGATCGTCGCCGCCGAGTCCGACATCGGTTGGCTGCCCCACTGGATGCAGCGCATGGACCACGGCACCGAGAAGTTCGGCGCCATGATGGAGGTACCGCTGTCGCTCAAGCCCAGCGAGTACGTGCGCCGGCAGGTGTGGCTCACGTTCATGGACGACGCCATCGGCGCGGCGAGCCTCGAGCAGCTCGGTGCCGACACGTTCATGTGGGGCTCCGACTTCCCCCACACCGACTCGACCTGGCCCAACTCGCTCGCCGTGATCGACAAGAACCTCACCGGCGTGACGGAGCCGGTCGCGACCAAGGTGCTCCACGACAACGCCGCCGCCCTCTACAGCATCCCCGTCTGACCGCGATCTAGAGTCCGGCCCGGCAGTTCTCGCTCAGGGGGTCGGGCATGACGGTCGGTGCGTGGCACGTCGGAGAGGTCTTCCTCTCCATGCTCTGGTTCGTGTTGTTCTTCGTGTGGCTCTGGCTCGCGATCTCGGTGTTCATCGACATCTTCCGGAGCCACGACCTCTCCGGTCCCGCGAAGGCGCTGTGGGTGCTCTTCATCGTCGTCCTGCCGTATCTCGGCGTGTTCGTGTACCTGATCGCGCGGGGCGGGACGATGCACGAGCGCTCGGTGAAGGCCGTGCAGCAGGCGGACGACCAGTTCAAGGCCTACGTGCAGTCGGTCGCGGGCACGACGCCGTCGCCGGCGGCGGAGATCGAGCGGCTCGAGGGTCTGCGCGCCCGGGGCGTGATCACCGACGACGAGTTCGCCCAGCTCAAGGCGAAGGTGATGTCGGGCGCGAGCTGACGCCGGCGGCCGCGCCGGGGCTCCCGCGCTACGGCGCCAGCTCGGGCCAGACGCTCAGCGCGGTGCCGCCCAGGTACCAGTCGCGGTCGTCGTCGGTGAGGCGGGAGGCGGCGTGGCGTTGGCGCGCCACGAGCTCGGGGTAGGGCCGGTCGTGGGTCTGCGAGTAGTCCGAGCCCCACATCAGTCGGCGGGCGCCGAAGCGCGCCGCGAGCTCGCACACGAGGTCACGGACGTCGCCGTGGGGCTCGGCCGACTCGAGGACGTTCGACGATACCTTCAGGTGCAGGTTCGGGTACGCGGCGAGCGCCGCGAGCTCGTCGGGAACGCCGAGCGAGAAGTCCGCGAAGCCGCAGTGGTCGAGCGCGAGCGGGATGGCGGGCAGGCGGGGGATCGCATCCGCCAGTACGGGCAGGAGGTCGGCGAGGACGGTGACGATGACCGGGATCCCGAGCTCGGCGGCCGTCCGCCACACCGACGCCGGCTCCTCGAGCGAGCGCCCGTCGAACAGCGACACCCACCGCAGACCGCGCATGCCCTCGCCCTCGACGAGGCGGCGGAGCTCCCCGGCCGGGTCGGGGCCCCCGAGGTCGAGGTAGGCGACGCTGGTGCAACGCTCCGGGTAGCGGCGCGCGCTGTCGTGTGTGTACCGGTTGTCGGTGTCGTAGGCGGTCATGCCCTGCACGAGCACGACCCGGTCGACGCCCGACTCGTCCATCAGCGCGAGCAACCGCTCGACCGAGCACGGGTCCTCGCGGTACCACGGTCCGGTCGCGCCGCCACGGGGATGGAGCGGGTAGGTCTCCTCGTCGTCGGAGACGACGTGCGTGTGGGTGTCGACGACGAGCATCGGCCGGCGGCCCTCGCGCCGTCAGTCCGCGCCGAGGACGTCGGGCGGCACGAGCAGCGGGTCGGTGTGCACGAGATCGCGGCGGACCTGGTCGATCGCGCGCAGTGCACCGAGGCGGACGACCGCGACGACGACGCAGAGCTCGAGCGCGACACCGAACCCGACGATCGACTCCCCGAGGCCGACGACGGACGCCAGTTTGCCGAGGATCAGCGCGCCGAACGGCACGCCCGCGAGCAGGCACATGAGGTGGATCGCCATGACGCGACCGCGGTGCTCCTCGTCGACCCGGGCCTGGATCGAGGTGTTCAGTGCCGTCGAGATCAGCACGTAGAACATGCCCATCACGAAGAGCGCCGCGCAACCGAAGGCGTACACCGAGACGGAGCCGAGCAGGATCTGACCGGCCGCCATCGCCGTCATCCCGACCAGCGTCATGCGCGAGCGCCGCACCCGGTCTCCCCAGGTCGCGACCACGACCGAGCCGACGATCGCGCCCGACCCGAACATGGCGACGAGGATGCCGTACGCGCCCTTCCCGACGCCGAACTGGTCGACCGCGAGCGCAGGGGCGAGCTGGATCACCGAGGTCCCGAGGAACGACACGACGAAGATGGTGAGCACGCACATCCAGAGCGTCGGGCGGCGACGGACGTAGCTCGCGCCGTCGCGGAAGTGCTCCCACACCTTGCCCGCGTCCTCGGCACGCGGAACGGACCGCGGGTGGATCATGACGAGCGCGCCGAGGACGAGCAGGAACGTGACCGCGTTGACGAGGAAGGCGACGCCCGCGCCGTAGACGGCGAGGACGAGCCCGGCGATCGCGGGTCCGACCGCCCGGGCCGCGGTGAACTGCATCGTGTTGAGCCGCACCGCGTGCAGCAGGTCGCGCTCGGGGACGAGCTGGGGAACGAACGACTGCCACGCCGTGATGTTCACCCCGGACGTCAATCCCGAGAAGAGCAACAGGACGACGAAGATCTCGGCTGACGCCGCGTGCGCGATCCACACGCCCCACATCGCGAAGGCGACGATCATGAGGCCGGTCTGGGTGACGAGCAGGATCGTCTTGCGCGGGAACCGGTCCGCGAGCGATCCCGAGACCGGACCCATGGCGAGCGACGGGAAGAACGACATGAACGCCGCGAAACCGAGCCACGTCGTGGAGTGGGTGAGCTGGAAGATGACGAACGGCACCGCGATCGTCTGCATCCAGGAGCCGGAGTTCGAGATCAGGGCCGACGCCCAGAACAGCAAGTAGTCGCGGTGGCGTAGGACCGAGAAGGACGAGCGCGGCCGGGCCGCGAGCGCCGACGCGGGAAGGGCGGTCGTCACCCGCCGAAGCCCTCGAGCATCCGCCCGATGTCGCCGGTTCCGGCCGGCAGCGGCGTCCACGGGCCGTCCGCCATCACGCGGTCCCACCCCGCGCGAACCGACTCGGGCGTCAACGGCCGCTCGCCCCGCCAGCCGTCGTTGACCGCCACCATCACGCGACCAACGTACCCACCACCCACCGTGAAGCATTCGCCCGTGACCGTGCACTCCTCGTGCACGAGCCAGCCCGCAACCGCGGCGACGACGTCGAGCGAGAGCCACGCGTGGAGCCGGGGCGAGGCCGGGATCGGCCCGAAGCCACCCGGGCGCGTCTTCGCGTTCGGCGCGATGGCGTTCACCGTGATGCCGTGCGGCGCGCCCTCCTGCGCGAGCGCCCGCGTCAACCCGACGATGCCCATCTTCGCCGTGCTGTACCCGGCCATCTGCGGCACGCCCCAGAGACCGGCGCCCGACGACAGGTTGAGGATGCGCCCGTAACCCTGACGCTGCATCGCCCGCCACGCCGGCCGGCTCACGTTGAAGTGGCCGTCGAGCTGCGACGCGAACACGGGCCCCGTCAGCTCGGGGCCGTAGTCCTCGAACGGCGCCTGGCGCACCACGCCCGCGTTGTTGATCAGCACGTCGACCCGGCCGAACTCGTCGAGTGCGCGCTGCACGATCGCCTCGCCGCCCGCGACGGATGTCACGTCGTCGGTACTCGCGACCGCCTCGCCGCCGGCGGCCCGGATCTCGCCGACGACCGCGTACGCGGGGTTGTCCGCCGGCGCGTCGCCGCTCCCGTCGGTGTCGCTGATCGCCACGCCGAGATCGTTGACGACGACCTTGGCGCCGCGGGCGGCCAGCAGCAACGCGTACTCCCGCCCGAGATTGCGCCCCGCGCCGGTCACGACCGCGACCCGGCCGTCCCAGCGCAGCTCCTCGCTTCCCTCCGGCATCGACCCGGGATTCTAGAACCGGTTCCAGGGACGGCCCCGGTGGGCTCCCCGCAAGGCACCCCTCCCGGTCCATCGCGCGTTGTGCCTCGGGATGCGATGCACGGCGTGCGGGGAAAGGGATAGGAAGGAGCCGTGGAGACGGACGAGAACCGTGCGCTGATCGAGCGGATCTACCGCGACGGGTACAACGGCGGCGACGTGCGCGTGTACGACGAGTGCTACGCCGACGACTTCGTCCACCACTCGAAGACCATCCACGACGTCGCCGGCGGCGCAGTGGGCGAGCGCGAGTCGATGCAGCGGTTCCGGGCCGCGATCCCCGACGCCCACTTCGAGGTGCTCGACCTGACCGCCGAGGGCGACCGCGTCGCGGCCCGTCTGCGCATCACGGGAACACCGGCGACGGCGTTCGGCGACATCACTCCCACGGGCGGGCCCATCGAGATCGACGCCGTGGCGTGGTTCCGGGTCCGCGACGGGCGAGTCACCGAAGAGTGGTTCTACGTGGACAGCGCCCGCCCGCCGAGCTGACCGCCGGCGCCGGTCACGCCTCCGCGATGACCGCCCGGGTCTCGACCCGCTCGACGGTGACCCCCGGCGCCGGTGAGAAGCCGACCGGCGGCGCGGCTTGCGCCGCCGCTTCCTCGTCGTCCCACAGGCTCACCATCATCCCCTGGCCGTCGACCGGTTGCAGCCAGTAGGCGTTCACGAAACCGCGGAGCGCCGTCAGTCGCTGCTTGACCGCCTCGATCCCGCCGACGGCCTCGTCGAGGCGGGCCATGTCGATGGACGTGTAGGTGATGTTCGCGTGCAAGACGAGTCCTCTCTCGCGTCAGGCGTCGACGTCGTCGGTGGCGGCGACGCCTGCGTCGTCGACTCCGGGATCGCCGCTGAAGTCGTTGAACGAGTCCGCGCCCACCGTACCGGCGTCGGCCAGCTCGTCGGCGGGCGCCGGTTGATCGAAGGACCCGTCGGAGGCCGTCCCGGCATCGACGTCGCCCGCCGCCGCGCCGGCCTCGTCGGCGCCGGGAGCGAACGCCGCGTCCGCGGTCTGCGTCGCACCGTCCACCCCGAGCGCGTCAGGCGCCGCCGCGAGGTCGGGGCTCGCCCCGAGCGCGTCGCCGGCTCCCGCGGCGCCGGTGCCGTCCGCCGCGGCCGCGGTCGGGTCGGCGCTGCCGTCGCTCCCGGCGGCGACGGTCGCGAACTCGTCCTGGAGATGGCCCGCGCCGCCCGCGTCGGACACGTCGGACGCGGCGCCCACGTCGGACGCGGCGGCCACGTCGGACGCGGCGGCCACGTCGGACGCGTCGCCCGCGCCGCCCGCGTCGGACGTGGCATCCGTCGGCACGGTGGCGTCCGGTGCGGGCAGCGCGTTCACGTCGGGGATCTGCACGTCCTGGCCGGTCGCCGTGTTGATGAGGTTCGTGTCGACGTTGATATCGTTGGCATCCTGGAGGAGCTTCTGCGCGGCGAGCTCCAGGTCGGCACGCTCGACCGGATTGTCGATCGTGCTCGCGAGCTGCAGCTTCAGCCCCGCCTCGTCGAGCATGCGCGCCTTGTTCTCCATCGCGTCGAGCTGCTTCTCGGTCGACGCCCGTTGACTGTCGAACTGACGGATGTCCTGCTTCGCCACGTCGAAGTCGTGCTGGCGCTGCGCGAGCGTGACCCTCGATTCGTCGAGGTCGCGCTCCGCGGTGTCGGCGTTGGCGGTCGCGGCCTCGGCGACGGCGCGGAGGTAGCGCTCGCTCTCGCGGGCCTCCTCGGCCTTGGCCGTGTCACCCGTCCGTTCGGCGGCGATGGCGGCCTGGTGCTGCTCGTCGGCGCGCTTCAGGGTGTCGGCCGCCTGCTTCCGGTCGGCCTCGACCACCCCCTCCCGGCTCTTGACCTCCGCGTTGGCCGCGTCGAGCTGCGACTTCGCACGGTCGTAGACGGCCCCTTCTTCGGTGCCGCCGTGGCGGATCTGGTCGATGAGCACCTGGCGGGCGCCGTCCGCCTGCTGGCGCAGGCTCGCGGCGGCTGCCTGGAGTGCCTTCGGGTCGGGGTTCGCCATACGCGCACGATATTGCGGGACGGCGCCGCCCGCACCGGGCAAGTTCCCGGTTCGCGCCGGGCAAGTCACCCCCCACCCCGTTCTTGGCACGTTGAACGCCGAATAGCGACGTTCAGCGTGCCAAGAACTCGGAGGGGCGGGCGTCAGTCCAGCGTGTCGGGGACGTGGTCGAGCTTGTAGAGGGTGCGGCAGTTGTCGTGCAGCATCTTCTTGACGTCGGCGACGGGGACGCCCCGGAAGTTGCGCTCGATCATGACGCGGTTGTTGGGCCAGTCGCTGCCCGTGTGCGGGTAGTCGGTCGACCACATCAGATGGTCGACGTTCATGCGGTGGCGGAGCTCGATCCCGACCGTGTCGATCATGAACGTCGCCCAGAAGTTCCGGTAGAAGGTGCGGCTCGGGAGCGTGGGCATCTGTTCGTAGCCGTTGGTGAACCACCGGTACCGCATGAACATGTCGTCGACCTGTTCGAGCAGCGACGGGATCCAACCGATGTTGGACTCGACGAGCAGCAGCTTCAGCTTCGTGAAGCGTTCGAAGATGCCCGAGAAGATCAGGTCGCAGACGACCGGGATCGTGTGCGAACCCGCCTTCGTCGCGCCCGCCCGGCCCATGAACGCGAGCGTGTCGAAGCGCGGCGCCGGGCCGGTGCCGACACCCTGGATGAAGCTGCCGATGTGGACGGCCACCGGGACGTCGGCCTCCTGCGCGAGGGCCCAGAACCGCTCGTCCTCCGGCAGGGCCTCGAGCGTCCCGTTCGGGAACGAGGAGATGACCACGCCCCGGTGGCCGAGCTCGACGGTGCGCTCGAACTCGGCGATGCAGTCGTCGACCCCGGTGGTCGGCAGGATCGCCTGCGCGATCAGCCGGCCGTCGCTCCCCTCGCAGAACTCGACGAGCCAGTCGTTGTAGGCGCGCACGCACGCGACCTGCAGCTCGGGATCGGAGCTGTAGACCTTCGCACCCGAGAGCGTGACGCTCGGGTAGAGGACCTGCAGGTAGATGCCGTCGGCGTCGAGGTCCGCGAGGCGGGCCTTCGTGTCGAAGCTGCCGGGGCGCATCCCCTCGTAGGTGATGCCGGACGGCCGGTAGTCGAGGTAGGAGAGGCCGGCCGTCGCGGTCAGGCCGACCGGGCGCAGGCTCTTGCCGTCGTCGAAGGACCAGACGTCGCCCTGGTCGGTGTGCAGGACCTTCGGAGCCCGCTCGCGCAGCTTCGCGGGGACACGCGTCTGCCACGTGTCGGGCGGTTCGTTGACGTGCGCGTCGGCGTCGAGGATCGGGTAGTCGATGCTGGCGACCTCGCTGAAGACCTGCTGCTGCATGACCAACCTCCGTTCCGCGTTGGTTGACTCTTCCGCCTCCTGCGCAGGAAACGCAACAATCCCGGATCAGGGGGCGGTGCGCAACCGGTGGCGGGCCTCGACCGCGAGGCGGCGCAGCACGGCCGGCTTCAGCGCGCCCGGGCCGGCGCTGAACGTCAGCCCGACGACGTACGGACCGGAGCGGAACGTGAGCGCGGTGTACGGGATCGTGCCCGCGGTGCCCGACCGCTCGGCGAACCAGCTCGGGCCGAGGCCACGGAAGCGCACCGTGGCCTTCGTGTACGAGACGGTCGTGGTCGGCGACGCCGGGCCCGGCGTCCCCGGCGGCAGCAGCGTCACCGTCCTGCAGCGGAGGCGGGCGCCGTGGCTGGTGCGCCGCTGCGCGAACGACGTCGTCGCGGCTGCCGCGTCGGTGTAGGTGATGACGAGCTCCGTGACCGACGGGAGTGCGTTGGTCGCGCCGCCGGGGGTGAACTGGGCGAGCGAGCCGTCGACCGCGCCGGCAACCGGCTGCAGGCGCTGCGTGCACGCCAGCGCGTCGGTGACGAGCACGGTCGGGTCGGCGATCGTCGTCGGTGGCACGACGAGGCGGAAGCCGGACGGGAGATCGCGCGCGTCGAGCAACCCGGGCGCTGCCGGCGTCGCCGAGGCCGGCGGCACGGCGACCGCGGCGAGCGCGGCGGCGACGGTTGCCGAGAGGATCGCGAGGAGCGCCGCCCTCGCGCGTCTCACGCCACGGTGACGGCGCCCGGAGCCGGCTCGCGGTCCGGTGCGTCGACGCGATAGAGCCGCGCCGCGTTCTCCCAGAGGAGCTTGCGCCGGATCTCGGGTGGCTGCCCGCCGACCGACGCTTCGATCTTCTCGCGCACGTTGCCGTAGAGGCAGATGGGGTGCGGGTAGTCGGTCTCGAAGCAGAGGTTGTCGGCGCCGATCTCCTCGACGACCCGGGCGGGGGCGCGCTCCTCGAAGAACCAGCACCCGTACACCTGGCGCCGGAAGTACTCGCTCGGGAGCAGCTCGAGCTCGGGCCGTTCGAGACGGGCCGCGGACTGGCCGAACGCGTAGTCGGCGGCTTCGAGGAGGAACGGCAGGAAGCCCACCCCGCTCTCGACCGAGATGAACCGGAGCTCCGGGAAGCGGGCCAGCGCGCCCGACAGGAGGAGATCGACGATCTGCGCGCCGTTCTCGAGGAACAGCGTCACCGACGTCGCGACGTACGTGGGGCCGATGCCGTGGGCCTGGATGCGATCGGGCGTGAAGCCGCTCTCGAAGTCGCCGCTGCCGATGTGGAAGCTGATCGGGAGCTGCGCGTCCTGCGCGGCCGCGTAGAAGCGGTCCCAGTGGTGGTCGCCCAGGTACGGGAGCCCGAAGTGCTGCGGCTCGCCGGTGAACAGGACGCCGCGGTGCCCGAGGGCGGCGCAGCGCTGGATCTCCTCGACGCACGCGTCGACGTCCCAGAACGGCGTCGCCGTGATCGGCAGCAGGCGCCGGCTGTCGGTCGCGCACCAGTCCGTGAGCCAGTCGTTGTACGCGCGCACGCACGCGAGCATGAGCTCCGGGTCGCCGAGCGAGAGGAAACCCTGGTTCCCGAAGCCGCCGACGTTCGGGTAGAGCGCCTGGGCCCAGATGCCGACGGAGTCCATGTAGTCGAGGCGGGCCTCGGCGTTCCACGAGGCGCGGGGCACCTCGTCCATGTTGCGGGGCGCCGCCGGGAAGGGCTCCGGCCACCCGGCGACGGCGGAGTGGCCGACACCCAC
>DASRHL010000228.1:0-12225 GCA_035650535.1 Acidimicrobiia bacterium
GCCCGCCGGCCCGTGACCGGGTGCACGCGCACGAGCGGGTGGCGCACGTTCTCGAACTGCCGCAACACCTCTTCGAGGTACTCGGGCCCGTACATGTGGAGGATCGCGTCCTTCGTCGTGCCGAGGTCGAGCTCGAGGCGCAGGTCCGCGATCATCTCCTGCATCGTCGGTGAGAGCGCCTCGTACGCGGCGTAGAGGCTGAGCCACATCGTGTCGCCGCCGACCGGGGGCGTGTCGCGCATGTTGAGGACGGCGATGTCGGGTGGCTCGGCCACGAACGCGACGTCGGTGTGCCAGCGGTCGGACTGCGGCGGGCTGTCGGCGGAGTCCTCGAGGGTCACGAACAGCAGCGCGTCCGGGTCGCGCGCCTTGTTGATGCTCGCGGAGACGGGCGGCCCGAAGTTGGACGCGAACGCGAGCTGCTGGTCCTCGGTCAGGTCCTGCTCCCGGAAGAACAGGACCAGGTGCCGCATCAGCGCGTCCTGCACCTCGTCGCGCTGCTCGGCCGACAACGGCTCGCGCAGGTCGAGGCCGTCGACCTGCGCGCCGATCGCCGGGGTCACCGGCGTCACCTCGATCGTGCGGTAGTCACTCATCGTCACCGTGCCCAGTATCCCGCTCTCGGCGCCACCGCGCTCAGGCGAAGTACGTCCCGGCGAGCATGCGCTCGAGCAGGTGGCGGAAGTTGATCACGTCGTCGGGATCGTCCGGTTTCTCGGCCTGCCCGAAGACGATGGTCCGCATGCTCGTCCGGATCGTGATGACCGCCATGCGGGTCGCCGCCAGCACCTCGAACCACTCCATGTCGTGCAGGCGCCGGCCCGAAAGGTCCTCGTAGATCTCGACGACCCCCGCGCGCGTCAGGAAGTCGGGCAGCGACGGCATGCCGTAGTTCGCGGCGAGATCCTCGAAGAATCGGTGCATCCAGATCATCCACGCAACGTCGACCTCGGCCGGGCCCAGAGCCGCCATCTCCCAGTCGAGGACGGCCACCGGCTCGAAATCTCGGTAGAGGATGTTGCCGATGCGCGAGTCACCCCACGTGATGGTCGTCCGGCCGTCCTCCGCGGGACGGTTCGCGTCGAGCCAGTCGAAGAGCCGCTCGACGACCGGGTAGTCGACGCCGTCGCGCGCCCACTCGTAGTAGGCCCGCTGGTACGCGAGCTGCTGATCGAGCGCGGCGGCGCCGTACTCGGGCCGGTCGAGGAACCCCAGGGGGTGGACCTCGGGGTCGAGCACGTGCAGGCCCGCCAGCACACCGACCGACGCCCGCTCGAGCTTCGCCCGTTGCGCGGGGGTCGCGTCGTGCACCCAGCCCGCCATCACGTACGGCGGGATGTCCGCCGGCGCGACGCCGTCGACGCGGCGCATCACGAGGAACGGGCTCCCCAGCCACGCTTCGTCGGACTCGAACCAGGGCGCGTCGGGGACGGGGACGGCCGTGTGCTCGCGCACGACGCGGAGGCATCGGTACTGGAGCTCGAGGTCGTACTCGGGGAACACCGGGTAGCTGTCGGCGGCCGGCGTCATCCGCACCGCGAAGCGGTCGAGGGTGCGCCCGCCTGCGGGGCCGTCGCCCCGCTCGACGTCGACGAGGAGCGTCTCGCTCGAGAAGCCGTTGCCCTCGGGCGCGGTGACGCTCGTGACGACCGGCTCCGCGCCGTCGGGGAGCACGTGTGCGAACCACGCCGCGAAGCGCTCCCGGAGCTGGTCGGGGTCACGCCGCCAGGGCGTCTCGATGGTGATCTCGGTCACGGCCTCGCTTCCCCCTCGCGGACGGGTCCGCCCGTCCGACCCGTCAGGTTACGTTCGAATGATCCGATCACGCTCTCGCCGCGCCCCGGCCCGGGCATTTAGGCTGCGGCGATGGCTCCGACGGCACCGAAGACCCGGCAGGGTGAGGCCCGCCGTGTGAGCGGTGCCGAGACGCGCGAGCTCCTCATGGACGTGGCGGAGGAGCTCTTCGCCCAGCTGGGCGTCGACGCCGTCTCGATCCGTTCGATCAACTCGGCGGCGGGGCTCGCGCCGGCGGCCGTCCACTACCACTTCGGCAGCAAGGACCGGCTGCTCCGCGAGATCGTGCGGCGGCGCGGCGCGCACGTCGTCGCCACGCAGAACGCGCTCATCGACGCGATCGAGCGGGAGGGCCGCACCCCCGACGCCGTCGAGCTCGTCGGCATCATGGCGCAGCCGTTCTTCGACATCCTCGACCTCGATCCGGTCGGCGGCCGGCGCTGGATCCGCCTTGTCGGCAACCTCATCCTCACCGGCGACGAACGCCTGCGCGTCCAGAACGCGGTCGAAGGGGTCACGGGGCGGTTCGAGCGGCTCGTGACCCGCATCTACCCCGACCACTCGTCCGAGTTCGTGATCCGCCGGTGGCGGATGGCGTGCATCGTGCTCGTGCAGCTCCTGGGGACGGGAAGCCCGCCCGTCGCCGACGTCCAGCTCCTCAGCGTCGCCGAGCGCGACGTCATCATCCGTTTCGTCGCCGCCGGCTTCGACGAGATCTGTCAGTCCCGCTCGGTGAGCGCCTGAAGCTGCTCGACGACGTAGCCGACGTCGTCGCTCGACAACGCCTGGTGGGTCGGCAGCATCAGCGCAGACGCCATCACCCGGTCCGCGTTCGGGAAGCCGTCCACCGGCTCGCGGCGGGCGATCGACGCGAACCCGGGCTGGCGTGTGATGTTGCCCGACCACACGACGCGGGTCGGGACCCCACGCGACTCGAGGAACTCCTGGGCTTCGGTGCGCGTGAAGCCCGCGTCGTCGCGAACCATGTACGGGTACAGCATCCACGTCGAGTCGACGTCGGGCGTCGTGGCCGGGCGGACGAACCGGTCCTCCTGGCCGCTGAAGAAGTCGTCGTAGCGGCGGAACGCGTACCGGCGACGCTCGTTGTAGTCCTGCAGCTTGTCGAGCTGGACGCACCCGTACGCCGCGCCGATCTCGCTCGGCTCGAAGTTGTAGCCGATGTTCTCGAACACGAAGATGTTGTCGTACGGCATGCCGTCGACCGTGACGCTGAAGCGATCGTCGTCACCCTTCTTCGAGCCGTACAGGTACTGCTCCGAGCGCCGGCCCCAACGCCGCAGCATCAGGCACTCGTCGAGCAGGTCGTCGTCGTCGATCCCGACCATCCCGCCGTTCCCGGCCGCGGTGATCGAGTGCGTGCGGGCGAAGCTCGTCACCGAGATGTCGCTTCGGGTCCCCGTCCGTGACCCCCGCAGCCACGAATCGAGCACGTCGCAGCTGTCCTCGACCACCTTGAGGCCGTGCGCGTCCGCGATGGCGCGGATCCGGTCCCAGTCGGGGCAGTTGCCGACGAGGTTCGGCGTCAGGATCGCCTTGGTGCGCGGGCCGATCATCTCTTCGATGCGGTCGACGTTGATCTGGTAGGAGGCGGGCTCGACGTCGACGAGCACCGGCACGATCCCGCTCTGCACCATCGGCGCGATGTCGGTCGAGAACGTCAGCACGGATGTGATGATCTCGTCGCCCGGCTCGAGGTGCAGCAGGTCGATCGCGAGGCGCAGGGCCGACGAGCCGCTGTTGACCATCACGCCGTGCCGCTTGGCGAGCAGCTCGGCCGTGCGGCGCTCCATCTCCTCGATCTTCGGGCCGAGGTCGAGCGTCGAGGTCCGCAGTACCTCGAGGACGGCCTCGATCTCGCGCTCGTCGTGCAGCGCTCCCGGCTTCGCGATCTCACGGATGGCGTCGGGCATGGTCCCCCCAGTCGGGTCGGTCGGTGACGGGTCGGTCGGGTGACAGGTCGGTCAGGTGCCGGGTCGGTCAGGTGCCGGGTCGGTCGGCGAGGCGGGGGTCGTAGAGCGCGTCGGCGAGCTCGAACTGCATGCCGGCGCTCCGGCCGCCGTCGAGGACGAGCTCGGTACCCGAGCACAACCGCGACTCGTCGGACGCGAAGTACACGACGGCGGGCGCCACCTCGGCCGGCCCGCGCCCCTCCGTGGGCATCTTCGGCCAATCGGGCGCGCCGACGACCGGGGGGTGCATCTCGGGGTTCCCGGCCGCCGGGCAGACGATGTTGGCGCGCACGCCGAAGCGCGCGTTCTCGAGCGCCGTCACCTTCGTGAGGCCGCGCAGCGCGAACTTCGACGCCGTGTACGCGGCCGTGAGCGGCGTCCCCTCGACGGAGTCGATCGAGCCGAGGTTGACGATCGAGCCCCTGCCCGACCGGCGGAGCAGCGGCAGGCACGCACGGGTCCCGAGGAAGGCGCCGAGACAGTTGACCCGGAACAGGCGCTCGAACTCGGCCACCGCGGTCGCGTCGATCGTCGCGAGGTGCAGGACCGCCGCGTTGTTCACGAGGACGTCGAGGCGACCCTCGCGGTCGCGCACCTCGGCGGCCGTCGCGGCCCACGCCCCGGCGTCGGTCACGTCGAGCCGGCGGTAGCGGGCGGCCGGGCCCAGGCTCTCCGCCACCTCCGCGCCCTGGTCGTCACGCACGTCGGCGACGACCACGCACGCGCCCTCGGCGACGAAGTGGCGCGCGATCTCCGCGCCCGTGCCGCGGGCCGCGCCGGTCACCAGCGCGACCTTCCCTTCCAGGCGTCCACCCCCCGCCGGCACGCTATTTGACGGAGTCATACAACTTTTCCTAGCATGTCCGGCGGTGGTCGAGCCAGTGGGTGCCGAACCAGTGGGTGGCGAACCAGTGGGTGCCGATGCGGACGGGGTCTCGGCCACTGCGCCGGTCGAGGTCATCCAGGAGTCCATCTCGACCCTGCTGCGCCTGAGCTCGAGCCGCAAGGTCCACGCGGTGCAGGCCGCCGCCGCCGGCGTCGTCATCTCGCCGCCCGGTTACGCGCTGCTCCGCCACCTCCAGGAACACGGTCCGCTCCCCCTCGGCGAGGTGGCGCGTCTGGCCGACATGGACCCCGCGGCCGCCAGCCGCCAGGTCCGCCAGCTCGAGCGCGACGGCCTCGTCGAACGGGCGGGCGCCCCCGGCGACGGGCGGGTGACGGTGGTGTCGGTCACCGACCGCGGCCGCAGCGTCGAGCGCCGGATGGCCGAGGTGCGCGCCAACCACATGGCCGACGTGCTCGAGCAGTGGTCGGCCTCGGACCTCACGCGCCTCGCCGGGCTCCTCGGCCGCTTCGTGGCCGACCTGCGCGCCGCCCGCTACCGCCCCGTCGACGAGAGGCAGAGCGCATGACGGAGCGGGCGCTACGGCGGATCGAGTACGCGGGGAGCGTCCACGACGACGAGGAGATCGAGGCCGTCGTCGGTGTGCTGCGGGGCGGCGCGACGGCGCTGCGCATCGGGCGCAACGTCCGCGAGTTCGAGCGCCAGGTCGCGGAGCTGTTCGGCAAGCGGCGCGGGATCATGTGCAACTCCGGGTCGTCCGCGCTGTACCTGGCGGTCGAGCTGCTCGGGCTGAGCCCCGGCGACGAGATCGTCACGTCGGCCGTGACCTTCTCGACCGACGTTGCGCCGATGGCGCGCGCCGGGCTCGTCCCGGTCTTCGTCGACGTCGAAGCCGACACCTACAACATGGACGTCGACGCGATCGAGGCCGCGATCTCGCCGCGCACGAAGGCGATCCTCGCCCCCAACCTGATCGGCAACGCGCCCGACTGGGATCGCATCCGCACGATCGCCGACACGCACGGCCTGCAGGTGGTGGAGGACAGCTGCGACGCGCTGGGTTCGACATTGCGCGGCACGCCGACGGGTACCCGCTCCGACATCAGCGTGACGAGCTTCGCCCTGTCGCACATCATCACCGCGATGGGGACGGGCGGTCTCGTGGCCCTCGACGACGACGCGCTCGCCGACCGGTGCCTGCTGCTGCGCCGCTGGGGCCGCCGGTCGGAGGTGCAGCTGTTCGGCTCGAAGAAGGGCGACAAGCGCTTCTTCTCCGAGGTGGACGGCCTCGAGTACGACAACCTCTTCATCTTCGACGAGCTCGGTTGGAACTTCGAGCCGTCGGAGGTGAGCGCGGCCTTCGGCCTGGTGCAGTTGCGCAAGCTCCCGCACAACCTGGCGCGCCGCAAGCGCAACTTCGCTCGCCTGTGCGAACGGTTCGGGCAGTACCCCGACGTCTTCGTGCTCCCCCGCACGCTGGAAGGTCTCGACACGGGCTGGCACATGTTCCCCATCCTGTGCCGACCGGAGTCGGGACTGCGCCGGGCGGCGTTCCAGCAGTACATGGAGAGCCGCGGCATCGACACGCGCATGGTCTGGACGGGCAACGCGCTGCGCCAACCCGCGTTCGGGTCGATCGCGCACCGGGTCGCGCCGGGCGGGCTCCCCAACGCGGACCGGGTGATGGAGCAGGGCCTGATCCTGCCGTCGAACCACGGCCTCGACGACGACGACGTCGACTACATCTGCGACACCGCGGACGACTACCTGAAACTCGAGAGGATCCGATGAGCACCACCGTGACCGAACCCGGTACCAGCAGCGGACCGTTGCCCGCGGGCGACCGCTACATCCTGATCTCGGCGGACTGCCACGCCGGCGCCAACCACGACACGTACCGCACCTATCTCGAATCGAAGTACCTCGACGACTTCGACGCGTGGCGGGCGCAGTACAGCAACCCGTTCCGCGACCTGCAGGGCGACGGCCGCTCCCGCAACTGGGACAACGAGCGGCGCATCCGCGAGCAGGAGGAGGACGGCGGGGTCGTCGCCGAGGTCGTCTTCCCCAACACGGTGCCGCCGTTCTTCCCGACGGCGATGCACATCGCACGCCCGCCCATGCCCGAGGACTACGAGCACCGCCTCGCCGGCATCCGCGCCCACAACCGCTGGCTGGCCGACTTCTGCGCCGACTACCCGGAGCGCCGAGCCGGCATCGGCCAGATCTTCATCAACGACCTCGACGACGCGATCACCGACGTCCACTGGATCAAGGAGCACGGCCTGCGGGGCGGCATCCTGCTGCCATCGGTCCCGCCCGACGTGACGCACATCATCCCGCCGCTCTACTCGAGCGTCTACGACAAGCTCTGGAGGGTCTGCGAGGAGCTCGAGGTCGTCGTCAACCAGCACTCGGGCACGGGGACCCCCGACTACGGCCCCGAGCCCGCGGGCGGGGTCGTCTGGCTCACCGAGACCGCGTTCTTCTCGCAGCGCTCCCTCACCCACATGCTCGCGGGGGGCGCCTTCGACCGCTTCCCGGGCCTGCGGTTCGTCCTCACCGAGCAGGGCTGCTCGTGGATCCCGAAGACCATCGGCCAGCTCGACTTCTTCCACGAGATGATGCGGAAGACCGGCCGGGTCGGCGAGCTGAAGTTCACTCCCGACCAGGTGACGCCCCTCAAGCCGAGCGAGTACTTCGCCCGCAACTGCCGGATCGGCGTGAGCTTCCCGAGCCCGCGCGAGGCCGCGGCACGCCAGTTCATCGGGACGGCGAACTTCATGTGGGGCAGCGACTACCCGCACAACGAGAGCACCTACCCGTACACGCGCGAGGGCCTGCGGCTCGCGTTCGCCGGCACCGACCCGGTCGAGCTGCAGCAGGTGCTGGCAGGCAACGCGGCCGAGCTGTACGGGTTCGACCTCGACGCGCTCGCGCCTCTCGCCGCCGAGGTCGGCCCGACCATCGCCGAGCTGAACGAGCCGCTCGAGACCCGGCCCGACTCGGCGAGCCCGGCGTTCACCCGCCGCTGATGGGCACGCGCTTCGCGGGCCGGCGTGTCGTCGTCACCGGGGCGAGCCGCGGGATCGGTGCCGCGCTCGCGGAGCGGTTCGCGGCCGAGGGCGCCGACGTCGCCATCGTCGCCCGCACCGTCGAGAAGCACGACCACCTGGCCGGCAGCCTGAAGGAGACGGCGGCCCGCATGGAGCGCTTCGGCGGCAGGGTCGCGGTCGTCGTGGCCGACCTCGCCGACGGCGACGACCGCCAGCGCATCGTTCCCGAGGCGCAAGCCGCGCTCGGCGGCCCGATCGAGATCCTCGTCAACAACGCCGCCGCGGCGATGTACGCGCCGACGTCGACGTATCCGCTGCGGCGCCGCCGCATCACGTTCGAGGTGAACGTGCACGCGCCGATCGACCTCGCCCAGGCCGTCCTGCCGGGCATGGTGGAACGAGGCGAGGGCTGGATCGTCAACGTCTCGAGCGGCAGCGCGCGGCTCCTCCCGGGGCCACCGTTCCGGAAGGAGGGCGTCGCCGTCACGATCGGGATCTACGGCGCGTCCAAGGCCGCGCTCAACCGCGAGACGAACTGCCTCGCCGCCGAGATGCACGGGACCGGCGTCCGTATCAACACGATCGAACCCCGTGCCGCCGTGATGAGCGAGGGCGCGACCGAGCTCGTGGGCGACATCGTCACCGACGACCTCATCGAGCCGATGGAGTCCATGGTCGAGGCGACGCTCGCGCTGTGCGACTGCGGCCCCGACCTGACGGGGCGGATCGCGGTCAGCACCGAGCTCATCGAGGAGCTCGGGCTGACGGTGATGGCGCTCGACGGCACCCCGCGGGCGGTCGACTAGAAACGGGGCCGTGCCGCTCGACCCGCAGCTGCAGGAGCTCGTCGACGCCTCGGCCGCGATGGCCCGGATCGACCTCGCGACCACCAGCCCCGACACCTTCCGCACGCTGTCGAAGGCGCCCTACCTCGAGTACGTTCCGACGGTCGAGGTCGACACCGTCGTCGACCGCTCGATCCCGGGGCCGGAAGGCGAGATCCCCGTCCGCATCTACACGCCGTCGCGCACGGCGGGCGACGGCGACGCGCCCTTCGGGCTGCTCGTGTTCTTCCACGGCAGCGGCTTCGTCATCTTCGACCTCGACACCCACGACCACGAGTGCCGCATGCTCGCGAACCTCGGTCGCGTCGTGGTCGTCAGCGTCGACTACCGCCTCGCACCCGAGCACAAGTTCCCGGCGGCGGTCGTCGACGCGCGCGCCGCGCTCGACTGGGCGGCCGAGCACGCGGACGGCCTGGGCGCGGACCCCGGTCGCGTCGCCGTCGGCGGCGACAGCGCCGGCGGCAACCTCGCCGCCGTGGTGTCGCAGATCGCCCGCGACGAGGGCGGCCCGCCCATCGCGTTCCAACTGCTCGTGTACCCGGTGACCGACCTTCGGGGCGGGCACGCGTCCCGCGCCGAGAACGGGAAGGGCTACCTGCTCACCACCGAGGTGCTGCAGTGGTTCGAGGCGCAGTACCTGAACGACGACGCCGAACGGACCGACCCGCGCGCCTCGCCGTTGCTCGCACCGTCGTTCGCCGGGCTCCCGCCCGCACTCGTCATCACGGCCGAGTACGACCCGCTTCGCGACGAGGGTGACGAGTACGCCGAACGGCTCCGGGCCGCGGGCGTGCCCGTGACGCTCAGCCGCTACGAAGGCGCGGTGCACGGCTTCTTCCAGCTCTCGGCCACGACCGACATCGGCCGGCGCGCCGTCGAGGAGGCGGGTACCGCGCTCCGCGAGGCCACCGCCCCGACGAAAGGTTCCGCATGAAGCTCGCACTCCGGCTCGACCTCTACCGCGCCGCGGACCTCGCCGTCCCGATGGACCTCGTGCGCGCCGCAGAGGACCTGGGCTACCACTCCGTGTGGACGGCCGAGGCGTACGGCGCCGACGCGCTGTCGCCGCTCGCCTACATCGCGGCGCTCACGACGCGCATCAAGCTCGGGACCGCCGTGGTGCAGCTCGCCGCCCGCCCGCCCGCGACCGTCGCCATGCACGCGATGACGATCGACGCGCTCGCCGGCGGCAACCGGATGATCCTCGGCATCGGCGTGTCGGGGCCACAAATCGTCGAGGGCTGGTACGGCCAGCCGTGGGGCAAACCCAACGCGCGCGTGCGCGACTACGTGACGATCGCGCGCAAGGTGCTCGACCGTGAGGAGCCGGTGACCCACGACGGCAGCGAGATCTCGCTCCCCTACCGCGGGCCGGGTGCGCTCGGGCAGGGCAAGGCGCTCAAGTCGATCATGCACCCGGTCGCGCGCGTCCCGATCTGGCTGGCGTCCGGAGGCCCCAGGAACACCGAGCTGTGCGCCGAGCTCTGCGACGGCTGGCTCCCGATGGGCCTGCCGCCCGACGGCGTCGACGGCTACCGGGAGCCGCTGGCGCGCGGGTTCGCCAAGCGGACGGACGGCCGTGGCCCCGACGACTTCGAGATCTTCTCCGGATGTCAGGTCAAGATCACCGACGACGTTCGCGCGGTCCTCGACGCGATGCGGCCGCTGACTGCGATGTACGTCGGCGGGATGGGCAGCGCGACGCACAACTACCACCGTGAGGCGATGGCGCGGCGCGGCTTCCCGGAGGAGGCGGCGCGCATCCAGGAGCTCTGGCTCGCGGGCCGCAAAGAGGAAGCCATGGCGGCGGTACCCGAGGCGTACCTCGAGCAGAACACCCTCGCCGGATCGCCCGCCCGCATCCGGCAGCGCTGGGAGGAGGAGTTCGCCGGCAAGCCCGGCGTCACGGGCGTGATCGTCGGCACCGACGACCTCGACGGGCTCGAGCTGCTGGCCGACCTCGCGGGCACCCGCGACCACGTCGGCGCGTAGCCGCCCGGGTCGCCCCGCAGCAGCAAGAGGAGGAGTCGCCGTGCCCTACGAACTGATCCTGGTCGACACACCGGCCGAGCACGTGCGCCGGATCACGTTGAACCGGCCCGAGAAGCGCAACGCGATCTCGACGCCGCTGCGGGTCGAGCTGCTCGACGCGCTGCGGGCGCACGACAACGACCCCGACGTGCGCGTCACGATCCTGCGCGGCGCGGGGCCGTGCTTCTCGTCCGGCTACGACCTCGGCGGCGCGCCGTTGATGGAGGGCGCGCCGTTCTACTCGGCACCAGGTGACGGGCAGTGGGCGCGCCAGGCGAACGACACGTGGTTCAGCGTGTGGGACCTCGCGAAGCCGGTGATCGCGCAGATCCACGGGTACGCGATCGCGGGGGGCACCGAGCTCGCGTCGGCCTGCGACCTCGTCTACGTCGCCGAGGACGCGACGATCAGCTATCCGGTCGTCCGCGTCATGAGCCCACCCGACTGGCAGTACCACACCGTGCTGCTCGGGCTGCGCCGGGCGATGGAGCTCATGCTGACGGGAGATCCGATCACCGGCACCGAGGCCGCCGCGATCGGCTTCGCGAACCGGGCGTTCCCGCCCGACACGCTCGAGCAGTCGGTGCTCGACATCGCGTGCCGGATCGCGGGCGTCCCGAGCGACCTCACGCAGATCAACAAGCGGTCCGTGCACCGGGCGTTCGACGTGTGGGGTGCGCGGGCGGCGATCCGCGCCGGGACCGAGCTGCAGGCGCTCGCCGGGCACACCCAGACGGCGGCCCGCATGCGGGAGAACCTGCTCGAGCGCGTGAAGCAGACCGCGGGCGAGCAGCGCCCGGCGGGCCGGATGTGACGACGGCGCGTAGCCTTCGCGCGGTCATGCCCCGACGTGACGCGCCCGTCCGGCGTACCAAGATCGTCGCGACGATCGGACCGGCGTCCGACGAGCCGGCCACGCTCGCGGCGATGGCCGCGGCAGGGATGAACGTCGCCCGGGTGCCCCTGGCCCACGGGACCACCGAGGACGCGCTGGCCCGGATCGAGCGGGTACGCGCCGCCGTCCCCCACGTCGGCATCCTCGCCGACCTCCCGGGCCCGAAGATCCGCTCGGCGCCGTTCGCCGCCGGCGGGGTCGTGCTCGAGGCCAGGTCGACGGTCGAGCTCGTGACCGCGGCGCCCGGCGAGCTGAGCCGCGGGGACCGCATCGGCGTCGCCGACCCCGAGCTCGTCGGCTGCCTCGAACCGGGCGACCGCGTGGCGATCGGCGACGGCGGCATCGCGCTCGAGGTCGTCGGCACGGGCGACGGGCGGGCGACGGCCGAGGTGCGCAGCGGCGGCATGGTCCAGGGGCGTCCGGGGATCACGGCCACGGGCGCCCGGATCACACTGCGGACGCCGACGCCGGAGGACCTGGATCGCATGGCGGCGCTCGCCGCCGCCGAGGTCGAAGCCGTGGCCGCGTCGTTCGTCCGCTCGGCGC
The DNA here is from genome assembly GCA_035650535.1 of Acidimicrobiia bacterium. GTDB lineage: Bacteria > Actinomycetota > Acidimicrobiia > IMCC26256 > PALSA-555 > DASRHL01. The sequence continues at coordinate 11,982 of DASRHL010000228.1, forward strand.
GCGACATCGAGGAGCTACGGGCGGTCGCGGGCGACGCGCCGCCGATGATCGTCGCCAAGATCGAGACGGCGGAGGCGGCCGGCGACCTCGACGCGATCATCGACGCGGCCGACGGGGTCATGGTGGCACGCGGCGATCTCGGCGTGCGCCTCCCGCTCGAGGACGTCCCGCACATCCAGAAACAGATCATCCACGCCGCGGTCCGCTACGGGCGACCCGTGATCACCGCGACCCAGATGCTCGA
>DASRHL010000229.1:0-2830 GCA_035650535.1 Acidimicrobiia bacterium
CCTCCAACACCGTGTCGCCCGTGAAGAGGACCCGTTCCTCCTCGAGCAGGAAGCACAGATGGTTGGGCGCGTGACCCGGCGTGTGCAGCACCTCGAGCCCGAACTCCGTGCCCTCGATGCTGTCGCCCTCGCCGATGGTCCGGTCGACGACGATCTCGCCGCCGTCCTTGTCGCCCGAGCGCTTCGTGAACGCGAGCACCTCGGCCCCCGTCTGCGCGACGAGGCGGGCCGTCCCCGGCGAATGGTCGGGGTGCGTGTGCGTGAGCAGGACCCAGCGGACGCGCTCACGCATCGACGCGCCGACGATGGCGTCGATGTGCCCTTGATCGTCGGGACCGGGGTCGATGACGGCGACCTCGTCGATGCCCACGAGATAGGTGTTCGTGCCGGGGCCGGTGAACGGACCCGGGTTCGGCGCGACGATGCGCCGCACGAGCGGCGACAGCGCGCTCGGAACGCCGGGCGTCATGTCGGGCACGTCACGCCCTCCCCGGACGGGCGACCGTGAAGGCCGCGTGGTCGAGCGCGTCCTGCTCCAGCGCCGCGTCGTCGACGATCGCGAGGTTGAGCATCCATCCCTGCCCGCGGTCGACGGTGCGCATCGGTTCGGGGTCGTCGCGCCACACGTCGTCGACGGCGTCGAAGAGCGCCTCGGTGTTCGGAAACGCCGCGAGCGTCTGCATCGACCGGTACGTCGGGTAGATGAGGTCGATGCGGTGGTCGCGGGCGGCGGCGAGCGCGTCGGCCGGCCGCATCCACACGGAGTCGACGGTCTCGTCGGCGTCGTGCTCGTAGACGTGTCCCTCGGGCGCCGGCGCGACGAAGAACCACGTGTCGTAGCGGCGGGGCGCGGGCGCCGGGGTGATCCAGTGGCCGATCGGCGCCAGCGCGCCCGCGTCGAGCACCGCGCCGTGACCGTCGAGCACGTCGGCGAAGCTGCGCTCGCGGGCCAGGAGCCCGAGCCGGTCGGCCTCGAGCGCCTCCGCGACCCCGGGGGCGTCGACGTCCACCGGGTTGCCGGCCCCGTCGCGGGCGAGGAGCACGCCCGCCTCCTCGAACGACTCGCGGATCGCGGCGACCCAGAACCGGAGGGCGCCCGGCGTCGCGAGCATGCGATCGGCATCGGCGGGGTCGCGGCCGTGGCAGCGGCGGAGCATCGCCGGCTCGGCATCCTCGTCGTCGACCGCGCCGCCCGGGAAGACGTACGCGCCGGCGACGAACGCCGACCGTGGGCTGCGCCGCAGCATGAAGACGTGCAGGTCGGGGGTGTCGCGTACGAGCATCACCGTCGCCGCGTCCCGGGGTTCCACCCACATATTGTAGGTGGGGCCCTGCAGGCGCCGGCACGGCCCCGGAACGCACCGGTGCTGCCTACGCTCTGGGTGTGACCGATCCGCGCCGTTCACTCCCCGCGGTCGATCGGGTCGTCGCCGCGCTCGGCGCCGACACCGACGCGGTCCCCCACGCGCTCGTGGTCGACTGCGCGCGCGAGGCGGTGGCGGCCGCCCGGGCCGGGATCGAGTCCGGCTCCGCGACCACGCCCGAGGCCGTCGCCGCAGACGCGCGGGCGCGGCTGGCGGCGCTGCGCGCGGCGCTGCTGCGGCCCGTCGTCAACGCGACCGGGGTGATCGTCCACACCAACCTCGGCCGCGCGCCGATCGCCAGCGGGGCGCTCGCGGCGGCGGCGGAGGTCGCGCGCGGCTATTCGAACCTCGAGTACCGCATGGACACGGGCGATCGAGGTTCCCGCCACGACCACGCCGGCGCGTTGCTGGCTCGGGCCTGTGGCGCCGAAGCCGGCCTGGTCGTCAACAACAACGCGGCCGCCGTCCTGCTGTGCCTGGCCGCTCTCGCACGGAACCGCGAGGTCGTCGTGTCGCGCGGTGAGCTCGTCGAGATCGGGGGCGGCTTCCGGGTGCCCGAGATCATGTCGGAGTCGGGATGCCGGCTGGTCGAGGTCGGGACGACGAACCGGACCCGCCGCGCCGACTACGAGCGTGCGCTGGGTGCCGAGTCCGCGCTGATCCTCAAGGTCCACGCGTCCAACTACCGCATGGTCGGGTTCACGGAGGCGACGCCCGTGGCCGAGCTCGCGTCCCTCGGGCCACCCGTCATGGTCGACGCCGGCTCCGGCCTGCTCGACGAGACGACGCCCTGGTTGCCGCAGCGGCCGGCGTGGCTGCGCGACGAGCCGGGCGTCCGCCAGGCGATCGCCGACGGCGCCGCCGTCGTCACGTTCTCGGGCGACAAGCTGCTCGGTGGTCCGCAGGCGGGGGTGGTCGTGGGGCGCGCCGATCTCGTGCGCACCGTCGCCCGCCATCCGCTCGCGCGCGCGATGCGTGCCGACAAGATGACGCTCGCGGCGCTGCAGCAGGTCGCGTTCGTGTACCTGTCGGGTGACGCGACCTCCATCCCGCTCTGGCGGATGGCGACGACCCCCGTGGCCGAGCTGCGCGAGCGCGCCGAGGCGCTCGCCGCCGCGGTCCCGGGCGCCAAGGTCGTCGACACCGAGGCCGTCGCCGGGGGCGGCTCCCTTCCGGGGCTCACGATCCCCTCAGTCGGCGTCGCCGTCGAGGTCGACGACCCGCTCGCCACCCTCGCCCGGCTGCGCGACGCCGGCGTCGTCGCCCGGATCCTCGACGACGCCGTCGTCTGCGACCTCCGCACCGTCGACCCCACCGACGACACGCGCCTCCTCTCCGCGCTCACCTCCGCGGGTTGAGGGCGCGATGAGGGTCGTCGCCACCGCGGGGCACGTCGACCACGGGAAGTCGTCGCTCGTCCTCGCGCTGACCGGCACCGACCCCGACCGGTTCCCCGAGGAGAAGGC
>DASRHL010000230.1:0-7159 GCA_035650535.1 Acidimicrobiia bacterium
ACCGAGGCGTCCAGCAGCACTTCGCCGCCGTCGTGCAGATGGACCGTGATCCCGAGGTCGCCGCGGCGGATGAAGACCGGACGACGCCAGGGCCGGGTGAGCTCCACCACCTGGATCTCCGCGACGTCCATCCACCGGATCCTGCGTGTGCGCCACAGGTTGCGCACGAGCAGCCCCTCTTCGCCGGCGCGCACGCGGACCGTTCCGACGCGGATCGCGAGCGCGGTCAGCCCGAGCCCCAACAGCGCGGCGGTCCACGGGTCACCCTTCGAGCCCCTGGGTGCTTCGCTGTAGGCGGCGCCGACGGCCACGGCGAGCAGGAGGAAGGTCGCCGCCCAGATCTGGCGCGCCGTCGATCGGATGACGATCGGTCGCGCCCGCGGGACGGTGCTCCCGAGCTCGATCACGTCACTTCGGCGCGGCGCTTCTCGAGCGTCTTGAGAGCGTCGTGGAAGCTGGTCGAGAACGCGGCGACACCTTCACGCTCGAGGGTCGCCGTGACGTCGGCGAAGTCGACACCCGCGTCCGCGAGCGCTGCGATGTCGCGCTCGGCCTGCTCGACGTCCTGTTCGACGGTGTCGGCGCGCAGGTTGCCGTCGCCCTGGTGGAGCGCCTCGATGGACGCCGGCGCGAGGGTGTTGACGGTGTTGCGACCGATGAGCTCGTCGACGTAGAGCGTGGAGCTGTACGCCGGGTTCTTCGTCGACGTCGACGCCCACAGCGGTCGCTGCAGCCGGGCCCCCTGGGCGGCCAGCGCCTCCCACCGCTCGCCGGCGAAGCGCTGCTGGAACAGGCGGTAGGCCAGCTTCGCGTTCGCGACGGCCGCTTTGCCGCGCAGCGCGTGGCCCTCGGGGAGGCGGCGGTCGGTCTCGGTGTCGACCCGGCTCACGAAGAAGGACGCGACCGACGACACGGTCGACAGGTCGCCGCCCGCCGCGGCGAGGCGCTCGAGCCCGGTGAGGTACGCGTCGATCACGGCATCGTGACGTTCGAGGGAGAAGATCAGGGTGACGTTCACGTTGATCCCGGCCGCGATCGTCTCGGTGATCGCGGGAAGACCTTCGAGCGTCCCGGGGATCTTGATCATGACGTTCGGGCGGCCGAGCTGCGTGAACAGCTGCTTGGCCTGCGCGCACGTCTCGGCCGTGTCGTGCGCGAGGTCCGGCGACACCTCGACCGATACGAACCCGTCCGCCCCGCCGGTCGAGTCGTGGACCGGGCGCAACAGGTCGGCCGCGTTGCCGACGTCGTCGATCACGAGGCGCCAGTAGCTGTCGACGATCCCGAGACCCTCGTCGGCCGTCTCCTTCAGCTGCTCGTCGTAGCCCGCGCCCGCGGCCATGGCCTTCTCGAAGATGGTCGGGTTCGACGTGACGCCCCGGATGCCGTCTTCCTCGATCAGGTTCGCGAGGCCACCGCCGGTGAGCAGCGGGCGGGCCAGGTTGTCGTACCACGGGCTCTGCCCGAAGTCGTGGAGATGGGCGATCGCGCTGGGCATGGCTGGTCCTCCTCGGATCGCGGGTCAGTGGTGGTGCGCGAGCAGGGCCCGGGCGCGCGCCGCGACGTTCTCGGGTGTGTAGCCGAACTCGGCGAGCACGGTCGCGCCGGGCGCCGACTGCCCGAAGTGATCGATCGCGACGACGTCGTCCGCGTACCGCTCCCATCCGAAGCTGCTCGCCGCCTCGACGGCGAGGCGTGGGACGCCGGTGGGGAAGACCGACTCGCGGTAGTCGTCGCCCTGGGCGGCGAACAGGTCCCACGAGGGCATGGAGACGACGCGGATCCCCAGCCCGTCCGCGGCGAGGAGCTCGCGCGCGCCGACGCAGACCGCGACCTCGGAGCCGGTTCCGATCAGCACGAGATCGAGGTCGCCGTGGGGCGCGTCGACGAGCGTGTACGCGCCCCGGGGCACACCGTCGGGTGCCCGCTCCGCGGTGCCCTCGAGGACGGGGACGTCCTGGCGCGTCAGGACGATCGCCGTCGGGCCGGTGCCGTCGATGTGGATGCGCCACGCCTGGGCGACCTCGTTCGCGTCGGCGGGCCTGATGACGCGGAGTCCGGGCATCGCCCGCATCGCGGCGAGCTGCTCGATGGGCTGGTGGGTCGGGCCGTCCTCGCCGAGGCCGACGGAGTCGTGCGACCACACGAACGCGGTCTTGTACCCGGAGAGGGCCGCGAGGCGCGCCGCGGGGCGCTCGTAGTCGCTGAAGACGAAGAACGTGCCGCCGGCGGGGATCGTGTGGCTCACGGCCATCCCGTTCATGATCGAGCCCATGCCGTGCTCGCGCACGCCCCAGTGGATCTGGCGGCCGCCGAACACGTGCGTCCCGATGACGGGCGCGCCCTTGAGCTCCGTGCCCGTGTTGCCCGTGAGGTCGGCGCCGCCGGCGAGCAGTCCGGGCACGACGTCGACGATCGCCTCGAGGACGGTCTGGCACGCCTTGCGCGTCGCGACGTCCTTGCCCGGCGCCCACGACGGCAGCTTCGCCTCCCACCCGGGCATGCCCCGCTGATCGAGGCACGCGTCGAACTCGTCGGCCAGCCCGGGCTCGCGATCGCGCAGGGCGGCCTTGCGTCGCTCCCATTCCCGGCGGTCGTCCGCGCCGCGCGCGCCCGCATCGCGGTAGTACGCGAGCACGTCGTCGGGCACCCAGAAGTCCTCGGCGGGCATGCCCAGGATCTCCTTGACCGCGGCGACCTCGTCGGCGCCCAGCGGGCTGCCGTGGGCGTGGGCGCTGTCGGTGTACCTGGGCGACGGCCAGCCGATGTGGCTGCGCAGGATCACGAGCGACGGCCGCTCGGCCTCGGCCATCCCTGCGCGCAGCCCGGCCTCGAGCGCGTCGAGGTCGTTGGCGACCTCGCCCAGCGAGATCACGTGCCACCCGTACGCTTCGAAGCGCTTCGGCACGTCGTCGGAGTAGGCGAGCTCGGTCGGGCCGTCGATGGAGATGTGGTTGTCGTCGTAGACGTAGACGAGCCGGCCGAGGCCGAGGTGGCCCGCGAGCGACGCGGCCTCGTGGCTGACACCCTCCTCGAAGTCGCCGTCGGAGCAGATCCCGAACACGTGGTGGTCGCACACCTCGGGGCCGAAGCGCGCCCGCAGGTTCGCCTCGGCCAGCGCGATCCCGACTCCGTTCGCGACCCCTTGACCGAGGGGCCCGGTCGTGACCTCGACGCCGGGCGCGTGGCGGTACTCGGGGTGCCCCGGCGTGCGCGAGTGCCACTGCCGGAAGTCCTTGATGTCGTCGAGCGTGAGACCGAAACCGGTCAGGTACAGCAGCGCGTACAGGAGCATCGACGCGTGACCGGCGGAGAGCACGAAGCGGTCACGGTCGGGCCAGTCCGGCGTGCCGGCGTCGTACCGCATGATGCGGGTGAACAGCACGTGAGCGAGCGGCGCCAGCGCCATCGGTGTGCCCGGGTGGCCCGAGTTGGCCTTCTGCACCGCGTCCATCGCGAGCCCGCGGATGACGTCGATCCCGCGCTGTTCGATCTCCTGAATGGGCACGCGGGACACCTCCGTGTTCGGTCCTCGCAGGAGCCTACGCCGGGCCGAATACCCCGCCGACCGGCAGGAGCGCGCACCCTCATCGGAACAGCGCGAGGCTCGCCGTGAAACCGTGCAGGAAGTTCCTCCCGCCGACAGGTCCGATCTCGCCGGCGCAGAACGCGCCCGCCGCCGGGATCGGACCGAGGAGCTGGTCGACGAGGCCCGCGTCGTGGTCGGGGACGCCGAAGAGGTGACGGCCCCGGCCGTTGCACGTGAACAGCAGCGCGGCACGGGCGTCGACACCACCGAGCACCTCGCGCAGGTCCTCGTCGGCGGCGGCCGCGTCCCGTACGTGGAACTGCACCGTCTGGCCGACCGACACACGATCGCCGACCGCGAGCGCACCCGACTCCTCGTCCGCGCCGAGCACGTTCCGGACGAGGAAGTCGCCGCGGGCGAACTCGGCCTTGTGCTCGTCGACGACGAGGCCCATGTGCAGGCCACGGCGGAGCAGCTCGCGTTCGTCGTCGCTGACGCTCGCGGCGAGCTCCTGGAGCCGCGCGATCGCCGGCCGGCCGCCGAGCTCCTCGACGAAGTTCCGCTGCGCACGCGTGACCACGAACGCGTCGCCGATCGGCCGGCAACCCTGCGAGACGACCGTGTCGACGGCGACGCCTTCGAGGAAGACGCCGACCGCGCCGTCGGCGAGCACCGACTCGTCGAGCGCGAGGCGGTTGGCACCCGGCCGGCCGCCGGCCGACGCGAGGCCGCCGATGACGGTGAGGCCGGGCCGGTCCTCGTTGAGGCGACGGAGGAAGCCGTCGACGGGGAACGTGAACGGCTCCGCGAAGAGCAGCAGGGTCGCCGGGTCGCGGTCGAACACGGGCCAGCCCGTGACCGCGGTGCCGTCGAGCGTCTCCTCGACGCGCAGCGCGACCGGCGTCAGGCCCGCGTCGGGGAGCACCGCGGCGAAGACCGACAGCGCGGGCGCCTCCTCGATCTCGTGGGCGCCGCCGATCACCGAGACCGCGGTCCCGCCGAGGAAGACCCGGGGGCCGAGCAACTGGCGCATCGCGCCGGCCACGTCCTCGAAGGCGCCGACGAAGTGCGGCGACGCGAAGCACACCACGAGGTCGGGATCGTCGCCGTCGAGCTGGTCGAGGATCTGCCCGGCGGTCTCGCCGACTGCGTGCGCGGGCACCGGGTGCTGCGAGAGCGCGGCGGCATACCGGGCCATGCCCACCCGCGGAATCTACCGCCCCGGTTCCGCGATGCCTCCCTCGACCAGGACGACCTCGACGGTCTTCGGCCCGTGGATGCCGAGCGTGGGTCGCATCTCGAGGTCGGACGTGCGGCTGGGCCCGCCGACCCAGGTGATCGCGCCGGGCAACCCGCCCGGGCTGCAGGCGCCGAGGCGGGCGATGGCGTCGTCGATCGTGGCGACGATCGTGTCCGTCGCCAGGAGGCAGACGTGCACCGGCGGCACCAGGCTCGTGGCCCGGGGCGCGCCCGGCCCCGGCGTCAGCACGAGGCTCCCGGTCTGCGCGACCGCCAGCGCGGCGCCGGTGACCCCCGCGGCCGCCCGCATCAGGTCGGTCCGCCAGCCGGGGTCGTCCGGGCTCAGGACGCTGGTGCCGGCGGCCGTGAGCGCGGCGGTGACGCCGAGTGCCGTCGTGAGCCGGTCGTCGGCGACCGCAGCCTTGGCGCCGCCCGGCCCGGCTCCGTGAGCCGCGACGATCGCGGTCACGAGCGTGACCGCGTCCGGGGCGCCGACCGGGCCGTGGACGCGACAGGCGTTCGCGGTCGCCGCCGCCGTGTAGTCGGCGACGATCTCGGCCGGGTCGCTCACCACGTCTCCCTGCCCGCGGCCCGGGCGGCCCACCGCTCACGGAACCGGGGCGCGGCAGGCGCGGGGAGGTCGCGTGACTCGGTCCAGCCCGCGAGCCCGGGCGCGCGGCGGAGCCAGCCCCTGCGCCCGCCGAGCAGCGCCGCGCCCCAGCGGGCGGCGGCCGTGGACGCCCGGTAGCCGGCCGGCGTCTCCCACGCACGCGCCCAGATGCCGAAGGTCGTCCGCCGCCGGCTGCGACCGGGCGGGGGCGCGCTCGCGGGCAGCGGTGCCGCGCTCGTGGGCGTGGCGAACCCTTCCCCGGGCAGGCGACCGTGCGCCGGCGCCTCGACCGGTCCGCGGGCGCCCGGCCCCCGGTGGGCGAGCGCGACGGGTGGTCCGGGTGCGCGCAGGTCGGCACGCAGGCGCACCAGCAGGTCGGCGAGCGGGATCTCCACCGGGCACGCCTCCGTGCACGCGCCACACAACGACGATGCGCCGGGCAGGTCGCGTCCGGTCTCGCCCGCGGTGAGCAGCGGCGTGAGCACCTTCCCCATGGGTCCGGGGTAGACCGAGTCGTACGCGTGGCCGCCGATACGGCGGTACACCGGGCACACGTTGAGGCACGCGCCGCAACGGATGCACGCGAGCATGTCCTCGTACGCGGTGCCCACGAGGCTCCGCCGGTTGTGGTCGAGCAGGATGACGTGCAGCTGCTCGGGGCCGTCGGTCTCGCCTGGGCGGCGCGGCCCCGTCAGCATGGCGACGTAGTTGCTCAACCCCTGCCCGGTCGCGCTGCGCGTGAGCACCGGCAGCATCGTCGCGAGGTCGGCAAAGCGGGGGAGGACCTTCTCGATGCCGGCGACGACGACCTGGATGCGGGGCAGCGTCGTGCAGTAGCGGCCGTTCCCCTCGTTGGTGACGAGCACGATGGTGCCGGTCTCGGCGATCGCGTAGTTGGCGCCGGTGATGCCCATCTCGGCGGCGGCGAAGCGCGGGCGGAGCCGCGTGCGCGCCCACGCCGTCAGCTCCTCACGTTCGGCCGGGAGCGCCTCACCCGCCTCCGTCGACATCACGTCGGCGATCTGGGGAAGCGTCTTGTGGATGACCGGGGTGATGATGTGCGACGGCCGCTCGCCCGCGAGCTGCACGATGTACTCGCCGAGGTCGGTCTCGAGCGCGTCGATGCCGTTCGCGGCGAGCGTGTCGGCGAGGTCGATCTCCTCGGTGGCCATCGACTTCGACTTCACGACGCGTCGCACCCCTTCGCGTCGCGCGAGGTCGAGGACGACGGCGCGCGCGTCCTCGGGCGTCGCGCAGCGGTGCACGACGGCGCCGAGTGCTTCGAGGGAGGCCTGCAGCTGGTCGAGCAGCGGCTCGAGGTTCGCGATCACCTCGCGGCGGATGGCCGCGGCGCGGTCCTTGAGCTCCGGGCTCTCCGACTGCACGCGGCCCGCGGTGTGGAGCCGGATGTCGAGGTTGCGCAGCGCGCGCTGGAGCTGCGGGTCGGCGACCGCGGCCGCGGCCCGTTCCTTGATCGTGGCGCCCGGCGTGACGATCCCGTGCGGCATCGGCTCAGCCCCGCCCCGGTCGGTCGAGCCCACCTGCGAGCAGGTCGGCCAGGTGGACCGGCCGCGGACCGCCGGTGCGCGTCCGGCGCCGCCGACCCTCGAGGTGGAGGAGGCAGGCCTGGTCGCACGACACGAGCCACTCCGCGCCGGTCGCGGACGCGAACCCGAGCTTGGCGTCGGCGAGCGGGGTCGAGATCTCGCCGTGGCTCACCGCGAACGTCCCGCCGAAGCCGCAGCACGTCTGCGCCTCGTCCATCTCGACGATTTCGGCCC
>DASRHL010000231.1:0-5246 GCA_035650535.1 Acidimicrobiia bacterium
GTTCGCGTTCGGCACCGGCGGCTTCGCGGGAACCGGGCTGGGCCTCGGCAACCCGCAGCAGATCCCGAACGCGGCGACCGACTTCGTGTTCTCCGCGATCGGCGAGGAGCTCGGCCTCCTCGGGACGATCGCCGTCGTGACCGCGTTCCTGCTCCTCGTCGGTTCCGGCTACCGCATCGCCGTGCAGTCCGACCGGCCGTTCTCCAAGCTCTTCGCCGCGGGCCTCACCACCATCGTCGGCATCCAGACGTTCGTGATCATCGGCGGCGTCACGCGCGTGATCCCGCTGACCGGCATCACGCTGCCGTTCATCTCTTACGGCGGGTCTTCGCTCGTCGCGAACTTCGTGATCCTCGGCCTGCTGCTCCGCATCTCGGACGACTCCGCGGCCGCCGCCTCGGCCGGGTCGCACGACGAGCACCGCGCCGCCGCCCCCACGGGACGGCAAGGGTGAACCGGGGCATCCGCCGCGTGGGGACCGCGGTGACGGTCCTGATCCTCGTCCTGGTCGCGCAGCTGACCTACCTGCAGATCGTCGACGCCAAGAACCTCGAGGACAACCCGCTGAACGTGCGGGCCCAGCTGCGCGACATCAACCGGCCGCGGGGCGAGATCGTCACCGCCGACGGCGAGGTCGCGGCCAAGTCGGTCGCCGCGACCGACCACACCGACTTCAAGTTCCAGCGCCAGTACCCGTTGGGCTCGCTCACGAGCCAGATCGTCGGGTACCAGTCGTTCGTCGTCGGCAACACGGGCATCGAGAAGACCTACAACGACGAGCTGGTCGGCCGTTCCTCCGACCTGCAGTTGAAGAACCTGCCCGACATCTTCTCGGGCAAGGAGGACACGGGCCGAGTGGTCCTCACGGTCAACGCCGCGCTGCAGCGCCTCGCGCAGCAGCAGCTCGGCCAGCAGCGGGGCTCCGTGGTGCTGCTCGACGTGAAGACGGGCGGCATCGTCGCGATGTACTCGAACCCGTCGTTCGACCCGCAACCGCTCGCCGGCCACGACACGAAGGCGGTCAACGCCTACTTCCAGCTGCTGACGGCGAACACCGACAAGCCGAACCTGCCCCGCGCGTACCGCGAGCTCTACCCACCCGGTTCGACGTTCAAGACCGTCACGACCGCGGTCGCGCTCGACGACGGCGTCACGAACCCCGACAAGACCTATCCGTTCCTGAGCTCGCTGGTCCTGCCGCAGACGACGGCGCGGCTGCAGAACTTCGGCGGCGAGACGTGCGGCGGGACGCTCGTCGAGAGCTTCGTGGAGTCGTGCAACGCGACCTTCGGCCAGGTCGGCCTCGACCTCGGCAACCAGCTCGTTCCGGGCATGGCCCGCTTCGGCATCGGCGACATCGTCCCCCTCGACGTCGCGCCCGGATCGGTCGAGACGCTCGGGCCCGTCGCCGGCAGCTTCGACAACGACAAGCCGTCCTTCGCCCAGGCCGCCATCGGCCAGCGCGACGTCGCGGTCACGCCGCTGCAGATGGCGCTCGTGGCCGAGGCCGTCGCGAACGGCGGCGTCATCTACCAGCCGCACGCCGCGGGCGAGATCCGCGACGCCAACGACAAGACCGTCCGCACGATCGGCGCCAAGCAGTGGCGCACCGCCATGACGCCGGCGACCGCCCAGGCGCTCACCGCGATGATGGAGCAGGTCGTCCAGCGCGGCACCGGGACTCGCGCCCGCGTCCCCGGGATCACCGTCGCCGGCAAGACCGGCACGGCGCAGACCACGCCCGGCGCGCCGCCCCACGCGTGGTTCATCGGCTTCGCGCCCGCGGAGGCGCCGCGGTACGCGGTGGCGGTGCTCGTCGAGCACGGCGGCAACCTCGCGCACGAGGCGACCGGCGGCGCCGTAGCCGGCCCGATCGCCGCCGCGATGCTGAAGGCGGCCCTGTCGCAGTGAGGACGCCCGCACCCGACCGGCGGCCCCGTGCCCCGGGCGCCGAACGCCCCGAAACTAGGGTGGAAACCCGATGACGCAGGTCGCTGACGTCTTCTCGAACCGATACGAGATCGAACGCGAGCTGGCCCGGGGCGGGATGGCCGACGTCTTCCTCGCCCGTGACCAGCTCCTCGACCGGCCCGTCGCGGTCAAGGTCCTGTTCCCGGAGTTCGCCCGCGACCCGAGCTTCGTCGAGCGGTTCCGCCGCGAGGCCCAGCACGCGGCCAGCCTCAACCACCCCAACATCGCCGCCGTCTACGACTGGGGCCAGGAGCGCGGCACCTACTTCATCGTCATGGAGTACGTCGAGGGGCGGTCGCTGCGCGACATCATCCGCACCGAGGGGCGGATCCCCGCCTACGAGACGGCCCGGGTGGGCGCCGAGATCGCGGACGCCCTCGCGTTCGCGCACCGGCACGGTGTCGTGCACCGCGACATCAAGCCCGGCAACGTCCTGATCACGGCGACCGGGCAGGTGAAGCTCACCGACTTCGGCATCGCCGCGAACCCGGCCGACGCGACCCAGGGGCTCACGCAGACCGGTTCGGTCATGGGCACCGCGACGTACTTCTCGCCCGAGCAGGCGCAGGGCTTCACGGTCGACGGCCGCTCCGACGTCTACTCGCTCGGTGTCGTGATGTACGAGATGGTCACCGGCGTGCCGCCGTTCTCCGGCGAGAGCCCGGTCGCGGTCGCGATGAAGCACGTGCGCGAGGTGCCGCGCATGCCGTCGACGATCGAGCCCGACGTGCCGCCGGTGCTCGAGTCGATCATCCTCGCCGCGATGGCCAAGAGCGTCGACGCGCGCTACCAGTCGGCCGACGACCTGCGCGCCGACCTGCTCAACTTCCAGCGCGGCCGCCCGGTCATGGCCGCGCCGGCCGCCGTCGTACCCGCCGGGGCCGACCAGCTCGCGATGACGGCCGCCGCCGCGCAGACGCGGCGGGTCACGCCACGCGAGCCGCCGCCACCCCCCAACCGCCGGTGGGGCACCATCATCGCCACCGTCATCGGGCTGGGCCTGCTCGCGGCCGTCGTCATCGCCGTCCTCGTGACGCAGGGCGACAACGGTGGAGGCGGCGCGACCCTCGTGGACGTCCCGAGCGTCGTTTCGCAGAAGGTGGAGGACGCGACCACCGCACTGCAGCGCCTCGGGTTCAAGGTCTCCCAGCTCCAGGACCAGACCAGCACCCAGCCGCCGGGCACCGTCATCAGCCAGGACCCGGCCGGGGGCCGCAAGGCCGACAAGGGCAGCACGATCGTCCTCACGATCAGCTCGACGACGGCGACCGTGCCCGACGTGAAGGGTCAGACGATCGACCAGGCGACCGCCGCGATCACCCGCGTCGGCCTGACCGTCACCCGCCAGGACACCGAGAACGGGTTCCTCTCGCCCGGCACCGTCATCGGGACGAACCCGGCCGCGGGCGCGACCGTCAACAAGGGATCCGCGGTGACGGTCCAGGTGGCGGTCGCGCCGGGCGTCGCCATTCCCGACGTCGCGAACAAGAGCCAGAGCCAGGCCGGCCAGATCATCACGCAGGCCGGGCTCACGCCGAAGTTCGCGCAGGCGTCGAGCAACACCGTCACCTCGGGCAACGTCATCGGCACCGACCCGCCCGCGGGCACGAAGGTGCCCCCGGGCTCGACCGTGACGATCAACGTCTCGACCGGGCCGCAGCAGGTCGACATCCCGAACGTGATCGGCCAGACCCAGCTCGCGGCGCAGGGCACGCTGACCGCGGCCGGGTTCAACGTGACGGTCAACCAGGTCCCGAACCCGGGCAACGTCGGCAAGGTGATCTCGCAGAGCCCGAGCGGCGGCCAGGCCCCGCCGGGAACCAACGTCACGATCACCGTCGGCATCTGACGCCGCCTCCCCGCCGGATGTCGCGGCAGCTCGCGCGCTGGTACGAGGCCAACGGGCGCCACGCCCTCGAGTGGCGGGCGACGCGCGACCGCTGGGCAATCCTCGTCTCCGAGGTGATGCTCCACCAGACCCAGGTGCCACGCGTCGCCGCGGTCTGGCCCGGGTTCATGGCCCGTTTCCCCACGCCCGAGGCGATGGCCGCCGCGACGCCGGGTGAGGTCATCACCGCATGGGACCGGCTCGGCTACCCGCGCCGGGCCCGCCGGCTGTGGGAGTCCGCCGTCGTGATCGCGCACCACGGGTGGCCCGACGACCTGAGCACGTTGCCCGGCGTCGGCCGCTACACCGCCAACGCCGTGCTCGCCCAGGCCGAGGACGCGGATCTCCCCGCGATCGAGACCAACGTGCGGCGCGTCCTCGAGCGGGTGCGCGGTGAACGGCTCGCTCCCCGCGCCGCCGAGGCCGCCATGGCCGAGGTCGGCGCGCCGTTGCGCGGGCGCGACCGTCTCCTCGCGCTGATGGACGTCGGGGCGCTGTGCTGCCGTCCCCGCGAGCCGCGCTGCGGCGAGTGCCCGCTGGCCCGCCGCTGCGCGACCCGGGGTCCGCTCGCCGGCGAGTCCCGGCCCCGCCGGCCCCGCTTCGAGGGCAGCTTCCGCCAGCGGCGGGGCCGCGTCATGGCGGTGCTCCGCGCCGGGCCGGCCCCGGCCGCCACCCTCGACCGTGAGGCGCTCGCCTCCCTCGCCGCCGACGGCCTCGCCGTCGTCACCCGGGGGACCGCCCACCTCCCCTGACCCGCGCCCCTCCGCGTCTGTTGACTTTCCCTCTCTGGCGCAGGAAACGGAACAGACGCGGGGATGATCGCGGGGGCGTCAGGTGAGGGCGAGGAAGTTGCGCAGGAGGTCGTGGCCCGAGTGGGTCAGGATCGACTCGGGATGGAACTGGACGCCGAGGACGGGAAGGTCCGTGTGGCGCAGGCCCATCACGAGACCGTCCTCGCTCTCGGCGGTGACCGTCAGCACGTCGGGGACCGACTCGCGGTCGACGACGAGCGAGTGGTACCGGGTCGCGGTGAACGGGGACGGCAGCCCCGCGAACAGGCCCTGCCCGTCGTGGCTGATCTGCGAGGTCTTGCCGTGCATGACGCGGGGCGCCCGCACGACCTTCCCGCCGAAGAGCTGCCCGATGCACTGGTGGCCGAGGCAGACCCCGAGGACGGGCACACCCCGGGTGCCGAACTCGCGGATCGCGGCGTTCGACACCCCCGCGTCCTCGGGCCGACCGGGCCCGGGCGAGACCAGCACCGCGTCCGGATCCAGCGCGACCAGCTCGTCGAGACCGAGGGCGTCGTGCCGGTGGACGACGGGCTCGGCATCGAGCTCACCCAGGTACTGGACGAGGTTGTAGACGAACGAGTCGTAGTTGTCGA
>DASRHL010000232.1:0-7956 GCA_035650535.1 Acidimicrobiia bacterium
CGCGCCCCCGGTGGACCGAGACCGTGGCGGTGCCGGCGCCGTGGTGCAGGGCGTTGTCGAGCAGGGCGTCGAGCGCCTGGGCGAGCGCCCCGGGCGACACCCGCGCCGTGCACCCGGGCTCGGCGTCGAGCGCCACCTCGCGCCCGGCGTCGTGGAAGAGCGTGCGCCAGACCGCCACCCGGGCCTGCGCCAGCTCGAGGGCGTCGGCGTCGACCCGGGGACCGGCCCGGCCGCGCCGCGCGAGCGCGAGGAGGTCGGTGATCGTCGCGCCGAGGCGGTCGGCCTGCTCGAGCGCGGCGTCGATCTCCTCGCGCGCGGAGTCGCCGTCGACCGCCGTCCCGAGCTCCTCGAGGTGCATGCGCAGCGCGGTCAGCGGGGTGCGCAGCTGGTGTGACGCGTTGGCCGAGAACTCCCGCTCCGCCTCCACGAGCGACTCGATCCGGGCCGCACTCTCGTTGAGGGCGGTCGCCACGGCGTCCGGCTCGGCGATGCCGAAGTGCTCGGCCCGGGCCGAGAAGTCGCCCTCGCCCAGCCGGCGGGAGGTCGCGGCGAGGTTGCGCAGCGGCGCCGCCAGCCGCCCCGACAGGATGATCGCGACGACCACGGCCGACAGCACGCCGAGCCCCCCGAGCCCGGCCACGAGCAGGATCGACCCCAGGGCCCGCTCGTTCACGTCGTGGGACGGGACCGTCAGGCGGATCCGTGCCCCCTGCCCCGTGCGGGCCGAGGCGCTGATGGACGGCCCCGACACGCGGTCGCCTCCGGTCGTGCGCGTGCCGTCCGCCTCGGTGAGCACGACGTAGCCGTCCTTCGCGAGCTCGTCGAGCTTCTTCGACGTGACCGGGTGGTGGGCCTCGAGCACGTCGTCGACGGCGAACGCGACCGCGACCGCCTCCTGGTCGACGCGCCGCTGCGCCTCGGTGTGCCCGATGCGGCTCGCGACGATGGCGAGCGGCACGCCGAGCACCACGACACCGACGACCGCGATGAACGCCATCGCGAGCACGATCCGCCGGCGCACGGCCGGTCCTCAGGCGACCGGATCGGCGTCGATGGCGCGTCGCGCGGGTGCACCCCGCTCGAACCGCAGCCCGACGCCGCGCACCGTCGTGATGTAGCGGATGTTCGCGGGATCGTCGCCGAGCTTGCGTCGGAGCCACGAGACGTGCACGTCGAGGGTCTTGGTCGACCCGAACCAGTGCTCGTCCCACACCTCCTCCATGATCCGCTCGCGCGTCACGACGTGCCCGGCCTCGCGCACGAGCAGCGCCAGGAGCTCGAACTCCTTGTTGGTCAGGTCGAGCTCCTCGTCGCCCCGCCAGGCCCGGCGCGCGCCGAGGTCGACCCGGACGTCCTGGGCGGTGACGACCTCCTCCGTCTCGGGCGCCGCCCGCAGCCGGGCCCGGACCCGGGCGAGCAGCTCGGCGAGCCGGAACGGCTTCGTGACGTAGTCATCGGCGCCCGCGTCGAGGCCCACGACCGCGTCGAGCTCCTCCTGGCGGGCCGTGACCATGACGATCGGCAGGAGGGGACGCGCGGCCCGCAGCTGCCGGCAGACGTCGACGCCGTCGGCGTCGGGCAGGCCCAGGTCGAGCAGGACGAGGTCGAAGGGGGTCGCCCCCGCCCGCTCCAGCGCGTCCGCGCCCCGGTCGACGAGCTCGACGTCGTAGCCCTCGCGGCGCAGCGCCCGCACGAGCGGTGCCGCGATCGCAGCGTCGTCCTCGACGACGAGGAGGCGGGGCATCGCCCAGATCGTACGGCGCCGCTCGGCCGATCCGGCGGCCCGGGTCCGGGGCGGGCACGAGCGCCTTACGACCGGCGAGCGCCGGGAAAGCGGGCAGAATGACTCGATGGCCGCGACGGGCATCCTCCTGCTCTCGTTCGTGCTCGGAGGCATCCCGTTCTCGAACCTCGCGGCCCGGCTGACCCGCGGTGTCGACCTCCGGCGGGTCGGCACGCGCACGGTGTCCGGCACCTCCCTGTACCGCGTGTCGGGCTTCCCGCCGCTCGCCGCCGCCGGCATCTGCGACGTGGCCAAGGGCACAGTCGGTCCGTTGCTCGCGGGTTCCGGCCGGCCCGTGCTCGCCGCGTTCGCCGGAGGCCTGGCGGTCGCGGGCCACAACTGGTCGCCGTTCCTCCGCGGGGCCGGGGGCCGCGGTGTCGCGCCCGCGTTGGGCGCGCTGCTCGCGAACGCGTGGCCGGGTGCCGTGCTCCTGCTGGTCGGCCTCGTGCTCGGCAAGGCCGGGCACCAGACCGGGCTCGGGGGGTTCGTCGCCGAGGTCGCGCTCGCGCCCGTGCTCGCGTTGACGCACGGCGGCGCCGGCGCGCTGGCCGGCGCGTGCGTCGCCGTCCCGATGCTCCTGAAGCGCCTCCTGGGCAACGAGCGGCCCGCCGACCCGACCGTGCGCGTCTACGCCACCCGGCTCCTGTTCGACCGCGACCGGCTCGACGGGACGGCAGCGGCGTGACGACCGCCCGGGGGCACGAGGAACCACGTGCGAAGTCGGGAGGGTCGCTCAGGCGCCCGGGCTTCCGCTCCCTGCTGATCGGCCAGGGCGTCTCTGCGCTCGGCGACTGGATGGGGACGATCGCCTTCATGGCGCTCGCGCTCCAGCTCACCGGCTCGCCGACCGCGGTCGGCGGGATCCTGACCCTGCGGCTGCTCCCGGCCGCGATCGGCGGCCCGCTCGCGACGCGCGTGGTGAACACGTGGGACCGGCGCCGGACGATGATGGCCATGGACCTCGTGCGCGTCGGGCTGATCGCGCTCGTCCCGTTGGTCCGCGCGCTGTGGTGGATCTACCTCTGGGCGTTCCTCGTCGAGGTCGCGAGCATCGTGTTCCTGCCCGCGCGCGACGCGTCGATCCCCGATCTCGTCGACAACGACGACCTCGCGGTCGCGAACGGGCTCGTGCTCGGCTCGTCGTTCGGGACCATCCCCATCGGTGCCGGTGCGTTCGCCGCGGTCGCCGCGCTCCCGTTCGCCGACCTCTTCGGACGGCCGCTCGCCCTCGTGTTCTGGGTCGACGCCTGCACGTTCCTCGTGTCGTTCGCGTGCATCGCACGCCTGACGATGCTCGCGACGCCGTCGGGGCACGTTCCCGAGGCCGAGCGGATCAACTTCCGGGAGGCCTTCCGGATCCCACTCGTGCGGACCGTGCTCCCCGCGGTCGGATCGGTCGCGCTCGGGCTCGGCGCCCTGTTCTCGCTCGGCATCGTGTTCGTGCAGGACGTGCTGCACGCGAGCGACACCGAGTTCGGCGTGCTGATCGCGTTGTTCGGCGTGGGTGCCGCGATCGGGTTGGGCGTGCTCTGGCTCCGTCGCGGCCGAGAGCCCGTCCACGAGACGCGCCTGGGCGTCGCCGCGATCGGCGGCGTCATCACCGTGTTCAGCCTCGCCGACGCCGTGTGGCTCGCGTTCGTGGGCGCGACCGCGTTCGGCGCCGCCGCCGCGTTCGCGCTCTCGTCGGGCATGGGGACGCTGCAGTCGCGCCTCCAGGGCAACGCGCGGGTGGTCGCCTTCGCGGTGTTCCATGTCGTCATCCGCCTCGCGCTGGGCGTCGCGGCCGTCGCCGCCGGGTTGGCGGGGGACCTCCTCGGTGACGTCACGTGGCCCTGGGTGGGCCGGCTCGAGCCGTCCCGGGTGGTGCTGTTGTGCTCGGGGCTGCTCGTGCTCGCCGTGTCCACTGTGGTGCGCGAGCATGCTGTGCCGGGGGCGCAGGGCCAGCCCGACGCCGGAGGGCCGTCCGGGGACCGCGCCGGACCCGAGAGCACGCAGGAGGCCACTGCTTGACCGTCGCCATCGTGACCGACAGCGCCGCCGCGCTGCCGCCCGACCTCGCCCGTCGGCACGGGGTCACCGTCGTCCCGATGTGGCTGTCGATCCGGGGCGAGCCGGTGCTGGAGGGCGAACGGTCGCTCGAAGACCTGCTCGCGGAGGAGCAGGTCACGACGTCGGCGCCGACGCCCGGCGAGTGGGAGCGGGCCGTGAAGGGCGGCCTCGAGGGCGCCGAGGGCGTGCTCGTCCTGACGATCGCGGGGTCGATGAGCGCGACCTACCAGTCGGCGCTGGTCGCGGCCGAGGCGGTCGGGGGGCCGGTGCGGGTCGTCGATAGCGCCACCGCGGCCGGGGCCGAGGCGCTCGTCGTCCTCGCGGCCGCCGAGACGGCGCAGCAGGGCGCGACCCTCGACGTGGTCGAGGCGCGGGCCCGCCACGTCATCGACCGGGTGCGGCTCGTGGCGACGCTGCCCAACCTCGACCACCTCGTGCGGGGCGGGAGGGTGCCGGGCATCGCCGGCTGGGCCGGGCGCCGGCTCGGGATCAACCCGCTGTTCGAGTTCCGGGGCGGCAAGGTGCACCGGCTCCGGCCCGCGCTCAGCCCCGAGGCCGCGTCCGACCGGATGGTCGGGCTCGTGCGCCGCTCGCACGTCGAGGGTGCCCGCCTCCACGTCGTCGCGTTGCACGCGCTCGCGCTCGACACGGCGCAGCGACTCCTCGACCGGGTCGAGGAGCAGTTCGCCCCCGCGACGTCCTTCGTCTCCGAGTTCGGCCCCGTGATGGTCGTCCACACCGGCCCCGGTCTCGCCGGCCTCGCCTGGTGGTGGGACTCGACAACGTGAGTTCTTGGCACGCCGGACGTCGCTATTCGGCGTTCAACGTGCCAAGAACGCTGAGGACCCAGTCGACGGCGTCGACGATCGGGGCGGCCGCGACGTCGGCGGGGTCGAAGGCGTGGGCGAGCCCGTCGACGAGCTCGACCCGGTGCGGTTCGTTGGACGCCGCGAACAGTGCCTCGGCGTCGGCCGGCGCGATGAACGGGTCGTCGAGGCCGTGGATGATCGCGACGGGCACGTGGACCCGCGCGACGAGCTCGACGGGCGGAGCCGAGCGCGCCGACGGCGGCGCGACCCGGACGCCCATGCGCCGGAGCGCGAAGCGGCGGCCGAACGGCGTGTGGGTCATCACGGCCGAGATGACGCCGCGGGCGTTGCGAGGCAGACGCCAGCGCGCCGGGCAGCTCACGATCACGAGCCCGTCGACGGGCCGCTCGGCGACGGTCGAGAAGTGGAGCGCCGCGATCGCGCCCATCGACGCCCCGACCACGACGACGGGCCCGGTCGTGCTGGTGGCCCGGACGGCCTCGACCGCCGCCGCCACGTCGTGGCGCTCGAGGTTCCCGAGGGTCGTCGCGCCCCCCGAACGACCGTGGCCCCGGGAGTCGTAGGCGAAGACGTCGAAGCCGGCGGTCGTGAGCGCACCGGCGACCGCCAGCACGCGGCGGTCCGTGGTGGATGCGCTGAACCCGTGCACGAGCACCACGTGGGCCCGCGGCGCGCCGGCGGGCTTCCACCTCCGGACCGACAGCCGGACGCCGTCGCTCGTGGTGATCGTGACGTGGTCCATCCCGGCTCTCGGCTCGCGGGCGCTCGCCTCAGTATGGGGCGGCGGCGGCGACGATACGGCTGGCCAGCTCGGGCCGGCACACGATGAGGTCGGGGAGCCACGGATCGGGCCGGTTGTACTCGAGGGGTGAGCCGTCGAGGCGCGACGTGTACAGGCCGGCGGCCGCGGCCACCGCGGTCGGCGCGGCCGAGTCCCACTCGTACTGGCCACCCGCGTGCACGTACGCGTCGACCTCGCCGAGCACGACCGCCATCGTCTTGGCGCCCGCGGAACCGAGGTAGACGAGGTCGCCGTCGAGGGCCTCGGCGACCCGGCGGGCGGCGGCCGGGGCCCGGCTCCGGCTCACCACGATCCGCGGGCGCCGGCCGTCGGCCTCGGGGACGCGGGGCGGCACCGCCGTCGAGAGGACCCGGCCGACCGCGGGGAGCGCGACCGCGCCCGCGGTGAGCCCGCGCCCGCGCTCCCACAGCGCCACGTGGACGGCCCAGTCGCTGCGCCCGAGCTCCGTGAACTCGCGGGTGCCGTCGAGCGGGTCGATGATCCACACCCGTGGCGCGTCGAGGCGGCGGGGGTCGTCGGCCGATTCCTCGGACAGCACCGCGTCGTCGGGGTGCTCGTCGCGCAGGAGCTCCAGCAGGTGGCGGTTGGCGAGCACGTCGCCCGCGTCGCCGAGGGACCAGCGGGCCCAGTCGTCGCCGTCGGCCTGCGCCCGCAGGTCGAGCAGGAGCTCGCCGGCGGCGGCGGCATAGCGGGCGGCGTCGTCGTGGTCGCTCATGGCCGACGGCAGTATGGACGACGTCCGGCCGTCCCGTGCGATCGGACCGCCCCGGTGCCGCCGTGGGACCCGACCCCGGCTCGGCCACGGATCGGCTACGGATTGGCCACGGATTGGCACGGCCTTCACATTCCGCTCATGCGGCCGGCGTTGCATCGCGAGGTAACCCCGAGTGAGAGGAAACCCCCGATGAAGAAGCTGATCGCCACCGTCGCCGTCGCCGGCCTCCTGGTCGTCGGCGGGGCAGGCGCGGCCTGGGCCGCGGACGACGGCGGGAGCTCCGGTTCGACCCCGGCCGTGACCCGGCCCGCGGCCGGCGCGGCGCGCGCGAACCGTCCCGGCCTCCGCCGGGCGCTCCGCCACGCCGTCCTGAAGGTCGCGGCCGACACGATCCACATCGACGTGCAGGAGCTGCGGACCGACCTCCGCGACGGGCAGTCGATCGCCCAGGTCGCCCAGTCGAAGGGTGTCGACCCGCAGCAGGTCGTCGACGCGATCGTCAAGGCCGCCGACGCCAAGATCGACGCGCTGGCGGGCGCGGGGCGGATCACGTCCGACCGGGCCGCCCGGCTGAAGGAGCGCGTCCCGCAACTCGCGAGCCGGATCGTGAACCACGTGCCCGTGCACGCCGGGTCGGGGAAGACGGGCATCTGAGGTCCTGCCCCCGGCGGTGGGCATCCCCCGGGATGCCCGCCGCGGGGGTCGCCGTCTTCTACCGTGAGCGGGTCACGCACACGCGAGGAGCCACGGATGGGGACGGGCCACTGATGGGCATGGAAGGCGGAGACCCGACACTCGCGCAGCCGGCCGGGCGCCCGGCCGGGGTCGGGGGCTACGACCCGACCGTCCCGACCCAGCGTGTCCAGCCCGGCTTCGGGGGCGGCGGGGGCGTCGGGGGCGACGCCGGCGGTGGCAACGGCGGCAACGGCGGCGGGGGCGGCGGCTGGGACGAGGACGACGAGGCCGCCCGCCGGCGGCGCATGCTCCTCTACGGGCTCGGCGGCATCGCCGCGGTGCTGATCGCCGTCATCGTCGTCCTGCTCGTCTCGAGCGGCGGGGACGACAACAAGAAGCCGGCCTCGTCGACGAGCACCTCGAGCACGTCGACGTCGACGACGAGCACGTCGACGAGCACGACGTCCACCACCACGACACCCACGACGACGACCGCGACCTCGCCGGCGATCACGTCGTTCACGAACGACACGCCGAACTGCACGACGAACCAGATCACGCTGCACTGGACCACCCAGAACGCCGTCGGCGTCGACATCAGCATCGACGGTCCCGGCAAGTACGCGTCCTACGGGGCGAGCGGCTCGGCCCAGGTGCCGTTCGTGTGCGGCGGCTCGCACACGTATCTGCTGACGGCCAAGGCCTCGAACGGCCAGACGACCCAGCGCCAGATCACCGTGCCGAGCCCGCCCGTCACCACGACGAGCTCCTCGACGACGACCACGACCTGAGGACCGCACGGGGCGCGAACCGTCCCGAACCGAAGCGTCGCCCCCCGCCGGGGCAGGGGGCGACGCCGGAGGGCGGGGGACGTGGGAGGGCCGGTCCCCCTGGTTGTCCGCAGGAGATCGGCGGCCGCCGCCGATTCTGTAGTGCAACTGCACTAGTCCCGTCGTGCCCCGAACCGGCGACGCGCCCGGGGCCTTTCCCCGCAGATGCCAGTGAAATCAGCAGATCACCTTGCAGATCCGCGTTTTTCGTGGGTAAGGTCCGCGTCGTGGCGACCTCGTACCGGGCCGGGCAGGTGGCGGCGCTGCTCGGC
>DASRHL010000233.1:0-10348 GCA_035650535.1 Acidimicrobiia bacterium
CCGAAGAGCACCGCGGTCGGGTCGGGGCAGAGCACGACCTCGGGTTCGAGCTCGCGTACGAACCGCACGATCTCGCCGCGCAGGCGGGCGTCGTCCTCCAGCTCGCCGTCGCCCGCGCCGAGGTGGAAGTGGCCCGCGAGACCGAGGAGTTCGGCCGCCTTGCCCGTCTCCTCGACGCGAAGCTCGGCGAGCGCGTCGAGGTCGGCGTCGGGGTCGCGCGTCCCCTTCTCGCCGCGCGTCGTGATGAGGAGCCAGACCGACGCACCGGCCGCCGCCCACCGCGCGAGCGTGCCGCCGGCCGAGATCTCCGGATCGTCGGGATGTGCGTACACGGCGAGGACGCTCGTCGGCGTCTCGCTGACGAGCGTCACGGGCGTCGTCCCGCGCTCACCACTCGACTCCCAGCACGTCGCGCATCGCCCGCTCGAACGCCTCGTCGTCCATCGACGCGCGGGCGCCGAGCACCAGGTCCGCGTCCGACCCGACGGGCCAACGAAGCCGCGGGCCGTCGTACTCGACGGCGTCGGCGATCGTGACCGCGACCGCCTCCGGGCCCGGCGCGTCGCCGCCCCCGATCAACTTCGCACGCGCTGCTCCCCACTCGCGGTCGAGCTCGTCGTAGGGGGGCGTGTCGAGGCCGTGGCGGACGGTGTTGGCGGAGAAGCCCGTCTCGAACTCTCCCGGCTCGACGATCCGCACGCGGATGCCGAAGTGGCCGACCTCGTAGTGCAACGCCTCCGACACCGCTTCGAGCGCGAACTTGGTCGCGCTGTAGAGCCCGTCGAGGGGCGCACCGACGCGCCCCGCGACCGAGCTGACGTTGACGACGGTCCCGCTCCCCCGCGCCCGCCAGTCGGGAAGCACGGCCTGGATCATGCGGAGCGCGCCGAAGAAGTTCGTCTCGAAGATCCGCTTGCCTTCCGACACCGGGACGCGCTCGACCGGTCCGGTCACGCCGAAGCCCGCGTTGTTCACGAGCGCGTCGAGCTGTCCCGCATCTCCGATCGCCGCGGCCACCGACGTGTCGTCGTCGACGTCGAGCGCCAGCGCCTGCGCGACGTCGAGATCGGCCAGCGTCTCCGGTCGGCGCGCGGTGGCGACGACCTCGTGGCCCCGTTTGGTGAGCTCGATCGCGGCGGCGCGGCCGATTCCGGTCGAGCAGCCGGTGATGAGGATCCGGGCCATGGACTGTCCCCCTGTTCCGCCCTGTCAGCTCCGAGGCCTCAACGCGCCTCGCGCGCGATCTCGTCGATCGCGGTGACGGCACGCTCGAGAGCTTCGTCGCCGACGTCCTTGTGCGTCACGAACCGTGCCGTGCGCGCGTCGATGGTGCCGATCGCGACGCCGCGTTCGTCGAGCCGTTCGACGATCTTCTCCGGCAAGCGGTCGAGTGGCACGCAGACGATGTTGGTCTCGACCGCTGCCGGGTCGACGCAGCCGTCGAACCGCTCGGCCAGCGCCGTCGCGAGGCGCCGCGCCCGGGCGTGGTCGTCGGCCAGCCGCTCCACCATCGTCTCGAGCGCGACGATGCCGGCCGCGGCGAGGATCCCGGCCTGACGCATGCCACCACCGAGACGGCCCCGCTCGGCGCGGGCCTCGCCGATCAGCCCGGCCGGCCCGCACAGCAGCGACCCCACCGGGGCCGCGAGGCCCTTCGACAGGCAGAACATCACGGTGTCGACCGGGGCGGCGAGCTCGGATGGGTGCACACCGAGTGCCACGGCCGCGTTCCAGATGCGGGCGCCGTCGCAGTGGAGCGCGAACCCGTTGCGCCGGGCGGCGTCGGCGACGGCCTCGACCTCCGCGATCCGCCACGGCCGGCCCGACGCGGGCATGTGCGTGTTCTCGATCGCGACGGCCGAGATCGGTGGCAGGTGGTGCTGCTGGTCGGCGGCCGCGGCCGTGACCGTCCCGGGGTCGAGGACCCCGGATCCGTCGGGCAACGGCCGCAGCTGCACACCCGCGTTGCCGGCGGCCGCCGCCGTCTCGTAGCGGTAGACGTGCGCGCGCTCGCCGCACAGGATCTCGGTGCCGGGCCGGCCGAGAACGCGAAGGGCGAGCTGGTTCGCCATGGTGCCCGACGGCACGAACAGCGCGGCCTCCTTGCCGAGGAGTGCCGCGGCCAGCGACTGCAGCCGGTTGACCGTCGGGTCCTCGCCATAGGCGTCGTCGCCGACCTCGGCGTCGGCCATCGCCCGTCGCATCTCGGGCGTCGGCGTCGTGACCGTGTCGGACCGCAGGTCGACGTGCCGGGAGCTCACGGCTCGAGGTTACGCGAGCGTCCGCGGGGTCAGGTGCGTGGAGGAACGGGTCGGATGAGACCTTCCTGCATCACGGTGACGGCAAGGGTGCCGTCCCGGCAGAAGACGTGCCCGAGCGCGAGCCCGCGGGCCCGCGACGCCGACGGGCTGACCTGGTGGTAGAGGAGCCATTCGTCGGCCCGGAACGGCCGGTGGAACCACATTGCGTGGTCGAGGCTGGCCATCTGGTACTGCCCGCTGTGCCCGATCGCGTGCGGCAGCGTCGCGGTGTCGAGCAGCGTGAGGTCGGACGCGTAGGCGACGACGCAGGCATGGAGCAGGGGGTCGTCCGGCAGGACGCCGTTGGCACGGATCCAGACGTCCTGCGCGGGCGCGCGCGGCGTCGGTTCGAGCCAGTGCGGGTCAGCGACCGCGCGCGACTCGATCGGGCGTTCGCGTGTCAGGAGATCGACCGTCTCGGGGCCGAAGCGGTCCAGGTAGGGCTCGAGGCGCTCCCGGAAGGTGGGCAGGGCCTCCGGCCCCGGTACGTCGGGCATCTCCATCTGGTGGTCGGGGCCGGCCTCGACGACCTGGAACGACGCCGACAGGTTGAAGATCGCGTGCCCGTGCTGGATCGCGACGACCCGCCGGGTCGTGAAGGTGCGGCCGTCGCGGATCCGGTCGACCTCGTAGACGATGGGCACGTCGGGATCGCCCGGGCGGAGGAAGTAGGCATGCAACGAGTTGACCGGCCGGTCGGAATCGACGGTTCGGCCCGCGGCGACGAGCGCCTGCGCGGCGACCTGCCCGCCGAAGACGCGCTGCTGGGCCTCGTCGGGGCTCACACCGCGGAAGAGGTTGACCTCGAGGGGCTCGAGCTCGAGGAGCTCGAGCAGCTCGTCGAGCGGCGTCCCGGCCACGACATTCCCGCCGTCCCCGCTCCGCGGGATACCCGCACCGCGACGCTCGCTCACGCCTCCGGAAGCTATCCGAAGAAGACGCTCGCGGAGTCGAGGAGCTCGGGCGGGACGGTCTTGAGCTCGCGCACCGCGTCGTCGATCGACACGCGCACGATGTCGACACCCCGGAGCGCGACCATCTTGGCGAAGTCGCCCTCGTGCACCGCGTCGATCGCCTCGAGCCCGAAGCGGGTCGCGAGGATGCGGTCGAACGCGGTCGGTGTGCCACCTCGCAGCACGTGACCGAGGATCGTCACGCGGGTGTCGAAGCCCGTGCGGGCCTGGATCTCGGGCGCAAGCTGCGACCCGATGCCGCCGAGTCGAACGTGGCCGAACTCGTCGAGGTCGCTCGACTGCGTGGCCATCGTCCCTTCGCGCGGAACCGCCCCCTCCGCCACTACGACGATCGAGAACGCCTCGCCCCGACGGTGGCGGTGCATCAACCGCGCGCAGACCTCCTCGATGTCGAACGGCACCTCAGGCACCAGGATCACGTCGGCACCGCCCGCGAGCCCCGAGTGCAGCGCGATCCAACCCGCGTGCCGGCCCATCACCTCGCAGACCATGACCCGATCGTGACTCTCGGCCGTCGTGTGGAGACGGTCGATCGCGTCGACGGCGACCTGGACGGCGGTGTCGAAGCCGAACGTGACGTCGGTCGCCGAGAGGTCGTTGTCGATCGTCTTCGGGACACCGACGACGTTGATGCCCTCGCCGCCGAGCTTCGCGGCGACACCGAGCGTGTCCTCCCCGCCGATCGCGATGAGCGCGTCGATCCGCTCTCGTCCCAACGTGTCGAGCGCGGCCGCGACACCACCTTCTGTCTTGTAGGGGTTCGTGCGCGACGTGCCGAGGATCGTCCCCCCGCGGTGCAGCAGGCCGCGCGTGGAGGAGATCGTCAACTCCATCGTCTCGCCGTCGAGCACGCCCCGCCAGCCGTGACGGAAGCCGACGATCTCGTGCCCGTAGATCCCCTCGCCCTTGCGCACCACCGCGCGGATCACCGCGTTCAGCCCCGGGCAGTCGCCGCCACCCGTGAGGATGCCGATCCTCATGGTCGCTCCTCTCTCGCACGTCGCGCCTAGCCTCGCGCTCCGTGAGCGGCCCCGTGAACCCCGACGTAACGAATTCGACACCTGTTCACGAGCATGCGGTCGAGCGACAGATCGGCAAATCCGCAACTGCGACCCGGGGCGTCCTGCTCGAGGGCGTCCTTCGGGAGGGCGAAGAGGTACGCGCGCACGGCACGTGCTGGGCCCTGCTGCGCCGCGAGCGCGTGCGGCTCCTCTTCCAGGCACGCCGGCGATACGAGCTCGTGCTCACCGACAAGCGGTTGCTCCTGCTCGCACGCGGGAAGCATCAACGCCGGCGGCTCGGTCTCGGACCGGATGGCGTGGCGCTCGAACACGCACTCGAACTCCTCCACCTCGAACGGAGTCGGACCGGATTCCCGTTGTTGCAGCTCCGCGTCGAGCTGCCGACCGGCCGCACGCTCGTCCTCGAGTTCGACCGGGTGCGCCGCACGCTCGGCCGCGCCGTCACGGCGGCGCTCGCGCCCGCGACCTGAGCCGTGGCCGTCGTTCTCGCGATCGACGCCGGCACCACCGGGATCCGCTCGATCGCGGTCGACGAGCACGGCAGACCTCGGCATGCCGCCTACCGTGAGTTCCCCCAGCACTTTCCGGAGCCGGGACGTGTCGAGCACGACGCGGACGACATCTGGGACGCGACACGGACCACGCTCGCCGAGGTCGTCGATTCGGTGCAGCGCGACGGCGAAACGGTTACCGCGATCGGCATCACGAACCAGCGCGAGACCGTCGTCGTCTGGGACCGGGCGACGGGGCGCCCGCGTCACCGTGCGATCGTCTGGCAGGACCGGCGCACCGCGGCCCGGTGCGACGAGCTCCGCGCCGCCGGGCACGAGCCACTCATCCGGCGCGTGACCGGCCTCGTGCTCGACCCGTACTTCTCCGCGACCAAGCTCGAGTGGCTGCTGCACGGCGGCGGCGTCGAGAGTGACCGCGGGCTCGCGTTCGGGACGGTCGACAGCTGGATCCTCTGGCAGCTCACCGGCGGGCCGCAGGGTGGCGTGCACGCGACCGATCCGTCGAACGCGAGCCGCACGATGCTCTTCGACATCGATGCGCTGCAGTGGTCATCCGAGTTGCTCGACGTCTTCGGTGTCCCGGCTTCGTGCCTCCCCGCGGTCATGCCGACCAGCGGCGTGTTCGGGTTCACCGATCCGGCGCGCGCGGCCGGCCTCCGTGTGCCGGTGGCGGGGATCGCGGGCGACCAGCAGGCCGCGCTGTTCGGCCAGGCATGCTTCGAGCCGGGGATGACGAAGAACACGTACGGGACGGGATCGTTCGTGCTCGTGAACCTCGGCCCGACCCATCCCGCGCCGGCGGAGGGACTCCTGACCAGTGTCGGCTGGACGCTCGGCGCGGAGACGACCTACGTGATGGAGGGCTCGGTGTTCGTGACGGGTGCCGCGATCCAGTGGCTCCGCGACGGTCTCGGGATCATCGCGGACGCGGCGGAGACCGGCCCGCTCGCGTCGAGTGTGCCCGACGCGGGTGGCGTCGTGTTCGTCCCCGCATTCGCGGGTCTGGGGTCGCCGTGGTGGGACCCGTACGCGCGAGGCACGATCGTCGGCATCACGCGCGGGACGACGAAGGCACATCTGGCGCGTGCCGTCGTCGAGGCGATGGCCTGGCAGACGCGCGACGTGGTCGACGCGATCACCGAGGCGAGTGGCCGTCCGATCGCGGAGCTCCGGGCGGACGGCGGCGCGAGCGTGATGGACGTCCTGTGCCAGTTCCAGGCGGACGTGCTCGGGGTTCCCGTGCGTCGCCCGCGCGTGCAGCAGACCACCGCGCTCGGCGCGGCCTTTCTCGCCGGTCTCGCGACCGGTGTGTGGGGCACACCCGCCGACGCCGCGGCCGGCTGGACGGCTGAGGCGGAGTTCACGCCCTCGGCGCCCGCCGAAGACGTGGCGCGGGGCTACGCGGAGTGGCGCCGCGCGGTCGAGCGGGCGCGCGGCTGGGCCGTCGACCGGGGATGAGTCGCCGGACCGCTCACGCGGCGTGGGACGCGAGCGGGGGTTGCGGCGGCGCCTCGACGTCGGGCTGCTTCGTGGCGTAGGTGTCGCGGTATTCGTAGCGGCCGCACAGGGACACGATCTCGAACATCACCTCGTCGGTCATCTGGCGCAGCGCGAGCGCGTCACCGGCGCGGTCCGCGTACCGTTGCGGCGAGATGGGCGCGCCGAAGCGGATCGTGACCTGCTTGAACAGACGCGGCAGCTTGCGGTCGACCGGCTGGCACTCGTCGCTCCCGATCATGCCGACGGGGACGATCGGCGCACCCGTCTGCATCGCGAGCCGCGCCGCGCCGGTGTGGCCGCGGTGTGTGAGGCCGTCGCGCGTCCGCGTCCCCTCGGGGTAGATACCGAACACCCCACCGTTCTCGAGGACGTCACGGGCCGCGAGCAGCGCGCCCTCGCTCGCGCTGCCGCCCTCGCGCCGGATCGGGATCTGCCCGAGGGCGCGGAACAACCATGCCGTCTTCCAGGAGTCGAAGTACTCGGCCTTCGCGACGAAGGTCACCCGGCGCGGGATCACGAGCGGGATGAACATCGAGTCGAGGAACGAACGGTGGTTCGCGGCGACGATCACCGGGCCGCGGGTGGGAAGATGCTCACGACCCTCGACCCGGATGCGGTACGCACCCCGTAGCAGCGGCGTCAGGATCCCCTTGAGCACCCAGTACAACACGAGAGCAGGTTAGGTCTCCCCCGCCGAGGTGGGGCGTCCGCGCCGCAGGGAATCCCGCGGCGCAGCGAACCGACTTCCTCGACGCTCGGCGAGGTGGCTCGGTCTTCAGCCGAGCTTCGTGAGGGCGCGCTTGATGCCGCGGACGGCCTGGTTGATGCGGTGCTCGTTCTCGACCAGCGCGAAGCGCACGAAACCCTCGCCGCCCGGGCCGAAGCCCACGCCGGGCGAGACCGCGACCTTGGCGTCCTGCACGAGCAGCTTCGAGAAGTCGAGGCTGCCCATGTCGACGTAGGGCTCGGGGATCGGAGCCCAGACGAACATCGTCCCCTTCGGCCGCTCGATCACCCAGCCGGCACGTGCGAGGCCGTCGATCAACGAGTCACGCCGGCCCTTGTAGATCGCGTTGACCTCGGCCGGGTAGTCGGGCGCCTCGTTCATCGCGACGATGGACGCGATCTGGATCGGCTGGAAGGTCCCGTAGTCGAGGTAGGACTTCAGCCGGCCGAGCGCGGCGACGACCTCGGGGTTCCCGAGCAGGAACCCGACGCGCCAGCCGGCCATCGAGAACGACTTCGTGAGCGTGTACAGCTCGACGGCAACGTCGCTCGCGCCCGGCACCTGGAGGATCGACGGCGGGTCGTAACCGTCGAAGCCGAGATCCGCGTACGCGAAGTCGTGCACGAGCAGCACCTCGCGCTCCCGTGCGAACTCGACCATGCGGCTCATGAACTCGAGGTCGACGCACGCCGTCGTCGGGTTGTGCGGGAACGAGATGACGACGACGCGGGGGCGGGGCCACGAGTCCTCCCACGCCTCCAGCAGGTTGTCGAAGAAGTTCTGCTCGGGCCCGAGTCGCACGTGCCGCACCTCGGCCCCGGCGAGGATCGGGCCCCAGATGTGGATCGGGTACGACGGGCTCGGGACGAGCGCCGAGTCACCGGGGCCGAGCAGCACCCACATCAGGTGGGAGAAGCCCTCCTTCGCGCCGATCGTGGTGCAGGCCTGCGTCTCGGGGTCGAGGTCGACGCCGAACTTGCGGCGGTACAGGTCACAGATCGCGAGGCGGAGCTTCGGGATCCCCCGGCTCGCCGAGTAGCGGTGGTTGCGGGGGTTCTCGACTGCTTCGGCCAGCTTCTTCACCGCCACGTCGGGCGAGGGGATGTCGGGATTCCCGAAACCGAGATCGACGACGTCCTCGCCGGCGCGCCGGGCCTCGATCTTCAGTGCGTCCATGATGCCGAAGACGTAGGGCGGCAGGGCGTTGATCCGGCGGAACTCCACGACGGCACACGCTACCAGTGGCCGCTCGCGGCTCCGATCCGTTTCCCGCCGGCGATCCGCGTGTTCAGTAGCGTGCTGTCGTGGTGCCGTCCGGCGTGCAAGCCGTGCTGCTCGATCTCGGTGGCGTGTTCTACCTGCCCGACCACGAACGGATGCGAGTCGCGCTCGCGCGCCTCGGCATCGACGCCGACCCCGACGACCTCGACCGCGCGCACTACCTCGGGGTCGCCGGGATCGACGCGCACCTCGCGGCGATCCCCGATGACACGCACCACGGACACCGCGTCTGGTACGCGTACAACCGTTCCTACGCGGAGGCGGTCGGTGTCGTCGAGGAGCGGTTCGAGCACGCGATGGCGATCCTGCTCGAGGAGTTCGGGCGCGGCGGCGTCTGGACTCGCGAGATCCCCGGCGCCCGGGATGCGCTCCGCGCGATCGCGGCGACCGGTGTCGCGATCTCGATCGTGTCGAACGCCGACGGCACCGTCGAGCAACAGTTGCGCGCCGACGGGATCTGCCAGGTGGGTCCGGGGCCCGGCGTCGAGGTCGGCGCGGTGATCGACTCCACCGTCGTCGGCGTCGCCAAGCCCGATCCCGCGATCTTCCACCTCGCCCTCGAACGGCTCGGGGTCGAGCCCGGCCGGGCGATCCACGTCGGCGACATGCCGGCCGCGGACGTCGCGGGCGCGCTCGCCGCGGGCGTCCCGCCGGTTCTGGTCGACCCCTACGGGCACCACGCCCATCTCGACTGCGCAAGGGTCGGCGCCCTCGCCGACGTCCTCGGCCTCCTCGCGGCGTGAATCGTGACGTGAACCGCGCCGCGGGTGCCCTGCCGGGCAGGGGCTACCCGGACGCGGCGACCTTCGCGACGCCGGCGCGCCTCCGGCTCGCGGCGTCGGCGCGCCGCCTGGTCGACGCGGTGCTCACGAACGTCGACGCCGACGACGAGCGCCTCGACGCGGCGGCGGGCGTGGTCGACGAGCTCGTCGACCGTCTGGAGGCCGAGCCCGGCGCAGCCGGACGAGCTGCCACGGCACACGACGGCGAGCCGCGGCCGCGGCACCACGACGACTTCGTTCCCCGGAGCCCGTTCGTCGGCCCCGCGAACCCGGTCTCGCCACCGTTCGAGTGGGAGTTCCGCGACGGCGTCCTCCACGCCCGTGGGGCGTTCGGCGCCGCGTACGAGGGACCGCCGGGATACGTGCACGGCGGCTGGGTCGCGCTGGCGTTCGACGAGGCGCTGGGACTCGCCAACGTGGGAAGCGGATACGGCGGGCTCACCGGCCGGCTGACCGTCCGCTACCGGCGCCCGACGCCGCTGTATCGCGAGGTGCGCATCGAGGCGCACACCGCGCGCGTCGACGGCCGGCGCGTCACAACGATCGGGAGCCTCTTCGAGGGGAACCGGCTGCTCGCCGAGGCCGAGGGCCTCTTCGTGGGCCTGGGCGCCGAGCTCGCGCTCGAGTACTTCGGCGAGCGGACCGCGCCCCCCGAACCCGTCGACCCGTTGCCGTGAGCGAGCGTCGCGCAGCGGGTATCCCGCGGAGCAGCGAGCGGGGCCCGAGCGGCCCGGCCGCGCAGCGGCCGAGAGCGGGGATGCCGTGAGCGAGCGTCGCGCAGCGGGTATGGACCGGCGCGACTTCCTGCGCGCCGCGGGCCGCACAGCGGGAGTGGTCGGCGGTGCCGCGCTGCTCGGGGGCCCGGCGCTGCTGGGTTGCGACGACGGCGACGGCGGGACGGCGTCGGACTTCGAGACGGTGCTCGACCGACCGGCGCGCGAGTGCCCGATCGACACCGTCGTCGTCCTGATGATGGAGAATCGCTCCTTCGACCACTACCTCGGCTGGCTCGCGGGCGACGAGCACTACGTCGAGACCGGCCGCCGCCGGTACGGCAAGAGCTTCCGGGTCGCCGCACGCAACGACGTCGCGTATCCCGACCGCGACGGCAAGCTGGTCGAGGCGTACCGGCTCGTGGGCGCGCCCGGCGAGACGAACCCGTGGCGCGGGTGCAACCACCCGAACCCGGGCCACGGCTGGTTCGCGGGACGGGCGGAGCTCAGGGACGGCTTCCTCGCACGGGCGAGTGG
>DASRHL010000234.1:0-2242 GCA_035650535.1 Acidimicrobiia bacterium
GTCGATCCCGGGGCGGGCGTCGCCGGCCCCTGGCTGGCGCCGGTCGCGCTCGGACGCGCACCCGACGCCCGCACCGACGTCGCCGCGGCCGTCGCCCTGTTGAGCGCCGACGCCGCGCAATTCGTGACCGGCACGACCCTCGTGGTCGACGGCGGGATCCTGATGATGCCGTGAGCTGGCGGGGCGGAGAGCTCGAGGGACGTTCGGTGGTCGTCACGGGCGCCGGCGGCGGCGTCGGCCGCGGGATCGCGCTCTCGTGCGCGGCCGCAGGTGCCGATGTCGTCGTCGCGTCGCGTCACGAGAACGGCGAGGAGACCGTCGCGCTGATCACCGCGAACGGCGGCGCGGCCGCATGGGTGCACTGCGACGTGACGGTGGCCGCCGACGTGCACGCCGCGGTCGCGCTCGCCGTCGAGCGGACGGGCCGTCTCGACGGCATGGTGCACAACGCCACGAGTCGCCGGTCGGGTGAGCCGGCACGCCTCGAAACCGTCGCCGACGCGCTCGTCGACGAGCACGTGGCGGTCTCGATGCGGGGCGCCTACCTGTGCGCGACCGCCGCTCTCCCCCACCTCCGAGAGAGTCGGGGCGCGCTCGTGACGATGACGTCGCCGGCGGGCATGGAGGGGAGCTTCATGCTGCCCGTCTACGGGACGGTGAAGGCGGCGCTGCGCGGCTTCACGAAGAGCCTGGCCCGGGAGTGGGCGCCGTACGGCATCACCGTCAACACGGTGTCGCCGCTCGCGATGACGCCGGCCATGACGTATGCCTGGGGCGAGGACCCCGGCCTCGAGGCCCGCACCACGAGCCGGGTCCCGCTCGGCTGGATCGGCGACCCCGAGCGCGACATCGGCCCGCCCGTCGTGTTCCTCCTCGGCGAGGGCGCCCGTTACGTCACCGGCCAGACGCTCGTCGTCGACGGCGGCCGCTTCATGAACCTGTGATCATGGTGGGCGTCCACGCCGACCCGGCCCGCAGGGAGCGAGCGGAACAGGGAGGTCGCCGGTGATCCCCGTCGAGTACGAGTCGTTCGAGAAGGTCGTGACCGTCGGGTGCGCGAACTTCACCCCGGTGTGGGGCGACAAGAAGCGGACGCTCGAGAAGATCGAGGCGAACGTGGTCGAGGCCGCGGCCCAGGGCATCGACATCGTGGCGTTCCCCGAGGAGTCGCTCACCGGCACGTCCGCGTGCGACGCGTGCCGCGCCGAGGGCCACGCGTGCGAGTACCACGTCGACGAGGCCGAGCTCGTGCCGGGTCCCGCGACCGATCACGTCGCCGACCTCGCGCGCGAGCACGGCATCTACGTCCTGTTCGGGCTCCCCGAACGCGATGCGAACGACCCCGGTGTGCTCTACAACTCGGTCGCGGTCGTCGGGCCCGAAGGTCTGCTCGGGACGTACCACAAGGTCCATCTCGGCGCGCTGCCGTGGGTGCAGGAAGGCATCGTGTTCCGGCCCGGCACGAGCCTCCCTGTCTTCCCGACGCGCTTCGGGCCGATCGGCGTGCAGATCTGCTACGACTTCTGGTTCAACCCCGAGCTGTCGCGCATCCTCGCGTTGAAGGGTGCTCGCCTCATCGTGAACTGCTGCGGGACGTTCGCCGGCCCCGGCAAGCGCGACTACATGGTCGGCACGACGGCCGTCCGCGCGCAGGAGAACCTCGTCTACACCGCGAGCGCGAATCTCGTCGGCGGACCGGACGTGCAGGACTACTCGCCGACGAGCCTCGACCGCGTGCGCCCGGCCGACTACCTCGGGCACAGCGTCATCGCGGGGCCGGCGTTCCCACGCTTCAGCCACGTGTACGCGGAGGCCGGCGACGGCGAGGAGATCGTGAGCGCGACGCTCAGCTTCGAGAAGCTGCACCGCTGGCAGTCGGTGTTCCCGATGCGCGACTGGCGCCTCGGCCGCCAACTTGCAGCGACGAAGCTCGTCGCCGACGAGTTCGCCGCCCTCGCCGAGCGGAGCGTGCCCCGCGTCTAGTTGTCGTCGAGGAGTGAGCCGATGTTGAAGCCGCCGGACTTTCCCTCGCCGGAGGAGGCTTCGGGCAGGTAGGGCATCAGCGACTGCGCGAGCTTCGGCAGCGGCAGGGTCTGCAGCCAGACGTGGCCGGGCCCGGTCAGCTTGGCGAGGAAGATGCCGTCGCCGCCGAAGAACATGTTCTTGATGCCCTTGATGCGGTCGAGCTCGAACGCGACGTTGGCGTGGAACATGCCGACGTGGCCGGGGTGGACGCGGATCG
>DASRHL010000235.1:0-5739 GCA_035650535.1 Acidimicrobiia bacterium
CGGCGCTCGGGTCACGCTCGTGACGACCCAGCCGCAGGGCGTGACGGCGGACGTCGAGCTCGTCGCCGTCGAGACCGCCCAGGAGATGGCCGATGCCGTCCTCACCCGGTTCGCCGACCTCGACGCGGTCGTGATGGCGGCGGCCGTCGCCGACTTCCGGCCCAAGGCGGCCGCGCCCGCCAAGCTCAAGAAGCGCGACGGGGTCCCCGAGCTGCTGCTCGAGCCGACCACCGACATCCTGTCCGAGCTCGGTCGCCGCCGGGACGGCCAGTTCGTCGTCGGGTTCGCGGCCGAGACCGAGCGCGTGCGCGAGCACGCGGCCGAGAAGCTCGCGGCCAAGCGCGTCGACCTCGTCGTCGCCAACGACGTCGCCGCGCCGGACTCCGGGTTCGTGGTCGACACGAACCGGGCGGTCCTGCTCGACGCGGCCGGGGCGGTGGAGGATCTGCCCCTCCTGTCGAAGGCGGCACTCGCCGATGTCATCCTCGACCGGGTCCGAGCCGGGCTGGGCCGCCCGGCGCCGAACGCGCCCGCGCCCACCGCATCCGATCAGCAACCGGCCTAACCACGACAAGGGGAGCTCAGTGGGCAGCCACTTCACGTTCACGTCCGAGTCGGTGACCGAGGGTCACCCCGACAAGATGTGCGACCAGATCTCCGACTCCGTCCTCGACGCGATCCTCGACGAGGACGCGTCGAGCCGCGTGGCGTGCGAGTCCATGGCCACGACCGGCCTGGTGGTCGTCGCGGGTGAGATCAGCACGAACGCGTACATCGACATCCCGCGCGTCGTGCGCGACACCATCCGCGGTATCGGCTACGACCGCGAGTCGTACGGCTTCGACGGCAACACCTGCGGCGTCATCACGTCGATCGACGAGCAGTCGCCCGACATCGCGATGGGCGTCGACAAGGCGGCGGAGCAGCGCGCGGGCACCGGCGAGCAGTACGACGAGATCGGCGCCGGCGACCAGGGGATGATGTTCGGTTACGCGTGCGACGAGACCGACGACCTCATGCCGATGCCGGTCTGGCTCGCGCACCGTCTCGCGCACCGGCTCGCCGAGGTCCGCAAGGCGGGCGTCCTGCCGTACTTGCGGCCCGACGGCAAGACCCAGGTGACGATCGCGTACGAGGACGGCAGGCCCAAGCGGCTCTCGACCGTGCTGATCTCGACGCAGCACGCACCTGGCGTCGACATCGACCTGTTGCTGAAGCCCGACCTCATCGAGCACGTGATCAAGCCGCTGCTCCCGGAGCAGTTCGCGGGCGACGACTTCGAGGTGCTCGTGAACCCGACCGGGAACTTCGAGCTCGGCGGGCCGCACGCGGACTGCGGCCTCACCGGCCGGAAGATCATCGTCGACACGTACGGCGGGATGGCCCGCCACGGCGGTGGCGCGTTCTCGGGCAAGGACCCGACGAAGGTCGACCGCTCGGCGGCGTACGCCGTGCGCCACGCGGCGAAGAACATCGTCGCCGCGGGCATCGCGAAGCGGTGCGAGGTGCAGGTCGCGTACGCGATCGGCGTCGCGCGCCCGGTGTCGATCATGGTCGAGACGTTCGGCACGTCGGAAGTCGACCCGGCGAAGCTCCCGGCGCTGGTGCAGGAGCACTTCGACCTGCGACCGGCGGCGATCATCGAGCGGCTGCAGCTGCGTCGCCCGATCTTCAAGCGCACGGCGGCGTACGGGCACTTCGGGCGCAACGAACCCGGGTTCACGTGGGAGCACACCGACCACGCGGCCAGCCTGCGCAAGGCCGCCGAGGCGCTGGCCTGAGCGAGCGTTGCGACGCGGGTGTCCCGCTGAGCAGCGAGCGGGGCCCGAGCGGCCCGGCGCGAAGCGCCGAGAGCGGCCCGAAGGCGAACCAGATCGGGGCCGGGACGCGCGTCTGTCGCGTCCAGCCCGACGTCCCCGCGCTGGCGCGGGCGTTCGACTACCTGGTCCCACCGGAGCTCGCGGCCGACGTCGCAGTCGGAACCGTCGTGCGGGTCGCGCTGCACGGGCGGCGGGTGCGCGGCTGGGTCGTCGCCGACGACGTCGCACCCGAGACGTCCGCCGAGCGGCTCGTCCCGCTGCGCGCGGTCGCCTCCGCGGGGCCGCCCGGCGACGTCGTCGAGCTGTGCCGCTGGATCGCGTGGCGCTGGGCCGGCCCGTTCAGCACGGTGCTGCGCGCCGCGACGCCGCCGAACGTCGTCGCGCCCGGACCCACCCCCGACGTCGAGGTCGGGATCTACGCGCCGGCGCCGCCGCCGATCCCGCTGCCCGACACTCCGGTGCGGTCGATCGCGTGGCCTCCCGCAGCCGATGTCCGGGAGCTCGTTCGGGCGCTCCTGGCGCCCGAAGGCTCGACGATCGTGGTCGTCCCCGAACCCGTTCGGGCACGGGCGCTCCGGGCCGCGATCGCCCGCGAGGGCCGCGAGGTCGTCGAGCTGCACGGCGCGCAGCCCGACGCGCTGCGGACCGCGGCCTGGTGCGAAGCTCGGCGCGGCGCGCGGGTGGTCGTCGGTGGACGGATCGCGGTGCTCGCGCCCGTCCCCGACCTCGCGGCCGTGGTGGTGCTCGACGACGGCGACGAAGCGCTCCAGGAGGAGCGGGTCCCGACCTGGCACGCGCGCGACGTCGCCGCGGAACGCGTGACACGCGCCGGCGCCCGGCTCTCGTTCGTGGGCTCGGTCCCGACGGTCGAGGCCTACGCCGCGACGCGGTGCCGGTCGCCCGTGTCCCCGCCTCCCGCGCTGGCCCGGACCGGTTGGGCGAGGATCGACGTCGTCGACCTCCGGGACGAACCGCCGGGGGTCGGCCTGCTGTCGGAGCGGTTCGCTTCCGCGTTGCACACGACACTCGAACGGGGCGAGCGAGCGGTGTGCGTCGTGAACCGGAAGGGTCGGGCGCGGCTCCTGGCCTGTCGCACCTGCGGCGAGGTCGCGCGTTGCGCGCACTGCGGCGCCGCGGTCGCCCAGGCCGAGCGCGACCTCGTGTGCCCGCGCTGCGCGACGACGCGCCCGCCCGTCTGCCTCGCGTGCCACGGGTCCACCTTCCGGACCGTCCGACCGGGTGTGACGAAGTTGCGCGACGACGTGGCCGGTCTCGTCCCGAGCGCAGCGGTCGGCGAGGTCGAGGCGCGTACGGAGGCCGTTCCGCGTACACCGGTTCTCGTCGGCACCGAGGCCGTTCTGCACCGGGTCGACCCGGGCGACGCCACGATCGGTCTCGTCGCCTTCCTCGAGTTCGACCAGGAGCTGCTCGCGCCGCGCGTCCGGGTGGCGGAGGAGGCGCTCCGGCTGCTGGCCCGGGGGAGCCGCCTGGTCGGCGCGCGGGGCCGGGCGAGCGTGCTCGTGCAGACGCGCGTGCCCGACCACGAGGTCCTGCGGGCCGCCGCCGCGGGCCGGCCCGACGCGCTGCTCGAGGTCGAGGCGGCCCGACGCCGGGCGCTGGGCTTCCCGCCCTTCGGCGGCCTCGCCGAGCTGTCCGGCGACCCCGGCGCCGTCGCGGCCGCGACCGCCGCGTTGCGCGACGGCGCGTCCGGCGCGCTGACGGTCCTCGGTCCGTCGGCCGCGGGACGCACGCTCGTCGTCGCGCCGTCGCCCGAAACGCTCGCCGACGCGCTCGCGACGGTCGACCTCACGCCGGCGCGCGGCCACGGCCGGCTCCGGGTCGCCGTCGACCCGCCCCGCATCTGACGGAGACCAGGGGTCCTGGGGGAGCCCGAACGACCCACTGGTACCCTTGGAGCGTGAGCGAGCGTCGCGCAGCGGGTTTCCCGCGGAGCAGCGTGCCGGGCAGGAGCCGTCGTTTGCGACGGCGACCGGAGAAGGTGTCGGCCGGCGCGAAGCGCCCGGCGCGCCGCGCCGGGAGCGGCTGAGTGGCGACGTTCGCGATCCGGTACTTCGGCGACCCCGTGCTGAAGCAGCGAGCCCGTGAGGTCGAGGAGCTCAACGGCGAGCTCGCGCGCCTCGTCGGCACGATGTACGAGACCATGACCGAGGCGCAGGGCGTCGGGCTCGCGGCGCCCCAGGTCGGCGTCCAGAAGCGCCTGTTCACCTACGACGTCGGCGAAGGTCCCGACGTCATCGTCAACCCCGAGATCGTCGAGTCGAGCGGCGAGTGGGTCTACGACGAGGGCTGCCTGTCGGTACCGGGATTCCACTTCGAGATCGTGCGACCCAAGCTCGTCACCGTGCGCGGCCTCGACCTGCACGGGAACGAGGTGATCATCGAGGGCGACGAGCTGATGGGACGCCTCATCCAGCACGAGATCGACCACCTCGACGGCGTCCTGCTCATCGACCGGCTCGAACCCGACGTTCGCAAGCAGGCGATGCGCGAGCTCCGCCGTACCGACTTCCGCGCCATCGCCGCCGACGACGGTGGCGGCCGCCGCCTCTGACCTCGCCGCCCGGCCCGGCCCGACGCGTGCGCATCGTCTTCCTCGGGACGCCGGCCGATGCCGTCCCGCCGCTCCGGGCGCTCGTCGCCGCCGGGCACGACGTCGCACTGGTCGTGACGCAGCCGGACCGCCGCCGCGGCCGGGGCGGGGCGAGCGTCCCGAGCGCGGTGAAGGCCGCCGCGCTCGAGCTCGGGCTCCCCGTGCGCACCCCGGAGCGGGCCGGGGAGGTGCTCGACGAGGTCGCGGCGAGCGGTGCGACCGTCGGCGTCGTCGTCGCGTTCGGTCAGCTCCTCCGCCAGTCGCTGCTCGACGCGTTGCCGTACGGCTTCCTCAACGTGCACTTCTCGTTGCTGCCGCGCTGGCGCGGTGCAGCGCCCGTCGAGCGAGCGCTGCTCGCGGGTGACCGCGAGACGGGCGTCTGCCTGATGCGGATCGACGCGGGTCTCGACACCGGGCCGGTGTACGCGTGCGAGGCGACGCCGATCGCGCCGGACGAGACGGCGGGGGAGTTGCGGGCGCGACTCGTCGACATCGGGACCCGGCTCCTCGTCGAGACGCTCCCGCTCGTACCCGAGCTGGAGCCTGTGGAGCAGTCCGGGGAGCCGGTCTACGCGGACAAGCTGGCGGTCGAGGAGTTCCGGCTCGATCCGGCGCGGCCGGCGGCCGAGCTGGCCCGCGTCGTGCGGGCCGGCAATCCGCGGCCGGGCGCGTGGACCGTGGTCGGCGGCCACCGGGTCAAGGTGCTGCGCGCGCACGCGCGACCGCCGGGCGACGACGGCCCGGCGACGACGGGAACGCTCGACCGCCGGGCGCGGCTCCGGACCGGCGACGGCATCCTGGTGATCGACGAGGTGCAGCCCGAAGGTCGGCGCGCGATGGCGGCGGACGCGTGGCTGCGCGGGCTGCACGGCGACGCGTGGACGGTCGGCGCCTGAGCTCGCGCCGATGCGCCCCGAGGTGAACGCACGGGAGTTCGCGGTCGACGCGCTCGTACGCGTCGAGCAGGGCGCGTTCTCGAACGTGCTCGTTCCGACCGCTCTCCGCTCGACCGGCCTCGACGACCGCGACCGCGCGTTCGCGACCGATCTCGTGTACGGCACCTTGCGCGCGCAGCGCCGTCTCGACGCGCTCCTCCAGCCGGCCCTCGACCGGCCGATCGCCGAGCTCGACCCGGCGGTGCGCGCCGCGTTGCGCGTCGGCGTCTACCAGCTCGTCCACGGCGCACCGCCGCACGCGGCCGTCGGCGAGACCGTCGCCGCGTCGCCGCGCCGGGCGCGCGGGCTCGTGAACGCGGTGCTGCGCCGGATCGCGCGGTCCGGCCCGCCGTGGACGGAGCCCGCCGACCTC
>DASRHL010000236.1:0-11612 GCA_035650535.1 Acidimicrobiia bacterium
GCTCTGGGGCGCGGCGGTCTCGGTGGCGCTCGGCGTGTACGCCAACGACCACTCGCCGACGCACGAGACGCCCTACCGCCTGTTCTTCACCAGCACCATCAACCTCAAGGTCTGGCTCGGATCGCTCGTCGTCGTGCTCGCCGTCGTGCAGGTCCTGCTCGGTCTCCGCCTGTTCGGCCGGATCCACGTGCCCCGCGACGCCCCGCCGTGGCTCGGTGACGCGCACCGGCTCGTCGGGACGCTCGCGTTCCTGGTGAGCCTTCCCGTCGCGTACCAGTGCCTGTGGGCGCTCGGGTTCCAGTCGACGGACACGCGGGTGCTCGTCCACTCGATCGCCGGGTGCTTCTTCTACGGCGTGTTCGTCGTGAAGGTCCTGTCGGTCCGCGTCCGCGGGTTGCCCGGGTGGCTGCTGCCGCTCGCCGGCGGTCTCGCCTTCGCCGCGCTCGTGACGATCTTCGTGACGAGCAGCCTCTGGTTCTTCACGTCCCGGCCGGCCGGAACCCCGCTCTTCTGACGATGCCGAGCTCGTCGTTCAGGCGCGTCGTCACCGCCATCGAGGTCGTCGCGCTCGTCGCCGCCGTCGTGTTCGTCGTCATGCTGTTCGCGAACGGCAGTGGCGGGGGTGGTGGGGGCGGTGGTGGCGGCGCGGGCGGCGGGTCGCCCGGGGCGCGGCTGTTCGCCGACAACTGCGCGACCTGCCACGGCGCGGACGGGCAGGGCGCGGTCGGACCGCAACTCGCCGGACGTATGACCCAGCGGTTCCCGGACGTCGAGGACCAGATCCGCTTCGTGAGCCAGGGCAGCGGCGGCATGCCGTCGTTCGCAGGGAGGTTGAGCCCTCAGCAGATCCGGCAGGTCGTCGAGTACACGCGGACCGGGCTCACCGGTTGACGCGCCGCCCCTCGATCCGGAACAACGCGCGCGAGCGCGAGAGTTGTGCTGAGGGATGGGCTTGCGTCCGCGGGGGGCCACCCCGGGAATCGAAGCCCTTTGGAGAAGAGAGGCGCGGAGATGGCGCTCCTGATCGTGATCATCGTCGTCGCGGTGATCGTTGCCCTGGTCGCGGTGAAGTCGCTGCATTTCATCGGATCGACCCAGGTCGGGCTCGTGTCGAAGCGCTTCGCCCGCCGGAAGCTCGGCGAGGACAACCCGATCGCGTTCCGCGGCGAGGCCGGCTACCAGGCGACACTGCTCATGCCCGGCCTCCGCTTCAAGCTGTGGCCCCTGTTCGGCGTGAGCAAGTACCCCTGGGTGCAGGTGCCCGCCGGTGAGATCGGTGTCGTCATCGCGCAGGTGGGCGCGCCGCTCCCGATCGGCGCGAAGAGCGCCGTCTACAAGTCCGTGTTCGAGAACTTCTCCAACCTGCACACCTTCATCGACAACGGCGGCCAGAAGGGCGTGCAGCGCCCGGTGCTCCCCCCGGGGACGCTCGTCCCGGTCCACCCGGTCGCGTTCCTCGTGCTCACGCCGGAGAACGTGTACGGGGTGCCGGTGTCGCCCGACCTCGTCTACCAGTCGACGCACGA
Organism: Acidimicrobiia bacterium; assembly: GCA_035650535.1. Taxonomy (GTDB): domain Bacteria; phylum Actinomycetota; class Acidimicrobiia; order IMCC26256; family PALSA-555; genus DASRHL01. The sequence goes on from DASRHL010000236.1 coordinate 1,527, forward strand.
CGGCGGGCTCACGCCCGAGTCGTTCGGGCTGACGCCCGACCAGCTCCGTGTCGTCGTGATCACGCCCCAGGGCGACATCGACACGATCGGCATCGTCACCGCGCTCGAGGGCGAGCCTCTGCCGTCGGGCGACATCGCGAGCCGGCTGGGCGGCTTCGCCGACATCGCGGCGATGGAGGCGGCGGCCGACCCGGCGACCGACACCGCGTCGACCGACGCCGAGATCATCGAGGTGCTCCTCGGCTCGAAGAACGACCAGCACAACAACTACCAGGACTTCCAGCGCTTCCTCGAGAACGGCGGGAAGATCGGCCTGCAGCACGACCCGCTCCTCTACGGCGCGTACCTGCTGAACCCGTTCCTCGTGCGCGTCGAGATGGTGCCGATGCTCGTCGTCAACCAGGGCCAGGTCGCCGTGGTGAAGGCGTTCGTCGGGCTGCCGACGCTCGACACGTCGGGCGCGGAGTTCAAGTTCGGTTCGATCGTCCGCCCGGGGCACCGCGGCATCTGGCAGGAGCCGCTTCGCACCGGCAAGTACCCGATCAACCCGCGCGTGTACGCGGCGGAGATCGTGCCGACGTCGATCCTGACCCTGAACTGGGCCGAGGCGACGTCGGAGGCCCACGACCTCGACGCGCAGCTGTCGTCGATCGTCGGCAAGAGCCGCGAGGGATTCGTGTTCGAGATCGACCTCCAGGTGCAGATCCACGTGCCCGACACGCGCGCGCCGAAGGTCATCTCGATGGTGGGGACGATGCGCAACCTCGTCAGCGAGGTGTTGCAGTCGGCCGTCGGCAACCACTTCCGCAACACGCTGCAGCGCCTCGAAGCGGTGCGCTTCATCGAGACCCGCCAGGAGGTGCAGGAGGCGGCGCTCGAGGCGATCACCCGCTACCTCAACGTCTACGAAGTCGAGACGAAGGGCGTCTACATCCAGGACGTGGAGTTCCCCGAGGAGCTCGTGACGGTGCTGACCCGCCGCGAGATCGCGAACCAGGAGCGGGCGACGTTCGAGGAGCAGCAGCGCGCGCAGACGGCCCGCATCGAGATGGAGAAGGCGAAGGGCACCGCCGACATGCAGGGCCAGCTCGCGTCGGCGCAGGTCGGCGTCGAGATCAACCGCAACCGGGCGCAGGCCCGCGAGGCCGAGGCGCAGGGCGAGGCCGCGTACGTCGAGCTGACGGGGAAGGCGGAGGCAACCAAGACCGAGGCGATCGGTCTCGCCGAGGCGAAGGCGGTGGAGGCGCTCGGGATCGCCCGGGCGACCGGGTTCGAGCAGCAGCGCCAGGCGCTCGGGCCGACCGCGACCGCGGTCGTGGCCGTGGCGAACGCGGTGTCCGAGGGTCACATCGACGTCATGCCCGACGTGCTCGTGACGGGTGGCGGTGGCAGCTTCGAGGGCCTCGCGGCGACGCTGATGCGGGCCGTCGCCAACGGCCAGGGCGGCGGCGCGGCGGCCGGGGCGCGGGGCGCGGTCACCGGGAGCACCGGGAACGCCGGGAACGCCGGGAACGGTGGAGGTGGTGGGGGCGGCCCGGCCGAGCCGCCGGCGGCGCGGGGCGAACCGCGCACCCCGCTCGAGGCCGAGGAGGCCGGCGAGGAGGTCGGCCCCGGCTCCGCCTGAGCGCGTAACTGTCACACCCCCGTGGTCCCATCGCGTCGCCGGCCGCGGTGCGGTCACCACGCCCGCCGGGGCCGGCGAATTACAGTCGTGTGATTCGGGATCCGGCGGTTCCCGGTGGGGAGGACCAGTGACGGTGCATGTGCTGGATCAGGTACCGGGTCAGGTACTGGACCAGGGACCAGAGCAGGGACCGGAGCAGGAACCGGAGTACGTGCCCGCGGAGGGGCGCGGCGGCGCGGCCGGGGCGGCGGTCGGCGGCCACCCGGCGCCGGCGGTGCGGTGGGAGCCCTGCGCCGAGGCGTCCGGGCCCGACGAGCTGGGCCTGTGCGCCGGGTGCGGTTGGCCGGCCGACGACCACCAGGGCCTCGAGCGCGGCCCGGCGTCGCGCGTCGAGGTCGTGATCCGGGTCCCCGATCGACCGCGCCTGCGCCGGGCCTCCTGACGCGCCGGCCTGACCGGCCCCCGGCCGCGGCCCGGTCAGGCCGACCGGCGGGACCGGGTGGACTTCGCCGGCGCGGCCTTCGCCGCGGCCTTCTTGGCGGTCGACTTCTTGGCCGCGGCCTTCGCCGGCGCCTTGGCCGCCTTGGCGGCCTTGGTCGGCTTCACCGCCTTGACGGCCCGGGGGCGACCACCACCGGCGCCGGCCGCCTCCGCCGCCTCGCCGGCCGTGCCGGCCCGGGCGAGGCTCGCCTCGAGCGCCGCCATCAGGTCGAGCACGGTGCCCTTCTCCTCGACGACCGGCTCGGCGACGACCTCCTCGCCGGCGGCCTTGCGCTCGATGAGCGCGAGGAGCTCCTCCCGGTACTGGTCGTGGTACTTGTCGGGCTCGAACTCGGTCGTGAGCGCACCGACGAGCTGGCGCGCCATCTCGAGCTCGCGCTCGGTGGGCTCGGCCACCTCGTCGGTGTCGGGCAGCACGTTCCCGGCGGGCAGCACCTCGTCGGCGTAGCGCATGGTCTCGAGGCAGAGCACGCCGTCGACCGGCCGGATCGCGACCAGGCTCTCCTTCGAGCGCATCACGAGGCGCCCGATGGCGACCTTGCGGAGCTCGGTCATCGCCTCGACGAGCAGCTTGTAGGGCCGCACCGCGTTGGCGTCGGGGGCCAGGTAGTAGGGCTGCTCGAAGAAGACGGGGTCGATCTCGTCGAGATCGACGAAGTCCTCGATCTCGATCGTGCGGGACGCCTTGGGCGCGAGCGCCTTCATCTCCTCGTCGGTGACGACGACGTACTGCCCGGGCGACATCTCGTAGCCCTTCACGATCCGCTCGTTCGGGACCTCGTCGCCACTCTGCTCCGAGATCCGGCGGTACCGGATGCGGGCGCCCGTGCCCTCCTCGAGCTGGTTGAAGCGCACGTCGCGTGACTTCGTCGCCGAGGTCAGCTTCACGGGCACGGTCACGAGCCCGAAGCTGATCGTTCCGGTCCAGATCGCGCTGGGCACGCTCGGTCCTTCCCTCTCGCTTCCGTTCGGTCGATCGCGCCCGTCGGTTCGGTCCGCGTCGGGGCACACTAGGTTCGCAGAGCGTGCCCCCCGAGTCCAAGACCCTCATCGAGGTCGAGGGGCACCAGCTCACGCTCACCAATCTCGAGAAGGTTCTCTACCCCGCGGCAGGCTTCACCAAAGCGGCCGTCGTCGACTACTACGCCCGGATCGCGCCCGTGCTGCTCCCCCACCTCAGCGGCCGGGCGCTCACGATGGTGCGCTGGCCCGACGGCGTCGCGGGGCCGTCGTTCTTCGAGAAGCGGTGCCCGCCCCATGCCCCGCCGTGGGTCCGTACCGGCGAGGGTTACCCGGGCATCGAGTCGTGCGTCGTCGACGACGTCGCGACGCTGGTCTGGGTCGCGAACCTCGCGAGCCTCGAGCTGCACGTGCTCCAGGCCCGGGTCGACGACCCCGAACACCCGACGTCGATGGTCCTCGACCTCGACCCCGGCGAGCGGACCGGGGTGCTCGAGTGCTGCGCGGTGGCGCTGGAGCTGCGCGAGCTGCTCGACGGCCTCGGCCTCGTGAGCGTCGTGAAGACGTCGGGCGGCAAGGGGCTGCACGTCGCCGCACCGGTCGCCGGCGCGACCGCGGAGGAGACCAAGGGCCTGGCCCGGGCGCTCGGCCAGCTCCTGGCCAAGCGCGACCCGGAACGGGTGACGATCGTGATGAGCAAGGAGGTACGCCGAGGCCGCGTCTTCGTCGACTGGAGCCAGAACGACCGCCACAAGACGACGGTGTGCGCCTACTCCTTGCGCGCCCAGCCGCGACCGCGCGTCTCGACGCCGGTGACGTGGGACGAGGTCTCCGACACTCTCGACGGCGGCGACCCGGACGCGCTCGCGTTCGAGGCGCCCGACGTCCTCGGGCGGGTCGATCGGCTCGGCGATCTCTACGCCGCGAACGTGACCGTCGACCAGCGGTTGCCCAAGCTCGGCTGACCGACGCAACCGTTCAGGTGTCGAGCCCGAGCGCCGTCCGCACGTCCGCGGTCGTGTTCGTGTGCGGGAACGGCCGCGCCGGAACGGGTCGCCCGAGCGCGGCGCAGATCGGCTCCCACCCGTCGGTCATCGTCCACTCGAGCAACCGGTCGCGTGGTGCAGTGGCGCGCACGTGCTCGTTGTGCGCGACGTAGGCGGCCTTGGCCGCCTCCTCGTCGCGCCAGCCGGGCGTGAACGCGTTCATCATGTTGCGACCCATGCGCGTCCAGTCGTCGGCCGGAGCGTCGGGCCGGAAGTAGGTCTCGATCGCGACGAAGATCGTGTCCGACGCGCTCTTCCACCAGTCGTCCGGGTCCCGGACCGACAGCAGGATGAGCGCGTCGGGGAACGCCTCGCTCATCTCGCGCCAGAACGGCGCCGCCGGCCAGTCGACCGTGGCCTCGAACCCGCTGAAGAACGACCCCCAGTCGGGCATCTTCCCCTCGTACGCATCGGCCCACACCGCCGGGTCGTCGGCACGGTTGCCGACCTCGAACATGTGGTAGCAGGGACCGCCGAGCAGCTCCTCGAGGGCCTGCTTCAGCGAGGCCGTCCCCGTGCGCCCGAGACCGGCACCGATCACCTGCAATGCCACAGCTCTCCTCTCAGCGGTAGCCGGCAGCGTAGGCGACCATCTGGATGTAGATGCCGATCACCTTGGTCGCGTAGAAGGGATCGGTCGCCCAGTGGCCCTTTCCCATCGACTGCCACGTCTGGGCGCTGCCCTTGGCGAAGAAGGTGTCGAAGTTCGACGCCGCGCGCACCGGGTCGTTGCCGTACAGCGCGGCCTCGGGTGGGTGCGACAGCTTCGAGGCCCGCGACCCGGGGTCGGCGTAGTTGCGGAGGTGCTGGATCTGCGCCCGGACGCCGTCGCGCGGGGTCGGGAACGCGATCTCGCCGGAGCACGTGTCGCACGCGCCGATGCCCGAGTAGTTGTTGTCGAGGGCCGAGCGGAAGAAGCCCGTTTCGAGAACCGCCTGCGCGAACGCGACGTCACCCTTCACGTACTCCGCGTTGCCCTCCTCGATGTACATCTGCGCGAGCTGGTCGATGGTCGTGCCCCCCGACAGGTGGTACGCGCGCCCGGTCGAATGGAACCACGCCGCGACCTGCGCGGCCGTCAGCTGGGGCTGGCCGAGAACCGGGATCACGCCCAGGGCGGACAGCAGCTTCTGCTGCTTCACGAGCAGGTCCTGGAGGGCGGCCCGCTCGGCGTCGAGGCGCTGCTTCTCGGCCTGTGCCTGGTCGCGCATCGTCTCCAGCGCCTTCTCGTGCGCCTGGAGCTGCTCGCGGGCGTCGTCGAGGTTCTGGAGCACGATGTTGTCGCCGCGCGCGATCTGCTCGCCGTAGTGCTTGGCCGCCGCGACGTTCTCAGCGTGGTCGACGTCGAGCTCGAGCAGCGGGTCACTCGGCACCGCGGCGCGGACGTACATCCCGGCCGCCCGTTTCTGCACCTTGTCGGTCAGCGCCGCGACCTGGAACTGGTTCGCGGCGATCAGCTGCTGGTTCTGGGCGATCCCGCGCGTCGCGGCGTCGAACCGCTGCTGGGCCTCCCGTGACTCGACGACCAGCGCGTCGATGCGCTTCGCGTTCGCCGCGATCTGCAGCTGCAGCTCCGACACCGAGATCGGCGCCGCCGCGGCCGGGGTCGCGGTGGCGGCGGCCGCCGGGACGCACGCCACGACCAGGACGGCGAGCGCGGCGAACCGGTGCCGAGCGCTGTGGGCACGCGAATTCGGGCGCAACGCTCCCAAGACCTGGTCTCCGTGGGATACGGGCCCGCTTCGGCCGGCCACGGTAGCACCGGCTCGCCGCGATGGCTCGGCGGCCCCCGTGGCGCCGCCCGATGCCCCGCCACCGGCGAGAACGGCGGCTCACGGCGCCGCAGGATACCTGCGGCCCAGCCGTTCGCCTTCTACCGTCAGTCGGGCGAAGGAGGAAGCGATGATGCTCGACGGGAAGGTGGCGATCGTGACCGGCGCGAGCCGGGGCGTCGGCGCGGCGACGGCGGTCGCGCTCGCCGCCGAAGGTGCCCGCGTCGCCTGCGCGGCACGGGCGACGGACGCCACCCCGATGCCGACGCCGGGCACGCTCGACGCGACGGTGCGGCGGATCCGCGACGCCGGCGGCGACGCGATCGCGGTCCCGACCAACCTGGCGAAGGACGACGAGGTCGTCGCGATGGTGCAGACGACGATCGAGCGGTACGGCCGGGTCGACGTACTCGTGAACAACGCGGCGATCACGTTCCCCGGCGACCTCGACCTCCCGATGAAGCGACACGACCTGATCTTCGCCGTGAACGTGCGCGCCCCGTTGATCGCGTGCCAGCAGGTCGCCCCCGGGATGAAGGAACGGCGCGAGGGCGCGATCCTGAACGTCTCGTCCATGGCTGCGCTCAACTACTTCCCGGGGCTGATGGCGTACGGGATGTCGAAGATCGCGCTCGAGCACATGACGGTCTCGCTCGCGACCCAACTCCATCCGTTCGGGATCGCCGTCAACACGTTCCGCATCGACATTGCGGTCGCCTCGGAGGGGTTCATCGCGAACATGCCCGACGCCGACCACTCCAGCTGGGAACCGAGCGAGGTCGCGGCGGAAGGCATCCTCTGGATGCTGAGGCAACCCGCGAGCTACACGGGTCACAACGAGGCGATGAGCATCCTGCGCGAGACCCGGGGGATCATGAAATCGCGCGTCGAGCGCCCGACCGCTCCCGCGCCGGGAACGAACCGCGTCAACCCGATGCCGTTCCTCGACCCGTCGCACGCGCCGGTCACCGGCGTCGAGGCGTGACGCCGTCCCGCTTTCCCCGCGACACGCAGCGGTCGCGCGTCTATCGCGCCGAGACGCCGCTCCCCTCGAGCCCGCTCCCGGGGTTGCCGGCGTGCGCCGCGTTCGCGGACCGGGTCGTCGGGTCGCTCTGGTGGCAGGCCCGCTTCCCCGACCTCGGCCTCGGCGACGTACCCCGCTTCCGGCCCGGGAACGGCGCCCGCCAGGCGTTCTTCCGCGTGGACGACGACGGGCCGACCATCACGCTCCCCCGCCGCTACCGGACGAAGGGCGTCGTCCTCCACGAGCTCGCGCACTGGGCGCTGCACCGGGAACCCGACCTCCCCCACCACGGGTGGACCTTCGCCCGCGTCCTCGTCGACGCGACCCTCGAGTTCGGCGGGCCGGAGCGGGCCCGGGCCCTCGAGGACGGCTTCCGCGCCCAGCGCGTCCGCGTCGGGGAGCCGGCCCGCCCCGACCCCGAGGGCCGGCCCCGGTACGGCTGCGACGAACGGCTCCACCTCGGTCGCGGCCGTGAGCTCACGGTGAGCTGGCAACCACCGGGCCGGCTGTACGCCGAGCACACGACCGGAACGTGCGTCGGGTTCGAGAGCACCACGGCGATCGTGCGGCTCGAGACCTGCGCGGGTGAGCTCGTGACCATCCCCGCGTCCGCCGTGTTCGCCGTCGAAGCCGCCCGGGCACCCGCGCTCCATGCATGAGGGCAGCCGGCGCGCGATCGCCGCGGCGTTCCTCGCCAACCTCGGCATCGCGCTGTCGAAGGTCGTGGCGTTCGCCTTCACGGGGGCGGCGTCGCTGCTGGCCGAGGCCATCCACTCGGCCGCGGACACCGGCAACCAGGGGTTGCTCTTCCTCGGCGGCCGGCGGGCGGCACGCTCGCCGACGGCGGAGCACCCGTTCGGGTTCGCGCGCGAGCGGTACTTCTGGTCGTTCGTCGTCGCGCTCGTGCTGTTCTCGCTGGGCTCGGTGTTCGCGCTCGTCGAGGGCGTCGACAAGCTCGTCCACCCGCACGGCGTCGAGGATCCCGCGTGGGCGTTCGCGGTGCTGGGCGTCGCGGTGGCCCTCGAGAGCGCATCGATCCGCACCGCGATCCGCGAGGCACGCCCGGTGCGGGGCGACCGGTCGTGGTGGGGCTTCATCCGCGAGTCGAAGAGCCCCGAGATCCCCGTCGTGCTCCTCGAGGACTTCGGCGCCCTCGTCGGACTGACCTTCGCGCTGCTGGGCATCGCGCTGGCCACGATCACGGGCGACGGGGCGTTCGACGCCGTCGGCAGCGTCGCCATCGGCCTGCTCCTCGGTGCGATCGCGATCCTGCTCGCGGTCGAGACGAAGAGCCTCCTCATCGGCGAAGCCGCGAGCAGCGAGGAGCAGGCGGCGATCCGCGCCGTGATCGAGGCGAGCCCCGAGGTGCGCCGCATCATCCACCTGCGCACGCAGCATCTCGGCCCCGACGACCTCCTCGTCGCCGCCAAGGTCGACTTCGCGACCGCATCGGTCACCGAGCTGGCCGGGGCCATCGATGCCGTCGAGGCCCGCCTGCGCGAGCGCGTCCCGAAGGCCCGGGTCGTCTACTTCGAGCCCGACGTCTACCGTCCCGGTCGGGCAGACGGTGGTTCGGAGCCCGGGGAGAGATCATGACCGAGCAGGAAGCCGCGACGATCGCGGCGGTGGAGCGGTTCAACGAGGCGTTCAACCGTCACGACGTGGACGCGATCATGGCCGCGATGACCGACGACTGCGTGTTCGAGAGCACGGCGCCGCCCGCCGGGGAACGCCACGTCGGCCAGGAAGCGGTGCGTGCCGCGTGGAAGGCGTTCTTCGCCGCGTCGCCGAGCGCGCACTTCGACGGCGCCGAGACCATCGTCGCCGGCGACCGGTGCGTCGTCCGCTGGATCTACACGTGGCAGGAGAACGGCGGCGGACGGGTGCACGGCGTCGACGTCATGCGCGTCCGTGACGGCAAGGTCGCCGAGAAGCTCGCCTACGTCAAGGGTTAGCGCTCGAGTCGATGCGGCGGAGCTCGGCCTTGTAGCGGTAGGCGTTGCGGACGTAGTTGTCCTTCATCTCGGCGATCATGCCGGGCTGCACCGCGTCGAGGCGCAGCTTGGCCGGAACGCCGAGCGCCATCGCGACCGGCGGGACCTGCATGTCGTTCGGAACCACCGCGCCGGCGCCGACGAGTGCACCCGACCCGATCACGGCGCGGTGCAGGACGACGGCGCCCGTCCCGACGAGGGCGCCGTCCTCCACGCGGCAACCCTCGAGGTGCGCGAGATGCCCGATGACGCAGTCGTCGCCGATGAACGTGGCGTGCGCCTCGGTGCAGTGGATGACGGCACCGTCCTGGATCGAGGTCCGCGCGCCCACCTCGATGCGGCCGTAGTCGCCACGCAGCACCGATTGCGGCCACAGCGTCGACTCGGCACCCACCCGCACGTCGCCGATGACCGTCGCCTCCGGGTGCACGTACGCGTCCGGATGGATGTCGGGCACCACGTCGCCCAACGCGTAAATCGCCACGAGAACCGACGCTACCCTCGGACGGGTGAGCGACGCTCCTTCCGTACTCGACGACGTCGACGGCCACGTCGACGCGATCGCCCGTGACGGCTACACGGTGCTCGAGCGGGTGATCGAGCCGGAACTGGTCGACGCGCTCGCCGCCGATCTGCTCCGCCTGGAGGAAGCGTTCGCAGTCCGACCCGCGGGCAACAGCTTCGAAGGCGACCGGACGATCCGCATCTACAACCTGCTGGCGCTCGGCAAGGTGTACGAGGCGGTTCCCGTGCACCGGCGCGTCCTGCCGGTCGTCGAGCGGGTCCTCGACCCGGGCTGCCTGGTGTCGTCGCTCTCGTCGGTCAGCATCCTGCCCGGCGAGCGGGCCCAGCCGATCCACGCCGACGACCAGCTCATCCCCCTCCCGAAGCCGCACGTCGCGACCGTGTGCAACACGATGTGGGCACTCACCGACTTCACGGAGGCGAACGGCGCCACCCGTGTCGTCCCCGGAACGCATCGCGCCGACTGCTCGCCCGATTACGGCGCGCCCTACGACAGCATCGCGGCCGAGATGCCGAAGGGAAGCGTGCTGGTGTGGCACGGCAGCCTCTGGCACGGAGGGGGTGCGAACACGACGGGCGAGCGTCGCGTCGGGATCGCCATGAACTACTGCGCGGGGTGGATCCGCCAGCAGGAGAACCA
>DASRHL010000237.1:0-3287 GCA_035650535.1 Acidimicrobiia bacterium
AGGAGGTCGATCGCGTCGGGGTGCAGCCCCGCCTGCTTGATGGCGGCGGCGCCGGCCGCGATCGCGAGGCTGGCGGTCGTGTCGCCCTCGCCCGAGTAGCGGCGCTCACGGATCCCCGTGCGCTCGACGATCCACTCGTCGCTCGTGTCGACCCGGCGCTCGAGCTCGGCGTTGGTGACTCGTTGCTCGGGAAGCGCGACGCCCCAGCCTGCGATGCAGGCGCGCATGCTCAGTGGACGCGGAGCCAGGCGATGGGCTGGCCCTCACGGATCCGTTCGCCGGGGTGTACGAGCATGCCGACCAGTCTGCCCGCGAACGGGCTCGAGATCGGAGTCGAGGTGCCGGGCCCCTCGAGCAGGCCGATGGTCTGTCCGGGCTCCAGCGTGCCGTCGGGGATCTCGACCGGACGGAAGGTGCCGACGGTCGGGGCGACGATCATCCGCTCGGGGACGAGCAGGCCTTCGCCGTGGTCGAGCAGGGCTTCCATGGTCAGCGGACCTCCGCGAGGGAAGAGGTGACGTCGTCGGGCGTCGCGATGCCGACGACGGTCACGTCGGGAACGGTGCGCTTCGCCAGGCCGGCGAGCATGGTGCCGTGGCCGACCTCGAGGCACGTGGTGGCGCCGAGGGTGGCGATCGTCTCCATTGACGACCGCCACCGCACCGGCACCGCGACGTGGTCGGGGAGGCGCGATCGCCAGCCGTCACCGTCGTCGTAGGCACGCGCATCGTGGTTGGACACCACGGGCGCGGCCGGAGTGGAGAACTTCACGGCTTCGAGCTCCGCCGGGAGCGCACGCGCCGCGTCGCGCATGAGCGGCGTGTGGAACGCGCCGCCGACGTTCAACGGGGTCGCGCGCTTCACGCCGATCTCCTTGGCGCGCGCGCTGCAGATCTCGACACCCTCGGGTGTGCCCGCGATCACGACCTGCCCGGGCGCGTTGTCGTTCGCGATCCAGCACGCGTCGGGCGCCGCGAGGCACGCTTCCTCGGCCTGCTCGAGCGTCGCGCCGAGCAGCGCGGCCATGCGGCCCGGATGCGCGTCGGCCGCGGCCTGGGTCAGCTCGGCGCGCCGGGCCGCGAAGCGGACTCCCTCCGCCAGCGGCAACGCGCCGGCCGCGATCAGGGCCGTGACCTGCCCGAGCGAGTGCCCCGCGAACGCGACGGGCTCGCCCACCGAGTCTCGCACGGCCTCCCACGCGACGAGCGACGTCAGCAGCACGGCGAGCTGTGCCTCGCGGGTGCGGGCCAGCACCTCGGCGGGGGCGTCGAGGACGAGATGGCCGAGGGGCTCGCCGAACGCGGCCTCCGCCTCGTCGATCACCCGCCACGCTGCGTGGTCGCGCCACGGCGCGCCCATACCCGGCTGCTGGGTTCCCTGGCCGGGGAAGACGATCGCGATGGTCAAGGTGGGCCTCTCGGGGTGGGAGTTCGGTGTTGGACCTGACCCCGCGCGCCCGGGTTACATGACCCGTCGGTAACTCACGGTCCCGGAGCCGCGTTTTTCACGCCGGTAACGTTCCACGCCATGCCCCTGCCCAACTCCGACGAGCTCGTCGCGTTGCTCCCGCACCGGCCGCCGTTCCGGTTCGTCGACGCGGTGGACGCGCTCGAAGCGGGGGCGAGTGTCCTCGCGCGGTATCGCGTCACGGGCGACGAGGCGTTCCTCGCCGGGCACTTCCCCGGCAATCCGGTCTTCCCCGGGGTGATCCAGCTGGAGGCCCTCGCGCAGGCCGGGGCGATCGGGGTCCTGGCCGACGATCGCTACGCGGGCACGCTGCCGCTCTTCGGCGGCGTCGAGAAGGTGCGCTGGCGCCGGCTCGTGCGCCCGGGCGACGAGCTCGTCCTCGACGTGGCCCTCGAACGGCTCAGCGCGCGCGGCGGCTGGGGTCAGGCCACGGCCACGGTCGGCGGTGCGACGGCGTGCGAGGCGCGCCTGTTCTTCGCGATCTCGCGCTAGACGCGGTCGTCGTCGCTCGACATCGTGTCGGGGTCCTCGCCGAGGAGGAGCGCGGACTCGACGTCGGGGTCGAGCGGCGGCTCCGCACGCACACGCCGCGACGGCGCGATCACGATCACCAGCAGGGCGAGCACGGCGACCGCGGCGACGGCGATGAGCGCGATCGAACCCGTTCCGATTCCGAGGAGCATCGTTCTCAGGATACCGGGGACGCCGGGCGCCCCCGGTATCCCGGGCTACTTGGCGAGCTTGGCGCTCTTCAGGAAGGCCGCGGCCACATCGGCCGGGTCTTCCTTCTTCTCGCTGATGTCGAGCGACATCTTGTTGTACGCCGCAGTCGTCAGCTTGGCCGAGACCGCGTTCACGATCTTGAGGGCCGCCGCCGTCGCGACGCTCTTGCGCATCAGGAACACGGGGTTGTCGGCCGGCTGCAGGCCCTTGTCGTCGGTGAGCAGCACCGCGTTCTTCGGGATGACGCTGCTGCCGGTGAAGAGCAGCGCGACGTCGATGTCGCCGCCGGTCAGCGCGTCGACGGTGATCGGGCCGCCGGCGTCGAGCTTCTTCACTTCCTCGAACTGCAGGTTGTAGAGCTGCTTCGAGGTCGTGCCCAGGCAGAGCGGACGGTCCTGGCACTCGGGCGGGCCACCGAACTTCAGCTTGCTCGCGACCTTCGCGAGGTCGCTCACGGTCTTCAGCTTGTACTTCTTCGCCGTCGCCTTCAGCACGTAGAACCCGTTGACGTCGACGGCGGGCGCGGGCTTGCTCGCGACGATGTCGGTGCCCTTCAACTTGGCCTGCAGCGCCTTGTAGGTCGCCGCCGAGTCGCCGGTCGCGGTGCCGCCGAGGAAGTCGAGGAGCGTGCCCTGGAAGTCGGCGTAGGCGTCGAGGTCGCCGTTCTGCAACGACTTGTAGACGACCTCGGTCGGCCCGATGTTGTCCTTGAAGGTGATGTCGTACCCCTTGGCCTCGAGGGCCTGTGCATAGGCCTGCGAGACGGCCTGGGCGCCGGAGAAGTTCTTCGCGCCGACGGTGAGCGACTTGCCCGCCGCGCCCGCGGGCAGCGCGGCTGCGAACAGGCCGGCGACCAGTGCGAGCGTCATGGCGGCGGCGACGATCGGCCGTCGGGAACGGGCATGCAGGCTGGAATCGGTCATCGGGAAACCATAGTGAGCGGGTCGGGTATCTGCACGGCGGCTCCGCGTCAACCCCCGAGCGCCACCTGCACGGCCAGACCCTTCGACACCAGACGGCGTTGCACGAAGGCGAGGACGAGCTCGACCGCGATCGCGAGCAGTGCGACGAGCAGCCCGCCGACGAACACCTTGACG
>DASRHL010000238.1:0-4408 GCA_035650535.1 Acidimicrobiia bacterium
GTGCACCCCTTCGCGGCGACGCGGTGGATCTCGGCCACGAGCGCGTCGAAGTCGAGCAGTTGCCCGATGGCGAGCGGGATGAACCGGCCGGGGTGCTCGCCGGCCCACTCGTCGATGTGCCAGTCGTTGTAGGCGGAGACCACCGCGTTGGTCAGCTCGGGGTCGTCGGCGCCCGAGCGGGCCAGGTTCATCCCGTTGAACCCGGCGAAGGTCGGGAAGCACATCGACGCGAGCACGCCGTTGGCGTCCATGTCGCGGACGCGTGCGTCCGCGTCGTAGGCGCCGGGCCGCATCTCGCCGAACCCGATCGGATCGAAGCTCCACTCGTCACGCGGCCACGACGCGACCGCGTTCAAGCCGACCGAGCCGGTCTCGGTGCCGAGGTACAGCCAGCGCTCGATCCCGTCGTCGCCGCGCACGACCCGAGGGGCGCGGTCGCGGAAGCGCTCCGGGATGTGACGGTCGAACATGTCGGGCGGTTCGATCACGTGGTCGTCGATGCTCACGAGGATCATGTCGTCGACCCGCATCGCCGCTCCCTCCCGCCGAGGCCCCGGACCCGGAAACCTATTCAGGCTACTCTATTGGGCCATGGGCAGCAACGCCATCCAGCTCGACCTCGGCGCCGACCACGTCGCCACCATCACCCTCGACCGCCCCGAGGCGCTCAACTCCTTCGACGACACCATGGCGGCGGAGATCGGCGCGGCGTGGGAGCGCATCCGCGACGACGACAGCGTCCACGCGGTCGTGCTGCGCGCCAACGGCGAGCGGGCGTTCTGTACCGGTGTCGACATCAAGGGTGGCGCGACCTGGTTCGTGAAGTCGAACGTCTGGAACTCCTTCGATCCCGGCGTCACGCTGTCGCCCAAGTACCACCACAAGTGCTGGAAGCCGGTGGTCACGGCGGTGCACGGCATGTGTGCGGGCGGCGCGCAGTACTTCCTCAACGAGTCCGACATCATCGTCTGCTCCGACGACGCCGAGTTCTTCGACCCGCACGCCAACGGCGGGATCGTCTCCGCGCTCGAGCCGATCGGGATGCTCGCCCGCGGCGTGCCGATCGGCGACGTTCTGCGGTGGGCGATGATGGGCACCGAGGAGCGCATCACCGCGGCCACGGCACTGCGCATCGGTCTCGTGACCGAGGTCGTGCCGCGGGCCGAGCTGTGGGACCGCGCCCATGCGATCGCGGCCTCGATCGCGGCCCGGAACCCGAAGGCGATCCAGGGGACGGTCCGCGCCATCTGGGAGTCCCTCGACATGACGCGCTCGGCCGCGCTCCAGAACGGCCTCGCGTACACGCAGATCGGCAACCCGCCCGCGGCCGAGCGGGCGGCGACCCCGCGCCGCAACGACCCGCCGTCGTACCGGTAGCGGCGCCCGGGGACCCCGACCGGCTTTAGAGTATCCTCTATTGCGTGCAGCCGCTCGAGGGCATCCGCGTCGTCGACCTGTCGCAGCACCGCACCGGCGCCCAGGCGACCCAGGTCCTCGCCGACTTCGGGGCCGACGTGGTCTGGGTCGAACCGCCGGGCGGGAGCACGCTGCGGCGGACCCGGGCGTTCACGTTCTACGCGAGAGGGAAGCGCCGCACGGTGCTCGACCTCGGTCGGCCCGACGACGTGCAGGCGGCGCGCGACCTGGCCGCGGAGGCGGACGTCCTCGTCGAGTGCTTCCGGCCCGGCGTCGCCGACCGGCTCGGTCTCGGCTACCACGACCTCGCGGCGTCGAACCCCGGCCTCGTGTACGCGTCGATCACGGGGTTCGGGCGGCACGGGCCGTACGCGGGCGTGAAGGGATACGAGGGGCTCGTGCAGGCGAAGCTCGGATCGTTCCACGCCTTCCGCCGCATGGCGCACACCGACCACCCGCCGTTCGTGACCGTCCCCTTCGGCTCGTTCTCCGCGACCCAGACCGCGCTCCACGGCATCCTCACCGCGCTCGTCGAGCGTGAGCGCAGCGGCCGCGGCCAGTGGGTCGAGGCGAACCTCGTGCAGGGGTTCGCCGCCCTCGACACGTGGGAGTGGATGCTGCACCTGATCCGGCAGCGGTACCCCGACGCGTTCACCCCCGCGGATCCGTTCGAGGGCGGCAAGCCGATGAGTCCCCTGTCGCTCATGCTCCTCGTCGCGCTCACGCGCGACGGGCACTGGCTGCAGTTCGCCCAGGTCGCGCCGCGGCTGTTCCAGGCGCTGATGCGGGCGCTCGGACTCGACTGGATGCTCACGGATCCGGCGTGGACGGGGATTCCCGCATTCGACGACGACGAGCGGCGCGTCCGCCTGCTCGCCATGATGCACGAGGCCGCGCACCGCAAGACGCTCGCCGAGTGGAACGCGGCGTTCGACGCCGACCCCGACGTGTTCGCCGAGGTCTACCGATCCGGACCTTCGGTGCTCGAGCACCAGCAACTCGTCGATCGCGGTCAGGTCGCGGTCGTCGAGACCGAGCTCGGCCCGGTCCGCCAGCCGGGAGCGCTCGTCGACGTCGTGGCCGGCGAGGCCGACGTGGGCCGCCCGGCGCCCACCGCCGACGCACCGGACGGGCTCCCACTCGCCGGGGTGACGGTGCTCGAGCTCGCGCAGATGTACGCGGCACCGTACGGCGCGACGCTCCTCTCCGACCTCGGCGCCCGCGTCGTCAAGGTCGAGCCGTTGACGGGCGACCCGATCCGCATGCTGATGCCGTTCCCCGAGTGCGCCGGGGTGAAGGTGATGCAGGGAAAGGACAGCATCAGGGTCGACCTCTCGGGACCGGAGGGCCGGGAGATCGTCCGGCGCATCGCGGCCCGGGCCACGATCGTGCTCGACGGGTTCCGCTCCGGGGTCGCCGAGCGCCTCGGTCTCGGCGCCGGCGCGCTCCACGCGGTCAACCCCGACCTGGTGTACGTGAGCGCCTCCGGGTACGGGCACGGCGGGCCCGACGGGCACCGACCCGCGTACGCGCCCAGCATCGGCGCGGCGGCGGGGCTCGCCCGCGCCAACGTCGGCGACACCGTGGCCGGAGCGCCCGACCTGACGGCCGCCGACATCCTCGACGGTCACATCCGCCTCTTCTCCGCGAGCGCGGTCACGTCGGCCCAGGCCGACGGCTTCGCCGCCCTGGGCGTGGCGACCGCGATGCTGCTCGGGCTGCTCGCGCGCGAGCGAGGCGGCGATGGGCAGACGATCTCGTCGTCGATGCTCCTGACGAACGTCCACGCCATGGCCGAGAGCGTCGTCGACGACGGTCGCGGGCTGCCCCTGCCCGGGCCGGGACCCGACCTGCGCGGTCCGCAGGCGCGGTATCGCGTGTACGACACCGCCGACGGTTGGGTCTTCCTGGCCGCACCGTCCGAGCGCGACTGGGAGGCGCTCGTCGGGGCGCTGCGACCCTACGTGCAGCTCGACGACGACGATCGGTTCGCCTCGGAGTGCGCCCGGCAGGAGCACGACAACGATCTCACGAAGGTGCTCGGTGCCGTCTTCGCCGACCGCTCGGCCGACGAGTGGGAACGCGACCTGCTCGCGGCCGACGTCGGCTGCGTGCGGGTGACGACTGCGCCCGTCGAGCAGATGTTGCAGAGCGAGGAGTTCGGCCGCGCCGGCGGATACGTCGTCGACGTCTGCCATCCGACGTTCGACGACATGCCGCGCCTCGCGCCCCTGGTGCGCTTCTCCCGCTCGTCGACCAGGGCGCTCCCGGGCGTGCTCGCGGGAAATGCAACCGACGCCGTGCTCCGCGAGCTCGGGTACGGCGACGACGCGATCGCCGCGCTGCGGGAACGCGGCATCGTCGCCTGAGGCACCGGGGGTCGGCCGCGGATCAGCCCCCGCGGCGCCCACGGCCGTTCGGGCGCGGGGCGGCGGGACGCGGCGCCGGCGGGGGCTTGGGCGCGGGCGCGGGTGGATTCACACGGACCGTCGGCGGCGGGTTCTGTGCGCCGGTGTTCGAGTCGGACTGGGCAGGCGTGTTGGCGTCGCGCCCGGTGTCGGTGATCGTGGCCCCGGGCCGGGCGCAGACCGGTCCGGCCGGTGGGAGTTGCACCTCGGGCGCGGCCGCGAGCTGCGCGTCCATGAACGCCTTCCACATCGACGCCGGCTTCTCGCCCCCGAAGCCGGCGCCGGGGACGTTCGTGTCCTTGTCGCCGTACCAGACGAAGGCCACGAGTTGACCCGGCGTGCCGCCGTAGAACGCGGCATTGGCCTTGTTCTCGGTGGTTCCGGTCTTGCCGAACGCGGCACGCCCGTTGGCGAGCTGTGCGCCGGTGCCGGTGCCGTTCTCGATCACGCCGTGCAGCAGGTTGATCTCGCAGTCGGCGACGTCCTGGGGAAGCACCCGGTCGCCCTGCGGCGTCTGCTCGAACAGCGTGTTCCCGTCGGGGCCGACGATCTTCTGGATGAAGAAGGGAGAGTGGTGAACCCCT
>DASRHL010000239.1:0-2443 GCA_035650535.1 Acidimicrobiia bacterium
GCGCCGGGACGTCGACCACGACGCGGACCTGCGACACCTCACCGCGACCGACGACCGCGTCGGCCCGGGCGACGATCTCCGACTCGAGATAGCGCAGCTGCGTGGCCCACGGCGAGCCGTCCACCGCGATGGTGAGAACTCCGCGCCGCAGCGAGCGGATGCGGGTGTGCTCCGCGATCACCGCGCCGACGATGTCTCCCCATGCCCGTTCGAGGCGGGCGACCGCGCGCGGGTCGCCGATGCCCAGCTCCTCCCCGACCGCGGCGAGCGCCTCGCCGACCGGTACCGGCGCGATCTCCTCGCCAGGGACCTGCGACCGCGACAACCGGCGGCCCCGGCCCCGGCCCCGGCGGCGGCGGCGGTCGTCGGCCACCTCACCGCCCCCGGCTCACGCCGCCTCGGGGCGGAGCGTCCCCGCCGCGACCCGCAGCCGCAGGTCGGCGTGCACGCCGTCGGGCACGCTCGCCGCCGTGGTCACCAGCGTCTGCCCGGCCGGTAGGTGCTTCACCAGTGCCAGCGCACGCTGCTCGTCGAGCTCGCTGAACACGTCGTCGAGCAGCAGGACGGGGGCGCTGCCCACGATGTCGCTGCAGACCCGGTGACCGCCGAGACGCAACGCGAGCGCCAGCGTGCGCTGCTCCCCCTGCGACGCGTGCGTGCGGCTGTCGAGCCCGCGGATCGTGATGCGCCACTCGTCGCGGTGGGGCCCGACGAGGGTGACGCCTCGTTCCTCTTCCTGGCGCCGGTGTTTCGCGAGCGCGTCCCGGAGCAGGTCCTCGACGTCGGCGTGCGCCAACGACGCGTCGCCTGCCCAGTCGGCCAGGTAGCGCGCCTCGACCGCGAAGGCGTCGTCGACCGCGAGGCGCCGGTACGACTCGTCGATCACCGGCAGGAGCCGTTCGACGAGGCCGAGCCGGCCCCGGACGAGCTCGCCGCCGGCAGCCGCGAGCTGCTCGTCGAACACGTCGAGCGTCGCCTGGGCCTCCGCATCCCGGACGCGACCGCGGAGGAGCGCGTTGCGGTGGCGGAGCACCCGGTCGTAATCCGCCCGGGCTGCCTCGTAGCGCGGGGTGATCGCGACGAGCAGGTCGTCGAGGTACTGGCGCCGTTCGGCCGGTCCGCCCTTCACGAGCTGGAGGTCGTCGGGGGCGAACACCGTGACCCGCAGTAGGCCGAGCAGGTCACGGGTGCGTGTGAGCGGGTGCCGGTTGAGCAGCACACGGTTGCGGCCGGCGGCGCGCAGTTCAGCGTCGAGCGACTGCCGGCGGCCGTCGTCCACCACCTCGGCGCGGAGGATCGCCTGCTCCGCCCCGGCCCGGACCAGCGCGGCGTCGCCGACCCCGCGGAACGACCGGGCGGTCGCGACCCATCCCGCCGCCTCGAGCAGGCTCGTCTTGCCCTCGCCGTTGGCCCCGACCAGGACGGTCACCCCGTCGGGGAGCACGAGCTCGACGTGCCGGTAGCACCGGAAGTCGGTCAGCTCGAGGCTCGACAGGTGCACCTGTCAGGCGATGCGGACGGGCATCAGGAGGTAGAGGAACTCCGTCGACTCGATCGGGCGCAGCACGGCCGGCTTCAGCGGATCGATGGTCTCGACGACGACCTCCGGAGATCCGGCCGCCTCGATCCCGTCGAGGAGGAACTGCGAGTTGAACGCGACGGTCAGGTCGCTCCCCTCGAACTTCGCCTCGACCGCCTCGTGCGCCTCGCCGACGTCCTGGGCGACCGCGGACAGGGCGAGGCCGTCCGCCCCCATGTTGAGCCGGATGGGCGCGGTGTCACGGCCCTGCCCGACGAGCCGCACCCGGTTGACCGCCGCGGTCAGCGCGTCGCGCCCGACGACGAGCCGGTTCGGGTAGCCGCTCGGGATCAGCTGCTGGTAGTTCGGGAAGTCGCCTTCGATCAGGCGTGCCGTGACGTCGGCGTTGCCGACCCGGAACGTCACGTCCCGCTCCGCGAGGAACACCTCGATCTCGCCCGTCCCGAGCAGGCGTTGGACCTCGGCCAGGCCCTTGGCGCCGACGAGCACCTTCTGACCCTCGGCGAGCATGCTCACGCCGGCGAGATCACGTACCGCGAGGCGGTACGAGTCGGTGGCGACCAGCCGGAGGCCTTCGCCCGACGCGGTGAGGAGCACCCCCGTGAGGATCGGGCGCGCGTCGTCCTTCGACGCGGCGGGCACGACCTGACGCAACGCCTCGGCAAGCGCCGCGGCATCGACGGTGACCCCCGCGTCGGGTACTTCGGGCAGGCGCGGGAAGTCGGCGGCTGAGAGCGTGCGCAGCGTCGTGGTGAAGCGGCCCGACTCGACGAGCGCGTCGTCGCCGGTGAACTCCACGCTGACGGTGTCGCCCTCGAGCCGGTGCAGGATGTCGGCGAAGAGCCGCGCCGGCAGGACCGCGCTCCCCTCGCCCTCACCCTGGGCCGGCGCCTGGACCCGGAT
>DASRHL010000240.1:0-7794 GCA_035650535.1 Acidimicrobiia bacterium
GTACTGCCGGTCGTGGAGCAGGTCGAGGTCCGCGTCGAGGTCGGGAAGGGTGGCGGTCTCGCTCATGGCCTCAGTCTGCGGGGCGCCGGCGGCGCCGGTCCATTTCCCGGCCGCGCGCTGCGGGGAAAAGCCCGCAATCGCGCTCAAGTCCGCAGGCCGGGGCGCCGATGACATGCCGTTGGGGCCGGGGCCTGCGCGCGCAGGCCGAGGCGGAGCTCGGGGAGCAGGAGCATGCGGGGCAAGGCAGGGCTGCACCGCCGGTCGACGGCCGGCGCCGTCTGGCGGCACGCCGTCGCCGTCACCGTGACGGCCGGGGTGGCCGCCGTGGGGCTGGCGTTCGGGCCGGCGGCCGAGGCCACGACGACGGGGTCGCACGCCGCGGCGGCCATCCCGCGCGAGGCCCCCGCGGGCAACGCCTTCTACGCGCCCCGCAGCCTGCCGAGGGGTCGCCCCGGCGACATCATCTGGACCCGCCCGATCGCGGCGCCGAAGGGCGCCCGGGCCTGGAAGGTCCTCTACCACTCGCAGGCGCTCGACGGTCGCGACATCGCGGTGTCGGGTGTGATCGTCACGCCGACCGGCGGCGCGCCCAACGGCGGGCGCACGATCGTGAGCTGGGCCCACGGCACCAGGGGGATCGCCGACTCGTGCGCCCCGTCGCGGCGGCGCACGGTCGTGGCCGAGATCCCCGGCATCGACGACTACCTCGAGGCCGGCTACACGGTCGCCGCCACCGACTACGAGGGGCTCGGCACGCCCGGCGTGCACCCCTACCTCGTGGGCGACAGCGAGGCGCGCGGGATCCTCGACATCGCCCGGGCGGCGCGCCGGTTCAAGGACGCGCAGGCCGGTGACGGCGACGTCATCATCGCCGGGCACTCGCAGGGCGGGCAGGGCGCGGTGTTCGCGGGCGAGATCGCGCCCGACTACGCGCCCGACCTCCACGTGCTCGGTGTGGCCGCGCTCGCACCCGCGACCGAGCTGACGACGATGCTGCCGGTCGCGTCGACACTGCCCGACACCCTCGGGTACGTCGTCATGGGCCTGATCGGCTTCCGGGCCGCGTACCCGACCGCCGACCCCACACCGGTGCTCGCCGACCCCGTCACGAAGGACCTCGCCGTCGTCGAGCACACGTGTGCCGACGGCGTCATGAAGCACTTCTCGACGTCGCCGGGTCGGGTGATCGCGCAGAACCCGGCGGACGTCAACCCGTTCCCGCAGCTCATGCAGGAGAACACGCCCGGCAGCGTGAAGATGACGGTGCCCATGTTCGTCGCGCAGGGCGACAAGGACGACACGGTGCTCCAGCCGTTCACCGACACGTTCGTGAAGCGCGCGTGCGCGCACGGCGACACGATCGAGTACCGCGTGTACCCCGGCACCGATCACTACACGGTCAGGGACGCGTCACGCCCGAACATGCTGGCGTGGATGGCCGACCGCGTCGCCGGACGCGCGGCCGACTCAAACTGCTGACGCGAGCGGCGGGCTCACCGCGACCGGGGTCGGCGGGCGCACGAGCAGCACGAGCTCGTCACCGCCGAGCACCTTCCGCTCCACGACCCTGAATCCGAGCCGCCGTTCGTAGAGGCGGACCTGCGCGCGGGCCCGGCGGTCGCCCACGGGACGCTGCACGGTCGCCGCCATCGCCGTGTGCGGGCCACACGCGCCGACGAGCTCGACTGCGAAGGCGATGCCGGCCCCGGCGTCGGCCGCCGAGAACTCGCCGACGACGACGGCGCCCGGCTCGTGGCGCCGGATCCCTCGCACGACCCACAGCATCCGGCGCAGCCGGTTCCGGTGCAGCGCCGCACCGGCGACCGACGCGACGACGACGAACTGCACGACGCGGGGCAGGCGCGGCCCGAGCCAACCCGCGACGACGGCCGTCACGGCGAGGGGAAGCGGCCGCACGCCTCCGGCTCCGACGACCGCGGTCCGCTCGCGGTTGATGAGGCTGGGCATGACCAGCCGGAGCCGGAAGTAGTTGCCCAGGAGCCGCGCGGTGCGGACGGCCGGCCGTTCGTCGGGACGAGCGAACGCATCGGTCACGATCTCGGCTGCGCGCCACGCGGTCGACGCGCCGACGACCTCGGCCACTCCCCCACCCGCGGCGACGATGCGCTCCACGCGGCCCATTGCGGGGGCAGCCTCGCGCACCGGCGCGCCGGCCGGGCGGATCGGCCCGGTCGCCAGCGGCGGAAGCACCGCGAACGGGGAAGAAGCGGGACGAGCCGGCTCAGGAGTCTCGGGGGCCCTGCCGATCATGAGGTGGTGAACACGCGCGTCCGGCCGCTCGACCCGGAGACCCTGAAGCAGCGCCTGCTCGACGAGGTCACGCAGCTGCCCGTCGGGCACGACGCGGCGCTGCGGCTCCTGGTCCTGTTCGACGACCCGCACGTGTCGACGGCGTCGGTCGGCCTCGTCATCGAGTCCGACCCCGCGCTCACGGTGCAGGTGCTGCGGACCGCGAACTCGCCGTTCTACGGCCTGTCCCGGCGCGTCGGGAGCGTCCGGCAGGCGATCACCGTCCTCGGGTTCGCGATGGTCCGGTCGCTCGCGGCGGCCAAGATCTTCAAGCTCGGCGCCCGGGACGCGGCCAACATCCCCGAGTCCTTCTGGCGGCACTCGTTCACGACCGCCGCGGCCGCGTCGGTGCTCGCCCGGCCCCAGGGCATGGCGTCGAGCGACGCGTTCAGCGCCGGGCTCCTCGTCGACATCGGCGCCGCGCTCCTCCGCCGCAACGACCCGGCCCGCTACGGCGAGGTGCTGCGGCTCACCACC
Source organism: Acidimicrobiia bacterium (assembly GCA_035650535.1). GTDB lineage: Bacteria > Actinomycetota > Acidimicrobiia > IMCC26256 > PALSA-555 > DASRHL01. The sequence goes on from DASRHL010000240.1 coordinate 2,788, forward strand.
CGGGGCGTGTCGGTCATCGACTCCGAGCGCGAGGTCTTCGGGCTCGCGCACCCCGAGGTGAGCGGCTTCGCGCTCGAACGTCTCCGCTTCCCGGCCGACGTGGCCACCGCCGTCGCCGAACACCACCTCATGCCCGCGCGCGGCTCGGGTCCGCTCGGGCGCACGTTGTTCCTCGCCGACCTCCTCGCGCACGAGCTCGAGCAGACGCCCTACGAGGCCGGCGCGACCCTCGCGACCGGGCTCGAGTGGCTCGGGATCGACGCCGCCGAGGGTGCCCGCCTGCTCGACCAGACCCGGGCCAGCGCCCGCAAGGTCGAGCCGCTCCAGTCGCTCATCGCGACCACCTGAGCGTCCGGGCACCGCGCGCGGGGCGCGCACCCGGGACCGTCAGGCAGGGCCACTAGCCTCTGCCGGAGATGTCCAGCCCTGCCACCGGCACGGCCGCGACGGGGGCGGCCGACGCGAACCTGCCGGTCATCGAAGTCGAGCACCTGACGAAGCGCTACAGCAGCGACGTCCTGGCGGTCGACGATCTGGGCTTCCAGGTGGCGCGAGGCGAGGTGTGCGGGCTGCTCGGCCCGAACGGCGCGGGCAAGACGACGACGCTGCGCATGCTCGTCGGCTTGATCCGCCCGACGAGTGGCGCGACGCGCATCTTCGGCACCGAGATCCACCCGAGCTCGCCCGTGCTCGCCCGCGTCGGGACGATGATCGAGCATGCCGCGTTCGTCCCCTACCTGACCGGCATGGTCAACCTGCGCCTCTACTGGGAGGCGGGCGGCGGCGACTTCGGTGACGCGAACCTCGACGAGGCGCTCGCGATCGCGGACCTCGGGACCGCGATCGACCGCAAGGTCAAGACCTATTCGCAGGGGATGCGTCAGCGGCTCGGCATCGCGCGCGCGCTCCTCGGCCGTCCCGAGGTGCTGATCCTCGACGAGCCGACCAACGGCCTCGACCCGGGCGAGATGCGGGAGGTCCGCGATCTCTTGCGCCGGCTCGCGGACCGGGGCGCGACCGTGCTGCTGTCGAGCCACCTTCTCTCCGAGGTCGAGCAGGTGTGCAGCCACGCGGTGGTGATGGACCGCGGTCGGCTGGTCGCGGCCGGCCTCGTCGCCGATCTCGTCCAGGCGTCGACGTCCGCGTACTTCGAGGTCGACGACGCGGCACGTGCCGAGGAGGTGATCCGCGCCATGGCGGGTGTGCGCGGTGTCCGCCCCGAGCAGCCCGGCCTCTCGGTCGACCTCGACGGGGCCCGCCGCTCCGACGTGGTCGCCGCCCTCGTGCACGCGGGGATCGCGGTCGAGACCGTCCAGTCGCGGCACCGGCTCGAGGACGCGTTCCTCGGCCTGCTCGCCGAGGAGGGCTGACGTGCTGTCGCTGTTCGGCACCGAGATGTCGAAGCAGTGGCGCCGGCCGCGCACCTATGTCGCGCTCGGGCTCACGGTGGCCGTCCCGATCATCGTCGTCACGGCGTTGAAGGCGAATCCCCCGTCGACGCCCCGCGGCGGCGAGGGCGACTTCTTCTTCTTCCTCGCGACGCGGACCGGTCTGTTCCTCCCCGTCGCCGCGCTCCGCGTGATGAGCCGGTTCCTGCTCGTCATCGTGGTCGCGCTGTTCGCCGGGGACGCGATCGCGTCCGAGGCGAGCTGGGGGAACCTGCGCGCGATGCTCGTGCGCCCGCTCGGGCGCGGGCGGTTGCTGTCGTCGAAGTTGGTCTCGGCCGCGCTGCTCGGCCTCATCGGGACCGCGCTCATCGTCGTCACGGGTCTGGTCGTCGGCGGCATCGCCTACGGCTGGCACCCGATCAGCTCGATCCACCTGACCACGACGCTCGGACCACTCGGCGTCGGTCCGTCGACGCTGCACTGGATCTTCAACCTCGGCATCGCGGTGCTCTACGTGTTCTGGAGCCTGTCGAGCGTCGTCGCGTTCGCGTTCATGGTCTCGACGATGACCGATTCGCCGGCCGGGGCCGTCTTCGCGGGGTTCGGGATCTACGTGTTCTCGCAGATCCTCGACGGCATCTCGTCGCTGGGCTCGATCCGCTACGCCCTGCCCACGCACTACTTCGACGCCTGGGACGCGCTCTTCCGCCCGAAGGGCGGGTTCTTCCGGCTCGGCACCGGCCAGGTCGAGGGTTGGACGTCGGACATGACGCGCGGCGTCCTGCTCCCGATCGCCTACGTCCTCGTCTTCCTCGGCATCGCCTGGTACCACTTCCGCCGCAAGGACGTCCTGTCCTGACGCCCCCCCACCGCGGGTCGGTCGAGTCAGTCGGCCGGGTCAGTCGAACAGCACGGGCAGCGACGCCGGAGAGCGGAAGGCCATGCCCGTGATGTGCACGTCGTCGGCCTCGGGGTCGAGGCGCAGGTTCGGGAGCCGGTCGAGCACCTTGTCGAGGACGACGGCCGTCTCCATGCGTGCGAGGTGGATGCCGAGACACATGTGGGGCCCGAACGCGAACGCCATGTGCTGCTGCGGGTCGCGGAAGAGGTCGAAGCGATCCGGCGCGTCCCACCGGCTCGGGTCGCGGTTCGCAGCACCGATGGTGACGCTCAGTATCGAGCCGGCCGGGACCGCGACGCCGCCGAGCTCCACGTCGCGCACCGCGGTGCGCATGATCCCGGTCAGCGGCGGCTCCCAACGCAGGCCCTCCTCGATCGCCTGCGCCGCGAGGGAGCGGTCGGCGCGCAGCGCGTCGAGCTGCTCGGGCCGCGTGAGGAGGCCGAAGAAGAGGTTGCTCGACGACCGGTAGGTCGTCTCCGCGCCGGCGGGCAGGAGCAGGCGCAGGAAGGCGAAGATGTCTTCGTCGGTGAGACGCTGGCCGTCGAGCTCGGCGCCCGCGAGAACCGTGATCACGTCGTCGGCCGGCTCCCGCCGGCGCTGGGCCAGGATCCCGGCGAAGTACTCGCGCAGGTCGCCGGACGCCCGCACGGCGCGGTCCCAGTCGACGCCGAGGCTGATGATCTCGACCGCCCAGCGGTGGAACTGGGGCAGGTCGTCGTGCGGCAGGCCGAGCAGCCCCGCGATCACGTGGACGGGGAACGGAAACGTGAGCTCGCGGACGAGGTCGGCGCGACCGCGCGACGCGAAGGCGTCGATGAAGCCGTCGACGATCGGCCCGACGAGCTCGGTCTCCCACCGTTCCATGGCCTTGCGGGTGAACGCCTGCTGCAGGAGCGCGCGGTACCGGTGATGCTCCGGCTCGTCCATCTCGAGGATCGAGTGGCCCATCACCTCGCCCATCGACATCGCGTACCCGGCCGACGAGAAGGTGTCGCCGTCGCGCAGCACCGTGACGACCTCGTCGTATCCGAGCACCCGGAACGCGGGCGGCAGCTCGATCTCCATGTCGTCGGGGATCGCGTACTCGGCCCGCAGATCGAGCGGCTGGACGGGCGACTCGGCGCGCAGCGCCGCGAACTCGGGGTACGGGTCGCGGACGGTGCCGGCACCGCTGACCCGGTTGAACAGCTCGAACGGGTCCTCGTCGGCGGGTGGCGCCTCCGCCAGGGTGCCCAGCGCGGCGGTCTGGGCGGCCGCCCGGGTCGCGATCGACGAGGTCTCCGGGGTGTCGCTCACGGGCCCAAGGTACCGCCTGACAGAATCGCCGCCGATGCGCCTCCGCTACGACGAGGAGACCGAGCGGTTCCGCGCCGAGGCCGCCGCCTGGCTCGACGCCAACGCGCCGACCGCGGCCGACATGACCGAACGGCCCCGGTCGAGCGGTCACCTCCCCGGATGGGCGCGTCGGTGGCAGCGGGCCCAGTTCGACGCGGGCTGGCTCGTGCCGGGATGGCCGCCGGAGCTCGGCGGTCGCAACGCGACGCCGGTGCAGACGATGGTGTACTTCGAGGAGCTCGCCCGCCGCCTCGTCGTGCGGTCGTGGAACATCCAGGGGCCGACGATCTTCGCCCCCTCGGTCGTCGACCACGGCACCCCCGAGCAGCGCGAGCGCTGGGCGCTCCCCGTGCTCAAGGGCGACCGCACCGCGTGCCTCGGCATGAGCGAACCGGGCGCGGGCAGCGACCTGGCCGGTCTCTCGACGCGGGCCGAGCTGCTCGACGACCACTTCGTGGTCAACGGGCAGAAGGTGTGGACGAGCGGCGCGCACGACGCCGACTTCTGCATCTGCTTCGTACGCACCGACCCGCACGCGCCGAAGCACCGCGGCATCAGCGTGCTCCTCGTCGACATGGACACGCCCGGCATCGAGGCGCGCCCGCTGGCGGCACTCGTCGACCGCGAGCATCCCGACTTCAACGAGGTGTTCTTCACCGACGTCGTCGTCCCGCGCGAGAACCTGCTCGGCGGCCTCCACGACGGGTGGCGCATCGCCAACGGCTCGCTCGCGCACGAGCGCGGGATGCTGTGGGTGTGGGAGTCGGCCCGCCTCGACCAGAGCATCGACGCGGTGCGAGCGCGCGCGACGGCGGACGGCATCGGTCGCGACCCCGCCCTGCGCGACGCCGTCGCGACCGCGTGTGTCGACTCGCTCGCCCTGAAGTGCCGCGGCTACCGGGGCTTCGCGAAGTTCGCGCGCGGCCACGATGCTCCCGAGCACCTGCTGCTCAAGCTGTTCGGATCCGAAGCGAACCAGCGCCTGTTCCTCGAGACGGCCGAGGCGCTCGGCCTCGACGCCCTCGACACGGCCGCGTCGCTCCGGACCGGTCGCGACGACGCCGACTGCCCCTGGATCCTGCGCTACCTCGGATCGTTCGGGCTCACCATCGCGGGCGGTACATCGGAGATCCAGCGCAACATCGTGGCCGAGCGCGTCCTCGGCCTTCCCCGCCGGTAGCGGAACCCACCGGTTTCGCCCCGACCGCCGGCGGGAACGTCACCGCGATGACACCGACACGTGACGAGGTCGCCCGCGCCCTCGAGCGGCTCAAGGCCGCCGGCCAACCGGCGTCGGCGTCGGCGCTGGCGGACGAGCTGGAGATCCCGGTCGACGAGCTCCAGCCCGTGCTCACCGACATGTACCGCGACGGCACGATCACG
>DASRHL010000241.1:0-16765 GCA_035650535.1 Acidimicrobiia bacterium
GACAGGGCTTTGCCGTCCTTCACACCGCCTTCAGCCATCAGCTTCCGCTGCCACGCCACGATGGTCTCAGGCGTCAGATCACGTACGCGCTTCTTCCCGAGCCACGGCCGGACGTACGACTTGGCATTGATCCGGTAGTCGAAGCGCGTCTTGGCTGAGAGCCGCTCGTCAGCGTCGAGACCATCGAGGTAGAGATCGAGGAGGTCGTTCACGCTCAACGACGCCGGCAAGCTCGGCGCGGTTGAGCCGCCCTCGGTCTCGTCGAGTTCCTTGCGCCGCGCACGAGCGGCGTCGGCCGCCGTGACGAACCCGCGTTTGGTGACCTGCACCTGACGACCGGTTAGCGGGTCGCGACCGAGCCAGACCTTGAAGTACCAGCGACCCTTCGCGTCCTGGTAGACGCCGTCGTACTTCGGCATCGCGACCTCCGTGAGAAGCAACCTCGCGAACGCCCTGACCAGGGCTTCTTGACGGCTTGCTTCTCAAATGCTTCTCACGGAGCGAGGAGCGGCGCAAGTGTTTCTGCAGAAATGGCATCTGACCTGGGGTGATGCAGCGCGCTCGGAGGGATTCGAACCCCCAACCTTCTGATCCGTAGTCAGATGCTCTATCCATTGAGCTACGAGCGCAGGGTGGTCCAGTCTTGCACAGGCGCCCCGGCGCGGCCCCTACCGTTGCCGGCCCGCCCGGCTCACGCCGAGTGCCAGCGGTTGCGGCCGTCGGACGCCGGTCCGCAGACCATCGGCGTGCCGGCGGACGTGACGCCCCGGGCTCCGGCCGGAGCGCAGAATGCCCCCGGGTGCACGACCTGGCCCGAGCCACCGCCCGACGGCGTGCCGCTCCCGCCGGACGGCACGCTCGACGGCGTGCTCGACGGCGTGCTCGCAGCGGCGAGTGCTCGGAGGAACGCCTCGAGCTCGGCCTGGTTGCGCGCCGCGACGTAGGCGGCGATCTGCTGCTCGCGCTGCTGTTCGGCCAGCTGTGTCGACGCGTCCGCCGAACGTCTCGCGGCACCCCTCGCGGCGTGCGCCGCCGCAAGGCCGGCCCGAACCGGACCGGTGGCGAGCCGCTGCGCGTCGGCGAGCGTCAGGTCGCCCCGGCAGACGTCGCCGTGCAACGCGTTCTCGAGCTTGTCCTTCTCCTTCGCCTCGTCCTTCGGTTCGGGCCACAGGTTGGCGACGGCGTTGGAACCACCGATCTCGAGCGGGACGAGGTGGTCGATGACGTACCGGCGCTGCTGCGACCGCGAGATGTGGTAGCTGGCGTAGACCTGGTGTTTGGTCGCGGTCGAGACGTCGCGAACGGAGGACGCGAAACCGCTCCGGCAGATCGTCGTGGCGACGTTCTGTTGCGTGATCGACGGGTCGGTCGCGCCCGGGGTGACCGCGTGGTCGGGTGACGATTCCGCGAACGCGCCGGCACCGACGACGACGAGCCCGCACGCGACGAACAGGACCAACGCCGTCGACCGAGCGCGCATCGCCCCTCTCCCAACCGAGCACGTGCGTCGGGCGCGTTGCTACTACAGGTGGGAGCCTCCGCGTTGGAATGTCAGACGGATCCGGATCAGTCGAGTTGTTCGTGCAGGAACTCGACGACCCCGGGCCAGATCGCGCGCTGCCGCTCCTCGTCGAGCGTCCCCAGGGCATTGTGCGGGCCCATGAACGCGTGGCCGGTGCCGGGGTGGACGGTGAAGTCGACGTCCTTGCCCATGCCCTTCAGCTTCGCTTCGAGCGAGCGCGCCGCATCGGGACCGAAGAAGTCGTCGTTCTCTGCCATGTGCCCGCGGACCGACGCCTGCAACCGCGACCAGTCGGGTTCCATGTCGCCCTGCGGGAATCCGTAGAACGTGACTGCCGCCTTGACCCGGTCGGGGCGCGCCGCCGCCAGGATCAACGACAGCATCCCGCCCATGCAGAACCCGACGACGCCGATGCCGTCACCGACGACCCCGTCGAGGCCGGCGAGGTAGTCGACGGCCCCGCTCATGTCGCGCGCGGCGCGATCGGGTGGGAGCGAGCTCATCAGCTGCGCCGCCTTGTCCATCTCGTCGTGCTGCGCGAGCTCGCCGTGGTAGAGGTCGGGCACGAGGGCGACGAAGCCGGCTTCGCCGAGGCGTTCCGCCCAGTGCTTGATGCCGGGGTCGAGCCCCCACCACTCCTGCACGACGACGATCGCCGGACCGCTGCCGCCCGGCGGGCGGACCAGGTACCCGGACGCGGTGCTGCCGTTGCTCAGGAACTCGACCGTCTCAGCCATGACGGCAACCTATGTCAAGAACGGAGGTGCAGGCTCGTGAAGCCGCGCTGGTTGCCGGAGTGGATCCGCACCGGCGGCGGGTCGACGATGCCCCAGTCGCTGAGCCGTTCGAGCATCTCGCCGAGCGCGATGCGCGCCTCCATCCGCGCCAGGGCGGCGCCGAGGCAGAAGTGGGCTCCGTGGCCGAACGCGAGGTGTCCCTGGGGGGCGCGCCGCACGTCGAAGCGGTCGGGATCGTCGAAGGCGCGTTCGTCGCGGTTCGCCGACCCGAACAACAGGTTCACCATCTCACCCTCGTGCATGGTCCGGCCGTGGAGCTCGACATCGCGGGTGAGCGTCCGCCGCAGGCACTGCGTCGGTGCGTCGTAGCGGAGGAGCTCCTCGAGCGCCCCCGGCACCAGGTCGGGGTCGTGGCGCAGGAGCGCCCGCTGGTCGGGGTGGTGCGCGAGGTAGTACGCGGCGTTGCCGATGAGCGAGGTCGTCGTCTCGTTGCCGGCGACGAACAGCAGGAAGCCGAACGCGTGGATCTCGTGGTCGGTGAGTCGCTCGCCGTCGATCTCCGCCACGAGGAGCGCGCTGACGAGATCGTCGCCCGGGGCGGTGTGACGCTCCTCGACGAGCCCCACGAAGTACTCGTAGAGCGCGGCCGCGGCGGCGGCTCCCGCCTCCGTGTACCCCTCGGATCCCGGTTCGCGGTGCAACAACGCGTCCGACCATCCGAGGAGCAGGTTCCGGTCGCGGCGCGGAACACCGAGCAGCTCACCGATCACCATCGTCGGCAGCGGCTTGCCGAGGACGGCCTGGATGTCGAACCCGTCGCCTCGGCTGACGCCGTCCAGCATCCGGCGGCAGGTCTCGGCGACGGCGGGCGCGAGCGCGTCGACACGACGCGGCGTGAAGGCCCGCGAGAGGAGCGACCTGAGTTGCGTATGGCGCGGCGGATCGGTCGTGATCACGACCCCGCCGATGAACGCCTGCGCGTCCTCGAGGGTGACGCCCTGCGCCGACGAGTACGTCTCCGCGTCGTGGAGCGCGGCGCGGACGTCGGCATGGCGCGACAGGACCCAGAGCCGACGGTCGTCGTTGAAATAGGCGGGATGCTCGTCGCGCAGGATCCGGTACGTCGGGTACGGGTCCTCGTGCAGCTCCCACGAGAACGGGTCGTACAGGGGCACCGGCGGCGCGGCGCCCGTCACGGCAGATTCACCTCGATCACGGCACCGGCCCGCGCCGGGAGGTCGACGCTCGCGTTGTCCTCCGCGTAGCGGCGGCCCTGGACGTTCAGGAGCCGCACCGATCCCGGCCCGACGGGGAACGGGCCCCAGTGCCACGTCCCCCGGTGGAGCACGAAGCAGTCGCCCGGGCGGAGGACGAAGGCCCGGACCGTGTCGAGATCGGCGCCATCCGAGAAGTCGACTGCGGCGGGCGCGACGGCGACGACGGCGTCGCAGTTCGTCACCAGCAGCGCCTGCGTGTGCGTCTCGTGGCGGTACATGACCTCGCAGACGGGCGCGCCGCCGTCGGCGTGGGGGATCTCGTCGAAGGTGTGCGCGATGTAGTTGAGGTGCGGATCGGCCCACTCGAAGTGCAGGTCGAGCACGTCCCCGGGATCCGTGTCGTCGACCGGGAGCCAGCCGAACGGCTCCCACGCCGCCGCCGTGAGCGGCTCGGCGTCGATCGCCAGCCTGCGCAACGTCGCTCCCCCCGCTCGGCCCACGCCGGGTAGGCGGAAGTGTACGGCCGAACCGCCGGCTCCGCCGCCGCCACGCGCGCGATGTGGCACGGAGCGTCGCGGACGTTCACCTGGGGGCGCCGACCCCGTGGCCCGAGGACCGCGCGCCCCCAGGCGCACATCGATCGTCTCCCCGGCGGCCCTTCGCTGCCCAGTGGCGTCGGACCTTCGCCGGACGGCCGAACGATCCGACCGAAGGTCACGAGCGCCGTTCGGCAACACCGCACCGGCGGCCGTGCACCGCGCCGCGGCAACTCGCCGGCGGCGGGAGGGCGGCGGCCGGGATGACGCGATCGTCAGGGTACGCTCGCCGCGTCGCGCCGCGCCCCCCGGAGGTCACCGTGGACGTGCGATCGATCGAGGACGTCGCACCGGTCGTCGAGCACAACGGCACCGTGCCGGTCTGGTGGCTCGTCAACCCCCGCGAGATGAAGGAGATCACCGACGGTGGCTACCTCGAGCTCGTCAGCGAGTTCGAGGTCGCGGGCGGTGGGCTCGTCGACCCGCACTCGCACCCGACCCACGAGTTCTATTACGTGACGTCGGGCCGCGGGATCATGACGATCGACGGCGAGGAGCGCGAGATCGGCCAGGGGGACCTCGTGCACATCCCGCCCGACCTCGTGCACAGCCTCCGCCCCGTCAGCGAGCACGCACCGATCCACTGCTTCTGCTTCGCCGTCGGGCTGAAGGACGCGGGCGAGATCGACTACACGAACCACTGACCCGACCGACGCCGAACGAATCGAGCCGACGGTGGCCCGCGTCCTCGTCACCCGCCGCCTGCCCGACGGCGGTATCGACCCGCTGATCACCGGCGGGCACGAGATCGTCCAGCAGCCCGACGACATCCCGTTGACCCATGCGCAGCTCTGCGCGGCGGTGACCGACGTCGACGCTGTCGTGTGCCTCCTCACCGACCGCGTCGACGACGCGGTGCTCGCCGCCGGCGCGCCCCGTCTCCGCGTCGTCGCGAACGTCGCGGTCGGCTACGACAACGTCGACGTGGCGGCGGCCGCCGCGCGCGGCGTCGCCGTGTGCAACACGCCCGGCGTCCTCGACGAGACGACCGCCGATCTCGCCTTCCTGCTCGCGCTCGCCGCGTCACGGCTCGCCTCGACCGCCGAGGCCGACCTGCGGTCGGGGCGCTGGGCCGGGTGGGGCATCAACCAGTACCTCGGGCGCGACGTGCACGGCGCGACGCTCGGCCTCGTCGGCTTCGGCCGGATCGGCCGGGCGGTCGCGCGACGCGCCGCCGGCTTCGGGATGCAGGTCCTCCACCACACGCGGCACGACACCGGCCTGCCCGGCTGGCAGGCCGATCTCGACCGCATGCTCGGCGAGTGCGACATCGTGAGCCTGCACGTACCGCTGACGGCCGAGACCACGCACCTCGTCGACGCGCGCCGCCTCGCGCTGATGCGGCCGACGGCCGTCCTCGTGAACACCGCGCGCGGTCCGGTCGTCGACGAGGAGGCTCTCGCGATCGCGCTGGAGGACGGCCGGCTCTTCGCCGCGGGACTCGACGTCTACGAGCGGGAGCCGCAGGTGCACCCGCGCCTGCTCGCCGCTCCCCGCACGGTCCTGCTCCCGCACGTCGGCAGCGCGTCGCAGGCGACCCGCACCCGCATGGCCCGCCTCGCGTGCGAAGGGGCGCTCGCCGTCCTCGCCGGCGAGACCCCGCCCAACCTCGTCATCCCCTGACGGGGCGGCACGCGGGCCTCACAGGTTCGCGAGCACGGAGCGCGTCAGTGCCGCGAGGCGATCGGCGGTCGCGTCTCCCGACGCCGGGCACATCGCCACGGTCACCGTGCGGTCGCCCGCCTTCGTGACGAGGGTGTGGCCGCACGAGCTGAAGTCGGCGAAGCTGGTGAAGCCGTCGAGCATCGTGGCCGCGTCGCCGACGGCCGCCACGGGCGTCGCGCCGCTGCCCTGGCCGATGATCCGGTCGTAGGCGAGCGTCCCGCGGTCGACGTCGACGCCGAGCCCGTACGGGTACCCGGTCGGCGAGTCGCTCCCCTTCCACCAGCATCCCTGCGTCCGTTGCGCGGCCGCGTCGCTCCCGGCGACGGCGACGACGTCGGCTGACGACACGAGCCGTTCGCACGAGACCGTCGGGTCCGGGAAGACGCCGCAGGCCACGCCGTCGATCGCGACGCGTGTCCGCTGCGCGTCGGTCAGGATCTTCGCGAGATCGACCGACGCGCCGACCTTCGAGAACTGCGCGACCGCCGCATTCAGCTTCTTCTTGGTGAGCTTGGTCGCCCCCACCAGATCGTCCGTCGCGCTCGTCGAATGGAGCGCGGCGTCGGCCAGGGTCTTGATCTGGTCGTCGGTCAGGCCGGCGCGCCGGAGGATCCGGGTGCCCCGGGCGAACCACGCGGCCTGCCTGCGGAACGGGGCCCGGAGCGGCTTCGACGCGGTGGTCGCCATCTGCCCGAGCAGCTTCTCGAGCTTGGGCGACAGGACGAGGAGGATGGACGTCCGGGTCCTCGCCACCGACTTCGGCTCGAGCGACTGCGCGAACGCGGTGACGAAGTGGACCAGGAACGCGGCGTCGTAGTACTCGCCGAAGGCACGGCAGAAGGTGTCCGGCGGCGTGGTCGCCGGCGCGGGCACGCCGCGGGCCGCCGGGCTCGCCGCCGCGGGCACGCCGATCCCGAGGGTCATCGCGAGCAGCACGGCGGCGACGGCGGGCGCCTTGCGGCGAGGTCCGTGGCGGCGCCGCTCAGGCACCGTCGACCGGCGACGGATCGAGTCCCAGCAGCTCGAGGGTCGTCGACCCGGCGCGGAGCTGCTCGAAGTACCGGGCCTCGCGGGTGGCCCGCGCCCGCCCGGCGCCGATCACGTCGTCGAGGGCGCCGCCCGGCACGATCACGACGCCGTCACGGTCGCCGACGACCCAGTCACCCGGGTTGACCTCGACCTCGCCGACGACCACAGGCACGCCGACGGCGCCGGGCAGCGTCTTCGTCGCGCCCCGCAGCGCGACGCCGGTGGCGAACACCGGGAAACGGTGCGCCTCGAGCGCGGCGCTGTCGCGCACGCAGCCGTCGATCACGAGTCCGGCGATCCCGCGCGCCTCGGCCGCGGTGGTGAGGACCTCACCCCAGTAGCCGAGCTCGGGCTGCAGCCCGACGTCGACGACGAGCACGGAGCCGGCGGGCGCCCGGGCGACGGCGACGTGCACGGCGAGGTTGTCGCCGGTCGTGCACCGGACCGGGAACGCGGGCGCCGCCACCTTGGCGCCCGGCCAGACCGGCTGCACCCGGGCTCGCATCGCGCGCGCCCCCGACTCGCCCAGCGTCGCCGAACCGAGCTCGCGCAGTGCGGCAGCGGTCTCGGCGGTCGACGGCATGGGGACCCGTTCGATGGGTGCGGGGAGCGTGGGGTCTGGCGGAGGGAGAGGGATTTGAACCCTCGAGGAGACTCAACGCCCCCTACTCGCTTAGCAGGCGAGCACCTTCGGCCACTCGGTCATCCCTCCGAGGAGCGATCAGTCTAGAGCGAGAGTCTGCCGACCTGGCGGGGGGTACCTTGAACCGCATGACTCCTCTCGAGGCGCTGGAGCGCATCGCGACCCTGCTCGAGCGGAGCCGCGCCGGCCGGTACAAGGAGGAGGCGTTCCGCCGCGCCGCGGAAGCCGTCCGCGACCGGCCCGAGGCGGAGCTCCGCGAGCTGGCCGACGCCGGCCGGCTGAAGGACCTGAAGGGCGTCGGCGACAGCACCGCCCGGGTGATCGCGCAGGCGCTCGCGGGCGAGGTGCCCGAGTACCTGGCCCGCCTCGAGGCCGAGGCCGCACCGGACGCGGGCGCCGGGGGCGAGGTGCGGGCCGCGCTCAAGGGCGACCTGCACCTGCACTCCGACTGGTCGGACGGCGGGGCGACGATCGAGGCGATGGCCCGCAAGGCGATCGAGCTGGGGCACGAGTACCTCGCGCTGACCGACCACTCGCCCAAGCTGTCGGTCGCCCACGGGCTCGAACCCGAACGGTTGCGGCGCCAGCTCGACGTCGTCGCCGAGCTCAACGAGGAGCTCGCTCCGTTTCGCATCCTGACCGGCATCGAGGTCGACATCCTCGAGGACGGCGCCCTCGACCAGGAACCCGAGCTGCTCGCCGAGCTGGACGTCGTGGTGGCGAGCGTCCACTCGAAGTTGCGCATGAAGCGGGACGAGATGACCCGGCGCATGGTCACCGCGCTGGCCAGCCCCCACGTCGACATCCTCGGGCACTGCACCGGCCGTATGGTGCTCGGCCGCGGCCGGCCCGAGTCCGAGTTCGACCACGAGCTGGTGTTCGCGGCCGCCGCCCACCTCGACAAGGCGGTCGAGATCAACTGTCGCCCCGAGCGGCTCGACCCGCCGATGCGCCTGCTGAAGCTCGTCGTCGACGCCGGCTGCAAGGTCTCGATCGACTCCGACGCCCACGCCGTCGGCCAGCTCGAGTGGCAGCCCTACGGCTGCGCCCGCGCCGCCGACGCGGGCGTCCCGATGGACCGCATCGTCAACACCTGGGCCGCCGACGACCTGCTCGCGTGGACCGCCTCCCACCAGCCCTGATGCCCCGAAACGAGTCCGGAACCGGATAGCAGGACCGGCGCCGAACCCGGACAATCGACGGTATGACGATGACCGCCCCTGAACCCACGACGACCGGGACCGACGAGTGGAGCGAGCGGGTCGCGACCGCGTGCCGGCTGCTCGAGGGCTGCGACGACGGCGTCCCGCAGCTCGCCGACGTGGCCGCGCAGGTGGGCGTGTCGCCCGACGCGCTGCGCCGCGCCTTCGTCCGCAAGCTCGGGGTGACGCCCCGGAAGTACGCCGACACGCTCCGCCGCGAGCGGCTGCGGGACGCGCTGCGGGACGGCGACGACGTGGCGCGTGCGCTGTTCAGCGCCGGTTACGGGTCGACGAGCCGCCTCTACGAGGGCGCCCACGAGCACCTCGGCATGACGCCCGCGTCGTACCGGGCCGGTGGCGCCGGCGCGACCGTGCTGTTCACGATCGCCGACACGTCGCTCGGCGCGCTGCTGGTCGCGGTCACCGAACGCGGCCTGTGCAAGATCGACCTCGCCGACGACCCGCGCAAGGCGGAGGAGACGCTCCACGGTGAGTTCCACGCCGCCGACATCCGGCGCGACGACACCGCGCTCGCGCCGATCGTCGACGACGTGGTCGCGCGGATCGACGGGCACGTCCCGACGCGCGACCTGCCGCTCGACGTGCAGGGCACGGCGTTCCAGCGCCGGGTGTGGGAGGAGCTGCGTCGCATCCCGGCCGGCGAGACGCGCACCTACGCCGAGGTCGCCGAGGCGATCGGCGCGCCGCGCGCGAGCCGCGCCGTCGGCAGCGCCTGCGGTGCGAACCCGGTGCCGATCGTGGTTCCGTGCCACCGCGTGGTCCCCGCCGCCGGCGGCGTCGGCAACTACGGCCTCGGTCCGCACCGCAAGGTGGAGCTGCTGCGCCGCGAGGGTTCGCTCGACCGGGTCGAGCGGCCCGCGCGGCGCGCACGCGGTCGCGCATGAGCCCACCCGGCCCTTCGCCGGAGCCGGCCGGTCCGCGCTACCGGAAGCCGGGGTGGTTCACGAAGCACGTCTTCAACCGCGGCGTCGCGCTGTCGACCCGGCTCGGCGTGAGTGTCTGGGGATCACGCGAGCTCCGGGTCAGGGGCCGGACGAGCGGCGAATGGCGCAGCACACCTGTCAACCTCCTCACCGTCGACGGCAAGCGCTATCTCGTGGCTCCCCGCGGCGAGACCCAGTGGGTCCGCAACCTCCGGGTCGCCGGTTCGGGCGAGCTGCGCGTCGGACGGCGCGTCGAGGCGTTCCACGCGACGGAGCTTGCCGACGCGGACAAGCCGCCGATCCTGCGTGCCTACCTGAAGCGGTGGAAGGCCGAGGTCGGGGTGTTCTTCGGCGGCGTGGGCGCCGACTCGCCCGACGCCGACCTCGCCCGCATCGCACCCGACCATCCCGTGTTCGTGCTCGACGCGTGAACCCGGGCACTCCGAAGCGTCACGACACGCCGACGACCACGCCCTCCCACGGGCCCAGGGCGACGACCCCGTCGCACCGCTCGCCGGTGCGCGACGGCACGCCGGTCGACAGCCGCACGGTGCCGCACCGGCCGTCGAGATCGACGTTCGCCGCCCGGTCGGCGAGGTTGACGGCGACGACGGTCGCGTCGCCGCGCTGCCACGCCCACACGCCGTCGCCGACGGCGAGCTCGGTGTAGCTGCCGCTCCGGAGGTCGAGGAGCTCGCGTCGCAACGCGAGGAGCGCGCACGTGAACGAGAGTGTCGATCCGGGATCGCCGCGCTGCTCGGCGACGTTGCAGCGCGCGACGTCGCCGAACGGCAGCCACGGCTCGATCCCCGGCGCCGTGAAGCCGGCTCCGGCGTCGCGGTCGCCCGACCACGGCATCGGCGTCCGCTCGCCGTCGCGCCCGGCGTAGGGATGGAAGCGGAGCCCGACGGGGTCGAGGATGCGGTCGCGCGGCACGTCGGTCTGGGGCATCCCGAGCTCGTCGCCGTAGTAGAGGAACGGAGTCCCGCGGAGGGTCAGCATGGTGAGCAGCGCGCAACGCACCCGGTCGGGGTCGTCGTGCGCCCACCGGGTCGGGAAGCGGTCGACGTCGTGGTTCCCGGCCGTGTAGCACGGTTGCGCGCCTGCCGGGAGCTGCGCCTCGGTCTCGCGCACGACCGCGGCGAGCGGCTCCGCCTCGAGCGGGGCGAACAGCACCGGGATGTCGAACGCGAGGTGCAGCTCGTCGCCTCGCCCGTAGAACGGCGCGATCGCACCGACGTCGGAGAGGAACGTCTCGCCGACGAGGACACGCGGCGGGTCGTACGAATCCGCGATGGCCCGCCAGCGGCGCAGGACCTCGTGCACCCCGGGACGGCACGCGTTGTAGACCTGGCGCTGCCCGTGCGTCTGCACGAGGAAGGGGTCGCCCGGCTCGACCGGCGGGTTGTCGCGCAGCTCGCGGTCCTTCACGATCATGTGGCACACGTCGATCCGGAAGCCGGCGACGCCCCGGTCGAACCAGAAGCGCAGGATGCGGTCGAACTCGGCCCTGACCTCCTCGTTCCACCAGTTGAGGTCGGGCTGCTCGGGCGTGAAGTTGTGCAGGTAGTACTGGCCGGTTCGTTCGTCGAGCGTCCAGGCGGGGCCGCCGAAGCTGCTGAGCCAGTTGTTCGGGCGCGAGCCGTCGGGCTTCGGGTCGGCCCAGACGTACCAGTCACGGTGCGCGCTGTCGCGAGCCGAGCGGGCGTCGACGAACCACGGGTGTTCGATGCTCGTGTGGTTGGGGACGATGTCGAGCAGGACCCGCAGCTCGCGGCGCGCCGCCGCGTCGAGGAGCGCGTCCAGCTCGTCCATCGTCCCCAGCACGGGCTGGACGGCCGTGTAGTCCGCGACGTCGTAGCCCCAGTCCGCGTCGGGTGAGACGGTCACGGGCGTGAGCCAGATCGCGTCCACACCCAGCCACTCGAGATGGTCGAGGTGCTCGGTGATCCCGCGCAGGTCGCCGACGCCGTCGGCGTTCGTGTCGGCGAACGAACGCGGATAGATCTGGTAGACGACGCCCTCGCGCCACCACTCGCCGCTGCTCGCAGGCATCCGGCGAGGCTACGCGCGGTGCGCGGCCGCACCGCGGCGGGATCCCGGCTACCGGCTCGGCGCGACGGTTCGATCGGCCGCTGCGGCCCAGTGCCCGAGCACCAGCCCGGCCAGCTCCGACGCTCGCTCGTCGGGGAAGAACAGCTTCGCGCCTTCGAGCTCGACGACCTCGGTGACACCCGGGATCGTGTCGCGCAACCAGTACGCCCAGCGGACCTCGAAGAACGGGTCGGCCGTTCCCCAGACCACGAGCGTCGGGACCGTGAGGCGAGCGAGCGCCGGCTCGACGGCGAGGAGGTCGTCGGGAGCGAGCCCGGCGAGGAGCTGCTCGAAGCCGCGGGCCGCCTCGGGCGTCCCGAGGACGGGCTCGAGGAACGCGCGCACGACGTCGAGGTTGAGCGCCTCGGGATGCTCGTACCCGGAGGCGAAGATCGTCTCGCGGGCGACCGCGAGGTCGGCGAGCAGCGCGGGCGCGCCGGGCGCGAGCTGGCCCGCCCGGGCGAGGTCGACCGTCGCCTGGAACGCCGGCGGCGGGACGTTGTCGTGTGTCTCGCAGTTGGTGAGCGTCATCGTGCGGATGCGCTGCGGGTTGCGCGCCGCGAAGATCTGGGCGACGGCGCCGCCCGTGTCGTTGGCGACGAGGTCGACGGCGCCGAGATCGAGCGCCTCGCAGCAGGCGGCGACGACGTCGGCCAGACCGCCGAGCGAGACGTCGCCGTCGGCCGGTGCCGGGGTCCGGCCGTGCCGCGGCAGGTCGAGGGCGATGCAGCGGCGCTCGGCCGCGACGGCCGGCAGCAGGTTCCGCCACAGGAGGGCGTTCGTGCCGACGCCGTGGACGAGCAGCGCGGCCGGGCCCCGACCCACGTCGAGGATGCTCACGTCACCCCGTCGGGTGCTGACGGTCCGGCGCTGGCGGTCGAGTTCGTGCAGCTCCATGGCGGACACCTCCGTTCGGCGTATCCTCGGTGCAGACCGACTGTCGGTCGGCCTCATGGAAGTACCTTTGCATACCGACTGTCGGTATGTCAATCCGGAGGGCCATCGCGCGTGAACCGGCGCAGCGAGCAGGGACAGGCGACCCGCGACCACCTGGTGGCCGTCGCGACCGAGCTGTTCGGCCGGCGGGGCTACGAGGGGACGTCGATCGAGGCGGTGCTCGAGGCCGCCGGCGTCAGCCGCGGTTCGCTGTACCACCACTTCGCGAGCAAGGAGGCCCTGTTCGAGGCCGCCATGCAGGCCGTCGAGACCCGGGTGGGCGAGGCGACGCTGGCCTCGATGGAGGGCACGACCGACGCCGAGTCGTCGCTGCGCGCCGGGTGCCTGGCCTGGATCCGTCTCGCCCGCGACCCGGTGGTCCAGCGCATCATCCTCGTCGACGCGCCCTCGGTCCTCGGTTGGCAACGGTGGCGCGAGATCGAGGAGGAGCACGCGCTCGGCGGGCTGAAGGCCGTGATGGGGCTGGCCGCGCTCGAGGGTCGCATCCCCCGCGAGCTCGTCGACGTCTTCGCCCACACGATCCTCGTCACGATGAACGAGATCGCGCTGATGATCGTGCGATCCGACGACCCCGACGCCACGCAGCGCACAGCCGAGGCCGCGGTCGACGAGCTGCTCGGCCGGCTCCTGGGGCCGTCACCGCGATCGGGCTGAGCACGACGGCAAGCGCCCGGCGCCGGCGCGGTGCATGATGCCCGTGCACCGGAGCCGGTCGAAGAGCGAAAGGGGGCGGCCGATGCTCAATCCGATTGCGCGGCCGAACGACCTCGACCGCGAGGTCGCGGAGGTGGTCAGCAAGGGCTGGTGGATCCTGTTCGTCAGCGGGCTCGTGAGCGCGGTCGCCGGGGTCGTCATCCTCAGCACGGACTGGACGGTCGGCGACCTGGCGCTGTTCGTCGCCATCCTCTTCGTCGTGCGCGGCGCGCTGCAGGCCGCCGCCATCCCGCTCGACGGGAGCGGGCGCGGCTGGAACGTCTTCGTCGGTATCGTCGAGATCCTGGTCGGGATCGCGTTCCTGTCGTGGCCCGACGTCGGTCTCTACACGCTCGCGGTGTTCATCGGGGCCTGGGTCGTGGTGTCGGGCGCGTTCGACTTCGTCGGCGCGATCGCGCACCGCCACGACGTGAGCATGTGGTGGCTGTTCCTCGTCGTGGGCGTCGTCGAGCTCGCGCTGGGCATCGCGATGCTCGATCGTCCCGCCCTGACACTCGCGATCGCGATCACGGTCGTCGGCATCTGGGCGCTCGTTGCCGGGATGTTCCAGATCGTGACGTCGTTCGAGGTGAAGAACCTTCCCCACCTGATCGACCGCATGCGCGGCGCGTGATCGAGAGCGGAGGGACAGGGATTCGAACCCTGGGAGACTCGCGCCTCAACGGTTTTCAAGAGGGCGCATCCTCGTCTTCGTCGTCTTCGCCGTCGCGTTTGTGCTGGTCCCAGGTCTGCGACGAGTCGTCGAGTCCTCCGAATCTGCTGCGTATGACCAAGACTGATGGGCAAACTCATGGGCAAGACCGAGGTCACTCGACGACCTGAGGGGCGGCCTACGCCGGCATCAGACGACCGGTGGCAGTCGTCGTGTGAGGCGCGCCCCTGCTACGGCGCCGACGATCGTTGGCAGATCGAGGAGTACCACTTCATCGTGAGCGGTCACCGACCTGAACAGGAGGAGCTGCAAGCCGACGACCGTGAGCACGGTGCAGGCAGCTGCGGCCCACGCGGCTCGTCGGGCTCGCTGGTCTCGTGGAACATTCCACGCTCGGCTTGCCGCGAGCAGGCTCAGCACCATGCCGTTCGCTCCTCCCACGACGAGACCGAGGATGGCGCCAACGACGCCGCCAACGAGAACGCCGAGATAGGCGACGACCCACAAGCCGCCGAACAGCGCCACGGCCGCACCGACCATCGCGCCCATGATCGCTCCGTAACGGACGCCGGCGTTGCACCAGGCGCCGACGACTGTGCGTTCGAGAGGCGCGGCGGAAGGGTCAAGGACCGTGTGTCGGGGCGCACGGCAGGGACAGAGGGTCGTCAGCATGTCGCAGCTCCCGCGTCGGCTCGAGTCGCGGCGACGAGCTCGGGCTGCGGGCGCCATCGTGTCGTGATCTCGGACATCAGGAAGGCACTGTCGAGTGTGGCTGTCCCGCTCGCGAAGCGTGCGCGGTCGTCGAAGAAACTCGAAGCGACTCGTGCGACCTGCAACGGTTCGAGGTTCCAACCGTCTGTTCCGAGCTCGACGCCGTCGTACACACCATCGCGAGGTGTCGCGGCGTAGCCGATCGGCGCACATCGGAAGAACGTCGATGCTGCCTCGACGGTTGTGAAAACGGAACCCCGCATTGGGTCCTCGCTCAGGTGCGCGTCGACCTCGACGTCGGCGAGGCCGTCGTGGCTCGTCACGCGGATCTCGAACCGACCGTCGCCTTCTCGGACCTCGAAGTGGGCGTGACGTTGCCACCCTGGGAACACCCGCCCGCCAGCGAGCGCGGAGAACCGTGACGATGTGTCGCGTCGCGGGATGAAGACACCGCTCACTGGTCCCGACGGTGTGTCCCACTCGACGGCGATGCGGTGCGCTGCGTTCTCCGACGTCAGACCAAGACGCCTGGGCACACCGACGGGGCGAACTGCGCCCAGGCGCAGCAAACAGATGCCGCCAACCCCGTACCCGTCGACTGTGGTGGGTCGGAACGGCGCCGGCAGAACCGATGCGAGGACGTCCGGATCGACTCTGTAATTGACGAGGAGCCGTCGCTCGATCGTGGCTTGCAGTTCCGGCCGTTTCATGATGTTGCCTTGCGGGTGCGAGTTGTCCGCCGGCGGCGAAGCACTACCTGCTCAGGGCAGACCGTCGACAGGAACTCGCCCACGCACAGGGCGAGACGGTCCTCGACGAGTGAGTACATGATCTTGTTGGCGTCCCGGCGTTCGTCGACCAGCCCCGCAGCTTTGAGGATGGCGAGGTGGCGGGATACGGACGGACCCTTGATCGGGAACCGGGAAGCGATCTCACCTGCCGCGAGTTCGCCATCACGGAGGTCGTGGAGGATCTGGCGCCTGGTCGGGTCCGCGAGTGCCTTGAACACGGAGGCGGCTTCGTCATCTGCCATGCCGCTATTTAGCCATATAGCTATCTAGCGAGTCAAGTTCGGCGGTTGAGGATGCGCCGTCGCCCCGATGTGGCCACCTGAGCGGACGTCCACATCGCGGACCGGTGTACAGATGCCGGGCCCACACCGACGAGCGGAGCACTGGAACCGACACCAAGGGCTATCCGACGACCTGACGCGCGATCTGCACGATTCGTTCGGCCTGGTCGACGGCGCGCGTCGCCGTGGCCTTCGGCACGTCTTGTGGCTCGTACTCAGCGCGGTTCTTTAGCGGCATCAACCGCGTGAGCAGACGCGCTGCGTCCGTGCCTTCACGACCGGCCTGCCCGAGAAGCACAGCGGCCTGCGCGTGATCGGTACCCGCGGCACGTTTGCCGGTGCGCGCTCCGCAGATCGCATCGCCGGCGCTGATCGCGGCGTGCACCGCGAGACTCGTGGCCGCGAGTGTGTGCCCCGCGGCCAAGCTCTCGCGAGCCACGGCGAGGAACTCCTCGGCTTTGCCGAGGTAGCTGCGAACCTGCAGCTGCGTCACCCGCCGAGTGCGACCTTCTTTAGGCACGGGCGTGGGTTCCGATCTCCGCCAACGGCATGCCCTGCAAGACCACGCCCTCGTGACGGATCGACTGCCAGAGCGGCCGACGCGAACGCATCAACTTCGGTACTTCGTCCTCGCTGACCTCGATCCGGTTGACCGCGTTGCCGGAGATGCGTCGAGCGTGAGTCTCCCAGCTCGTGACTGAGTCGGACCATGCACGATCGTCCTCGCCAGTCGTGCTTGGGCGAACGACGACGACGTCTATGTCACTCGCCGCATCGTCGTCGCCACGCGCGAACGAGCCGAATAGCGTCATATTCACCGGAGTGGGGCCGAGGGCGCGTGCGCTCGCGCTCAACTCGTCCAAGAGTGCATGGCGAAGGTCGGCGAGTCTGAGAAGCGCTCGA
Organism: Acidimicrobiia bacterium; assembly: GCA_035650535.1. Lineage (GTDB taxonomy): Bacteria > Actinomycetota > Acidimicrobiia > IMCC26256 > PALSA-555 > DASRHL01. The sequence goes on from DASRHL010000241.1 coordinate 16,659, forward strand.
GCCGCGAGGTTGTCCGGCACAAGCCGCACGAGCACCGCGGGCGGCACTTCCCGCCGCTCGACGACCCCGAGCTCCGCGAGCCGAGGAACGACACGAGCGACATGTGC
>DASRHL010000242.1:0-3827 GCA_035650535.1 Acidimicrobiia bacterium
CGTCCACGACCACGACCAGCACGTCGTCCACGACGTCGACGACCACCACGACGACCACCACGACGAGCACCACGACATCCACGACGAACACCACGACCACGACCACCAGCACGATGTCGACCACCACGACCGCCACGTCCACGACCAGCACGTCGCCGTCGAGCACGACGTCGACGACGTCCACCACCGTCGCGACGTCGACGACCACGACGACGCTCCCACTGCCGTGCGGGCCGTCGCCCGCGACCGGGTGTCGACTCACCCCGGCCGCCAAGTCGGCTCTGAGGATCCGGGACAACGTCGACAACCGCCGGGATCAGGTGACGTGGACGTGGAGCCGGGGCGCGGCGACCGCCGTCGCCGATTTCGCCGATCCGGTGCATTCGTCGGCGACGTATCGGGTCTGCCTGTACGACGGTTCCGGGCGCGCGCAGCCGCTGCTCGAGGCGGACGTCCCGCCGGGCGGAACGTGCGGGTCGAAGCCGTGCTGGAAGGCGACCGGCACCTCGGGATTCGCCTACCGGAACAAGGCCGGCACCCCGGACGGGGTCATCACGCTGTCGCTCAAGGCCGGGCTGATCGGCAAGGCGAAGGTTCGCGCGATGAGCAAGGGACCGAACCTCCCGGCGCCCACGATTCTCCCCCTCACGCTTCCGATCACCGCCCAGCTGGTGATCGTGGATGGCGTCTCGACCGAGTGCTGGCAGACGACGTTCACGACGGTGACCGCCGACGACGCCGCCAGCCTGAACGCGACGGGCCCATAGCCGTCGAACCCCGTGCGAACCCGCGGCCAGCGACGAATCGTCACCGCAGGAGCGGCGGTCGCGCTCGCCGCCGCCCTCGGGTTCTTCCTGCGTCCCGCTGCCGGGACGCGTCGCACCGCCGATCCCGCCGTGGCCGCCCCCCAGCCGAGTCCGCGCACGGCGGCCGCGTCGCCGACGCCGATCCCCGGGACTCCGCCCGCGCCCCGAACGGCCGCGGGCGGTGCAGACCTCGCGCTCGACACGCCGCCGCCCGACATGCGACCCGCGGCCGTCGCCCGGAGCGCGGCCGCGGACTACCGCCGGCGTGCGCGCTATCCCCGCTCTTCCCGGCCGCTGGACGACGGTCCCGATCCGCTCGAGCGTGACCGCGAGGTGTCGCCCGTCTCCCAGGGGGGCCCCTCCGGCGAGGGCCCGGTGCTGACCGTGTATCCCCTCGCCACGGGCTTCGAAGATCCGGAGCCGGCGGTGCTCTACGCCTATCTCGCGGCCGGCGGGACGCGCGTCCCGGCACGCGCCATCCGCGGCACGATCGTCACCGAGGACCTCCAGCCGATCGGCCAGGTCGAGTACCGCGACGACGGGACCGGCGGCGACGCGGTGGCCGACGACCGCATCTACACCGCGGTCTTCCTCCCCACGCCCGATGCCGCCCCCGCGCTCAGCCGCTCGTACATGGTGCAGGTCGTCGCCACGACGCGCAGCGACGACGAGCGGCACGCCGCCACGTCCTTTCTCTACAGCCATCCCCACGCGAGGCTCACCGGCCGATACCGCGACGCGGTGGCGAACGGCAGTCTCGAGATCGGCATCGAAGTCGACGTCGCCACCGCCGGGCGGTTCCACGTCGAAGCGACCATCTACGGCGCCGATGGGACGCGGAAGGTGGCATGGGCGCAGGCGGTCGACGAGCTCGAGCCGGGCCGGCACTGGATGACCCTTCCGTTCTACGGATTGGTCCTCCGCGACCGCGGCATCGCGGGCCCCTACCTCCTCCGCTGGGTCGCCCTCTCCACGACGACCGAGATGCCGAACGCGAAGAACCGTCTCGCCGACGCGAACTACCCCACGGCACCGTACGATCTGGCGGCCTTCACCGAGCGGCCGTTCAACGACCCGGATCTGCTCGACGCCGCCAACCGGCTGGAGCGCGACGGAGCCGGCATCGACGGCCTCGACTCGGGAGGCTGAGACGACGGGACGCCGCGGTCGAACGCGGCTCCTGCGCTGGCAGATCGGTCTCCTGCTTCCGTTCCCGCCGCTGTCGCTCGTCTACCTCGTCGCGGTACGCGCGCATCGGGTGCGACCGAGCTTCGGTCCGATCCTCGGCGTCGCGTCGCTGCCGCTCGCCGCGTCGGTCCTCGCGGTCCTCGCGCTCCGCCGGGGTACGCACGGGCGCATGAGCCAGGCTGCGCTCCTCGGTGCTGCCGTGGCGGAGATGCTGTGGGCGGTCGGCGCTCTCGCGATGGTGGGATTCGCGGTCGCCGCGCGCGGCGGGTGATCCGCCTGTCGGGCGCAGTCACCCACGAGCCGCGGACGGCGTCACCATGGGTCGTCGTCGTGCGGAATGTGCGCGCGCCCGTTCCGGCGGTAGGTCGCGGAGTCCTCGCGCCACCGTCCGGTGTGGAATCCGGGTCACGCACCAGCCGCGGCCAGCATCGCGCCGACGACCCTGTCCGCCGCGAACCAGTCGCGCGCGACGTCGGCCGCGTGCGCGCTCGCACTGACGTAGTCTCGCTCCACTGCGGCGATCGCCTCCGCCGCCTCGGCGACGGTCCGGAACGCATGCAGCCCGGGCCCGAGTGGCAGCACGTCGCCGAAGCCCGTGTCCTGCTCGACGCACGGCCGGCCCGCCGCGAGGTAGCAGGCGGCGCGGTCGCTGAACCAGCCGCTCCGGAGCCGGATGTTGAGCTCCTTGGCGACCGTGAACTCCCCGCGCGAGCCACGGAGGAAGTCGCGGTAGCGCCAGGGATCCGCGGACACCGCGACGGGATCGACGATGCGCCAGCCGTGCGCGGCCAGCACCGCCCGATCGCCCGGCACCGTGTCGACGTCCAGCGCCGGCGCGAACGTCGCGCCCGTGCGCTCCGGGAGGTCGAGGCAGCGAAGCCATTCCGTCCGCTTCCGCCAGCGGAACGTCTCCCCGCGGAACACGACGTCCCGATCCGTGACGTCCCATTTCCCGACCGTCGTCCAGGCCGCGCCGGGTGGGCCGGCGTCGTGCCACCACGCGAGCGCGACGGGCGGGCGGGTCGGATGCCAGCGGTAGCCGCCCGTCGGAAGCGGCGACCGATCCGTCCCGATGTTCTCGCCAAACGTGAAAAGCGCGTCGTGCTCGTCGAGGATCGCGCGAAGCATCGGATCGCCAGCGTCGGCGCGGATCTGCGTGTACGCCGGGTCGATGTCGACGTAGACCGCCGGCTTCCCGGCCCGCCGCTCCGGCGGGATGCGGTTGATCCCGGCGACGTTGATCAAGAGATCCGCCTCGCGGAGGAGCGCATCGACGCGCCCCCCCGCCGGCCCGTGCGCGGCGCCCGTCGCGACGTCGACGAACGCCCACCGATCCCCGAACCCGGCGCGCGCGAGGAACTCGCCGGCGGCGCGCACGCCGTATTCGTATGCGGGGCCGTACTCGTTCGTCGTCGGGTTGTAGGCGAGCGCGAAGTGGCCCGTGTCCTCGTAGAACCATGCGTCGTGCCCGAGCGCGCGCAGGCCGTCGAGATAGTGCGCGACCTGCCACGCGTAGCCCCCGAGCGGATTCCGGACGAGGTACCCGGCGACGACGACGCGCACGTCAGCAGCCCGTGTCGGCGAGGAGGCGCGCGCAGATCCGATCCGCCGCGAACGCCTCCTCGGCGAGCGCACGCGCGTGCTCGCAGGCGCGTCCGTAGTCGCCGCGGATCGCCGCCAGCCCGGCGAGGGCGTCGTCGGCGGTCGTGAACGGGTGCAGCCCGGGCCCCGGCGCGACGTGCGCGGAGAAGCCCGTCTCCTGCACGACCGCCGGCTTTCCGCACGCGAGGTACGCCGCGGTCCGCGTGCTGAACCAGCCGCTCCGCGTCGCCG
>DASRHL010000243.1:0-5462 GCA_035650535.1 Acidimicrobiia bacterium
GGCCGCGGCGCGCGGCCCGGCGGCGTGACTTCGCGAGGACGACGACGCCCGCGACGGCGAGTCCGCCGAGCACGATCGCGAGCACGGCGACGACGATGGTGACGACGACCCCCGCGCCCCCGCCCGAGTCGCGTGGCACCGGCACCTCGACGGGCGGCGCGACGGCCGGGGTGGTACCCGCTGCCGGCGCGGTCGGCGTGGTCGAGCCGGATCCGGCGTTCGGGACGGTCGTGGTCACCGTCGTGGTGGGGACCGGCTCCAGGTCCGAGCCGATGCCGGTGGTGTCCTCCTTCGGGAGCGCGCTGCCGCCTGCGCTGCCCTGGTGCGCGGGCGGCGTGGGGTCGAACAGGTGCGTCCAGCCCAGGCCGGCCAGCCAGATCTCGGGCCACGCGTGCGCGTCGTCGGTCGACACGCGGAACACTCCGGCGTGCTTGTCGAAGGTTCCGGGGGTGAACCCGACCGCGACCCGTGCCGGGATGCCGATCGCCCGCGCCATCGTGGCGTACGCGCTCGCGAACTGGACGCAGAACCCGCGCCGCTGCACGAAGAGGAAGCTGGTCAGCGCCCCCTCGTCGTCGCCGAGATCGACGGTCGGGTCGTACGTGAACTGGGGGGAGCGGAAGAAGTTGCGCAGCGCGAGCGCCTTCGCGTACGGGTTGGGCGCGCCGTCGGTCTTCTCGTGTGCGAGCAGTATCACCCTCTCCGGGAAGTCCGCGGGCAGCTTCGTGTAGCGGGCGAGGCTCGCAGGAACGGGGCGCGCCGTCGCGGCCTGCTTCGCGGGCGAGATACCCGTCTCCGGCAGCACCGATCGGACCGTGTAGTGCAGGCCGCTCACCGACTGCGCGCCGGTGACCAGCGTCGACGACGCGCGGACGACGAGCGTGTCGTCGCGGCTGACGGTCACGGGTCGGTACGCGGCGGGCATCCACCGTTCGTCGAGCGGGCCGATCGAGTACTCCTGTGTGACCGCGCCCGGTGGGACGGCGGCGTCGAGCCCCTCGGAGATCGCGCGGTCACCCTCGGCCGACAGCGTCCACTGGCCGCCGCCCTCGCTGCGGTAGTCGTCGAGCGCGGTGATGCGCCAGTAGTCGGGTGCGCCGGAGCGCACCGTGAACAGCTCCTCGGGGGTGCTGCGGTGCAGCTTCGCGCCGACGTCGATCAGCGGCGCCACGGATGTCCGGTACGAGGGGTTCGTGTCGCTCCGGCCGAGGGCCTGCAGGTCGACGAGCGGTGCCGCGCCCGCGCCGGGCAGCTCGGGGACGACGACGACCGCGACGAGGAGCGCGACGATGGCGATGACGGCCGCCGTCGCGAGCAGTGACGGCGCGGTCGCCGCCTCGTGCGGTCCGATCATCGTGCGGCGCCGCTCGAGGCCGATCTGGTGCTGGACGGCCAGGTAGAGCGCGGCCGTGCCGCCGACGGCGACCGTCGACGCCGTCGCTCCGGTGTCGGTGCCGAGCGCGCACAGCCAGATGAACACGGTGATCGCGGGCGCCAGTGCCCCCAGCGTCGCGTCCGCGTCGAACGCGACGACGTCGGCGATCTGGGCCATCACCCACACCGCGAGGACGGCGAGCAGCACCGCACCGGCGGACGCCGCCACCGGCACCTGGTCGTGGCGCAGGACGGCCCAGCCCGCGTCGAGCCGGGTCGAGAGCTCGTGCCACGTCGCGTGACCCGGCACACCCGTATGGGTCGTGTGCGACAACAACCCCCACACCACGTACGCAGCGAGCGCGAGCGCAGAAGCCGGAACGAGCAGCGCGCGCGGCATTCGGCGCGCCCGGACGAGGGCCCCGAGCGCGTGGGGCGCGATCGCGGCGCCCACGACGGGCCACAGGTACCCCGAGGACGCGAAGACGCGGCCGAAGCTGGCCGCGACCGCGACGCTCAGTGCAGCGAGGGCAGCCGGCGGGAGGAGGCGGCGACGGAGGTCCACTGACGGATTGCCTGGTTCCAGGCGTCTTGGAACGGGTGGCGGGTGGCGTCGACGACCAGGAAAGGCGGACGTTGCCGTGGGTCGGGCTGGTCGTGCACCGCCACGGCGACGACGGTGGTGTGCGCGGACAGCGCGGTCAGCGCGAGCGCGGAGTCGGCATCGAGCCGGCCGACGATCGCGACGACGAGACCGGAGTCGCGCCGGCGCCGCAGGCGGGCGAGGACGTGGGCGAGCCGGTCGGGACCGTCGGGTTCGAGCGTGGCGAGCTGTTCGAGCAGCGCGTGCGGTGCGTCGGGCCCGGCGCCGGCGAGGGTGAGCCCGGTACCCGTCACGACGGTGAGGGGGCGCCGCTCCCGCCGCAGGCTCGCGGCGACCGACGCCGCCGCCTCGACGGCGGTCTCGAACGTGCGGTCGTCGTACGCGAACGGCCGCACGTCGAGCACCAGCGTCACCCGTGGCAGCCACGGGGTCTCGTCCTGGCGAACCACGAGCCGACCCGTGCGCGCGCTCGTCCGCCAGTGCACGCGCCGGAGCTCGTCGCCCACCTCGTAGTCGCGCAGCGTCCGGAACTCGCCCTGCTCGTCGTGGACCAGCCCGCGGCCGCCCGCGTCGGGCGCGGGGCCGGGCTCGCGTCCCGTCCCCGCCCCCGGTGCGACGACCGGCTGCACGCGCGGGCACACGACGACGTCGGCCATGCCCTCGATCGGCCACTCGCGGCGGGCGATGCCGAACGGGTCCGTGACCGACGCCACCAACGGACCGAGATGGAACCGCCCGCGCCTCGTCGTCGGTACGCGGTACGCGGCCCGCACGGTCGCTCCGGGCGCGACCGGTGCCACGAGGAACCGTGCCGCGCGCCGGCCGTCGTCGAAACCGTCCGCGACGAGGAGCAGGGGAGTGGGGCGGCGCCCGAGATTGGTCAGCTCGAGCTCGATGCGGCCGCTCCCCCCGACCTGCAGGCGGGCCGGCTGCTGGACGCGGCGGGCGACCAGCCGGACCCGGCGCAGCCGCGTCCACGCCACCGCGGCGCCGATGATCACGATGCCCGCGACGGCGAGCACGGCGAGCTCGTCGGCGCCGAGCAGTCGGCTGCCGACGAGGAGCCCGGCGGTCGCGCCGGCGAGCGTCCCGCCCCGCCTCGTGAGCAGCGACGGACGCTCGGCGCCGTCCGCCGGGTCGTGGCCGGCGCTCATCCGGTCGCGCCCGGGACGCTCACGTCGGCCAGCACGTCGCGGAACACCTCGGCGACGGTCCGCCCGCGCAGCTCGGCTTCCGGTGTGACCAGGAGCCGGTGTTCGAGCACCGCGGGCGCGAGGGCCTTGACGTCGTCGGGGAGGACGTAGTCGCGCCCGCTGCTCGCCGCGAACGCGCGCGCGGCCCGCTGCAGCGCGAGCGCGCCGCGCGGGCTGACACCGAGCGCGAGCTCGTGGTGTTGGCGGGTCGCGGCCGCCAGGTCGACGATGTAGGCCTGGATCGCGGTGGCGACGTGGATGTCGGCGACCGAGTCGGCGGCCCGCACGACGTCGGTCGCGCTCGCGACGGGGTGCAGGTCCTCGACGTCGACGTGCGCGGTGCCCTGCGCCTCGAGGATCGCGACCTCCGCGTCACGTCCCGGGTAGCCCATCGGGATCCGCATCAGGAACCGGTCGAGCTGCGCCTCGGGAAGGGGATAGGTGCCCTCCAGCTCGATGGGGTTCTGGGTCGCGATCACGATGAACGGCCGCTCGAGACGGAACGTGTGCGCGTCGACGGTGACCTGGCGTTCCTCCATGGCCTCCAGCAACGCGGACTGGGTCTTCGGCGACGCCCGGTTGATCTCGTCGGCGAGGACGACGTTGGCGAACACGCCGCCGGGCCGGAATTCGAACTGGCTCTTGGCCCGGTTCCACACCGAGACGCCGGTGACGTCGGAGGGCAGCAGGTCGGGCGTGAACTGGATCCGGTGCCACGTCCCCGCGATCGAGCGCGCGATCGCCTTCGCGAGCGACGTCTTGCCGACGCCCGGGACGTCCTCGATGAGGAGGTGACCTTCGGCGAACAGGCAGACGAGCGCGAGGTGCACCTGCTCGGACTTGCCCTGGATCACGCGCTCGACGTTGGCCGCGAGCGCTTCGAACAACTGCGCGAACGAGTCGCCGCGAGGCCGGGTGACCGGCTGCACCACGTCGAGTCCCCTCCCGTCCCGCTGATCGCCGGGCACGTGCCCGGCGGCGCGCGGCCCGCGCATACCGTAGGCGCTCGGTGGGCGCCGACCTCCCTCGAACACCCGCTTCGCGATCTCGCGATTCCCGCTCCCGCGCCGGGTGGCTCGGGGCGGGTCGTCTGGTGCTGGCGCACCCGGAGCTGTGGCCGACGGCGTTGCGCCAGGCGGCGCGACTGGCGCCGGCGGGCTGGTGGCGGCGCCCGCCGTTCCTCCCGCTGCCCGACCGCGAGTACCTCCGGTTCCGGCTCGAGACGCAGTACGGATCACCGACGCCCGCAGCCGGAGCGGCGAGCGTCACGGAGGGCGGCGCCGGGTATCCCGGCGCCGGGCGAGCGCGACCGTGGAGTGGCCGCGAGCGCCTGCGCCTCGACCCCGAGGACGTGGTCACGTACCTCCGATGGTGCCGCGACCAGGAACGGGCTCGGCGCACCGGCGCCCGTGCCCGGGCGGGCAACTGCGCCGGGCCCCGCCGGCCCCGTCGGTAGACTGCGCCCGACCGTCGCACGAGGAGCCGAGGCCTTGGGGAGAGCGCTGCTGCTCAACGCCAGCTTCGAGCCGCTCTGCGTCGTGTCGGAGCGCCGGGCCGTCGTCCTCGTGCTCAAGGAGAAGGCCGAGATCGTCGAACGCAACGGCGCCGAGCTCCGCTCGGAGCGGGCCGTCTTCGCGGTGCCCTCGGTGATCCGGCTGGTCCACTTCGTGCGCGTCCCCTACCGGACCCGCGTGCCGCTGTCGCGCCGCGCCGTCTTCGCCCGTGACGGGCACCGCTGCCAGTACTGCAACCGCGCCGCGGAGAACATCGACCACGTCGTCCCCCGATCGCGCGGCGGCGCGCACGAGTGGGACAACGTCGTCGCCTCGTGCCGGTCGTGCAACGCCCGCAAGGAGGACCGGCTCCCCGGCGAGGCCGGCCTGAAGCTGCGCCACCCACCTCGCGCCCCCCACGCCAGCCTCTGGCTGCTCGCCACCGCCGGCTCCGTCGACCCGGCCTGGGAGCGCTACCTCCCCGACATCGAATCCGTCGCGTGAGCTGACGCCGCGCGCCGGCTGATCGCGCGCGGATCCCCCACTTCGCACCACTCGTCTCGCTCGCTCCCTGCGGGGCGGGAGACCCGCCCCGCGGCCGTTCGCTCGCTGGCGAGCACCCTCCACTCCCTCCGGCCGTTCGCTCGCTGGCGAGCACCCTCCACTCCCTCCGGTCGTTCCGCGGTGCTCCTCGTCTCGCTCGCTCCCTGCGCCGAAGCGCGCGTCCTCGCCGCGGCGTCGTCGCGGGACACGGGCGAGGGAGGTGTGGGAGTTGGTGGGAAGTGGGGGGGAAGGGGT
>DASRHL010000244.1:0-4613 GCA_035650535.1 Acidimicrobiia bacterium
AGCGGCCGGAGCGAGAGGACCCGTCCGAGCGGGCCGCACCTCGGCTGCGTGACGCTCGCGATCACGACGGCGACGAGCACGGCGGCGACGACGAACCCGCCGCGGTAGAGCCAGTCGGAGTGCTCCGTCGCGGTCGCCCAGATGTAGCCGAGCCCGGCTGCGGCGACGAGGCCGGCGAGGTGGACGGCCCAGCGCGCCGGGCGGCCCGTGAGCTCGGGCCGGCGCAGCATGAGCATGGCGAGCAGCGCCCCGACGAGCAGCGACGACGCGCGGGTGTCCGTGCCGTAGTAGACCCGCGAGGGGTCGAGACCCGGGGTGTAGAGGGCGTACATGAGGACGGCGGAGCCCGCCGCGGCGACCCCCGCGAACAGGGCGAGCGAGCGGACCGATCCCCGGCGCCACCGCAGGATGCCGTACACGATCAACGGCCAGAGCAGGTAGAACTGCTCCTCGATCGCGAGCGACCAGAAGTGCCGCAACGGCGACGGCGCCCCGAACTGGGCGAAGTAGGACTGACCGCTGAAGATGAACCGCCAGTTCGCGACGTAGAAGAGGGAGGCGATGCCGTCGCCCCGGATGGAGCGCAGCTCGGAGGGTGCGGCGACGAACACCGCGTAGAGCGCGACGCTGCCGAGCACGAGCAGCAGGGCGGGCAGCAGGCGGCGGGCCCGGCGAGTCCAGAACGCTTTCAGGTCGATGCGCCCGGTCGGGCTCCACTCCGTGCCCGTCGACGACGACTGCCACTCGCGCAGGAGCAGCGTCGTGATCAGGTACCCGCTGAGGACGAAGAAGGCGTCGACGCCGAGGAAGCCGCCGCCCGCCCAGGCGAGGCTGCCGTGGTAGCAGATGACCCCGGCGACGGCGAGCGCGCGCAGACCGTCGAGAGCGGGGAGATAGCGGATCGATGTTCCTTGCGACGTTCCCTGCGACATGCCCGCCGAAACGGTAGCCGCCCGCAACAGCGTTTCGTCACGCGAAGTTCACCGACCCGTCGCGTTCGTCGGGCGCCGAGAGCCCCGGCCGGCTCCTACCGGTTGCGGCCGAAGTTCTGGGTGGCCCAGATCCGGCCGTCGGCGCTGGTGGCGGTCGCGATGCCGATCGAGTCGAAGCTCGTCGACAGGATGTTCGCCCGGTGACCGGGTGAGTTCATCCAGGCGTCTTCCATCGCGTCGGCCGACATCGAGCTAGGGCCGACGAGGATGTTCTCGCCCAGCGACGCGTACCCGCTGTAGTCGGGCTGGTTGATGGTGGCCGACAGGTCGCGGTGGCTGAAGTCGCCCGTCGACGCCATGTAGTTGCTGTGGTCCTGGGCCAGGCAGGCGAGCTGCGGGTTCCAGGCGAGCGGGCCGAGTCCGTTGGCGGCCCGGTCGGAGTTCACCCGGTCGTACAGCCGCTGGATCGTGGGGTCCGGCGGCGAGCCCGGGCACCCGGCCTGGGCGTGGGTGAGGGTCGCCTGGGGCCGGCAGGCCGCCAGCAGCAGCGCCACGGCCGCCACGGCGCCCACCAGCCCGATCCCTCGCTTGCTCCTCGTCCCGAATCCCGGCCCCCGCATCGACCGCTCCCATTCCGCTCCGTACCGTTCTCGGGTGATTTCGGCACGCGGAGTGGTCGCCTTGAGGCGTTGTGAACACGGAGAGGGGTGGAAAACCGGCGCGGATCGGTGCGGTCAGGTACGAAGCCGGCCCTCGTGGAGCATGGGCTTGAAGCGGTCGAAGAGCCCGTCGACGCCGGAGCCGTGGAGGGTCATCCCGCCGTCGACGACGATGTTCTGACCGTTGACGAACCGGGCCAGGTCGGAGCAGAGGAAGACGACGACGTCCGCCACGTCCTCGGGGGTGCCGATCCGGGCGAGCGGCGTCTTGGCCTCCATGTGCGGGATGGTCCAGTCGAAGCCGTCGAGCAGGATGTCGGTCAGCCCGGTGCGGATCATGCCGGGGGAGACCGCGTTGACCCGGATCGCGGGTCCGTACTCGAGCGCGGCGGAGGCGGTCAGGGCCATGACCGCGGCCTTGGCCGCCGCGTAGGGCGCCTCGCCGGCCGCGGGGCGGACGCCGCTGATCGACGCGGTGCTGACGACGCTGCCGCCGCCCGACTCGAGGATCAGCGGGACGTTCGCCTTGAATCCGTGGAAGACGCCGGTGAGGTTCACCCCGACGACGCGGTTCCACTCGGCCGGCGTCATGTCGTGGATCGCCGACATCGTCCCCACGCCCGCGTTGTTGTAGAGGGTGGTGAGCCCGCCGAGCTCGTCGGCCGCGTCGCGGAGCGTCCGTTCGACGTCCTCGTAGCTCGTGACGTCGACGGGATACGCGACCCCTCCGATCTCGGAGGCGACCGCGGCGGCGCCCTCGCCGTCGACGTCGAGCACGGCGACGCGTGCTCCCTCGGCCGCCATGCGGCGGCACGTGGCGCGCCCGATCCCCGACGCGCCGCCGGTGACGGCGGCTCGCTGCCCCTCGAGCAGGCCCATGCGCTTCTCCCTCTGTCACGTCAGTGACGCGGCGCGCCACCACCGGCCGACCATCATGGTCGGCGCACGGAGGAGGCGCGCCGGCGCATGTGGAAGGCGACGATCAGAGGCATCCTGGCGCGCCGCGTCCGCCTCGCGCTGACGGCCCTCGCGGTCGTGCTCGGCGTCACGTTCGTGAGCGGGACCTACGTGCTCACCGACACCCTCGACCGCTCGTTCAACGACGTCTTCGACCAGACCGTGTCTGGCGTCGACCTCGTGGTGCAGGCACGTGGGGCCGTCAGCACCAACGGTCTCCTCGACCTCCAGCGGTTCCCGCAGGTGACCCTCGACACCGTCCGGTCCGTCGACGGCGTCCGCCGGGCCGACGGGCTCGTCCACGGTACGGCCCAGTTCGTGGGCAAGGACGGCGACAACATCCGCAACGGGAACCTCCCGACGCTCGGCATCTCGTGGTCGCAGCAGGGTGACGAGGGGCCGTTCCGGCTCGTGGGCAAGGGGCACGCTCCGCACGGGCCCGACGAGGTGGCGATGGACGCCGGGACCGCGCGCGAGCACGGCTTCTACGTCGGCGACCGGGTCCGCGTCCTCCTGCAGGGACCGGCGCAGACGTTCCGGATCACCGGTCTGTTCGGGTTCGGGACGACCTTCGAGTTCCCCGCGACGTGGGCCGCGTTCGACCTCCCGACCGCGCAGCGCGCCTTCGCGGCCGACGGCGAGCTCGACTACGTCTACGTCGTCGCCGCGCCCGGCACCGACCTGGCCGCTCTCCGGGCCCGCATTGCGGACGCCGTGGGTCCGTCCTACGAGGTGCTCTTCCCCGACCAGGCGGCCCGCAGCGCCGAGCAGCCGGTACACGACCTGCTGTCGTTGCTGACCCAGTTGCTGCTCGGCTTCGCGGCGATCGGGTTGGTGGTCGCGGCCTTCATCATCTTCAACACGTTCTCGATCCTGGTCGCGCAGCGAACCCGTGAGCTCGGCTTGCTGCGGGCGATGGGCGCGAGCGGGCCGCAGGTCGTCGGGGTCGTGCTCGCCGAGTCGGCCGTCGTGGGTGCGCTCGCGTCCGCGGTCGGGCTCGGGCTCGGGCTCGCTGCCGCCGCCGGGCTGCTCGCCATCCTCAACGCGTTCGGGTTCCACGTACCCGAGGGGCCGACGGTGCTCGCCGCGCGCACGGTGATCGTCTCGATCGGCGTCGGCTTCGTCGTCACCGTCGCCTCGTCGGCGCTCCCCGCGTTGCGCGCGGCGAGGATCCCGCCGATCGCGGCCATCGACGACGTGCGGCCGGCGCCGCCCAAGCCGTTCAACGTGCGGGCCGCGATCGGCATCGCGCTGGTCGCGCTCGGCCTGCCGGTGCTGGCCTTCGGGCTGACGAAGACGCGCAACGCGGTGAACGTCGTCGACGAGATCTGGCTCGTCGCCGTCGGCGCCCTGATGGTCTTCTTCGGCGTCGTCACCCTGCTGGCGACGTTCGCGCGCCCCCTGGCGGACGTCCTCGGCTGGCCGGCGCAGGTCTTCGGGATGAGCGGCGTGCTGGCGCGTGGCAACGCGACCCGCAACCCCCGCCGCACCTCGGCCACCGCCTCCGCGCTCGTGATCGGCCTCGGCCTGGTCGGCCTGGTCGCGATCTTCGGCGACTCGACCAAGGCATCGGTGCAGGAGGCCGTCGACCACGGGATCACCGCGGACTACGTGCTGAAGTCGCAACAGTTCCTCCCGTTCTCGACCGAGGTCGCGACGCGGGCACGTGCGCTCCCGTCGGTGAAGGGTGTCGCGACGTTGCGGTTCCACAAGGTGCTCGTGCGCGGCAAGGTCGAGACCCTCGCGGCCGCGGAGCCGCGCGGCCTGCAGGACACGGTCGACCTGCGCGTCTCGAAGGGCTCGCTCGGTGACCTCGGCCCGGACGGCGTCCTCGTGTACCAGAGCGCGGCCGACGACTTCGGCGTGCACGTCGGCGACATGCTGCCGGTCCAGTTCACGAACGACGTGCTCGAGCTACGGGTCGCGGGCATCTACCACCAGGAGGACTTCGTCGGCGGCTTCCCGGTCCCGTTCGTGGTGTCGCGTGCGCTCTACGAGACGCAGTTCGGCCCCCAGCAGCAGGCCCAGGTCGTCTACGTGAAGTCGAAGACGCCCGCCGGCGTCG
>DASRHL010000245.1:0-3250 GCA_035650535.1 Acidimicrobiia bacterium
GCGCTCATCTCAGACCGGAACCGCCGGCGGAAGCTCGCCCACGGTCACCCAGCCGGGCCGCGCAGCGACGACGCGGCGAATCGAGTTGGCGACGATCGAGGCCGACCCGATCTGGGGGTTGAGCCCGGGGATCGCCTCGACGTGCACCTCATGCGGGCCGCGGACCGTGATCGCGTCGCGCGGCGCGGTGCCGAGCGCCTCCGGCGCGATGTGTCCGGTGAAGAGCGCCTCGAACCAGACGCGCCCGTGGCTGACCGCCGTGTAGCGCTGCCGGAACCCGGCGGTCTGCCCGGGCGCGACCGTGAGCGACGACGCCGCCAGCTGCACATCCGCATAGAGCGGCTCGAGCTCGCGGTCGATTCGCTCGATCTCGACGCCGAGACGGCCGGCGACGACGTTCATCGACTGCGGGAACCCGATGTGCCCGGTCACCGTCCCGGCCCGCCGCCCCTCCACGAAGGACTCGGGCGAGTGCCCGACGCCGATCCGGCGCAGGACCGCCTCGCCGAATCCGGACAGGTCGACGACGCGCTCGACGAGCAGCGACTCCACCTCGGGGACGACCCCGCAGACGGTGAGGACGAGCGCGTCGAAGGCGAAGCCCGGATTGAGCCCCGCGCCGAGGATCGAGACGCCGCGCTCGCGCGCGAGCTCGTCGAGCCGGTCGGCGACCGCGGCGTCGTTCGCCCACGGGTACGCCGCCTCCTCGGCCGTTGTGATCACGTTCGAGCCCGCCTCGACTGCGTCCCGGACGTCGTCGGCGATCTCGGCCAGGAACGAGGTCGTCGCGATCACGACCACGTCGGCCCCGGAGCGGAGGGCGGACTCCCGCTCGTCGCGCCCGTACGGCCCGAGCACCTCCACGCCCGGCCGGCGCCGCAAGAGCTCCGAGACGTTCGTCGCCACTTGGCCCGCGCCGTAGAAGGCGACGCGCAGCGGCTGTGCCATCAGTACATCAGCCAGCCGCCGCTGACGTTGATCGTCGCGCCGGTGATGTAGCGCGCGTGGTCCGAGGCGAGGAACACGACGGTGCCGGCCAGATCCTCGGGCTCGGCCATGTAACCGAGCGGGATCTGGTCGATGTGGCTCTGGAGCTGCTCGTCGGTGAGCCCGCTGCGCAACATCGGGGTGTCGACGGCGCCCGGCGAGACGGAGTTGACGGTGATGGCGTCCTTCGCGTAGGTACGCGCGAGCCCGCGGCACATCGAGACGATGCCGCCCTTGGTCGCGGAGTAGACGACCGACCCGCCGAAGCCGCCGGTCCACCAGCCCTGCGAGGTGAAGTTGATCAGCCGCCCGCCGCGGCCCTGCTCGCGCATGATCCGGCCCGCGGCACGGTTGACGAAGAACGACGCCTTCAGGTTGACGTCGTGCTGGAAGTCCCAGTCCTCCTCCGTGACCTCGTCGAGGTTGTTACGCCGCGTGAGCACGGCGGCGACGTTGGCGAGCACGTCGAGGCTGCCGAACGCCTCCGCGGCGCGGCGAAGGAGAGGCTCGTGCACCGACAGGTCGCGCAGGTCGACGGCCTCCGACCGGTGCGGCCCACCCTCGAGGCTCGGCATCAGCTCCGCCAGGCGCTCCTCGTTGACGTCGACTGCGTAGACGTGCGCGCCCGTCTGGGCGAACGCGCGCGCGACCGCGCGGCCGATCCCGCCGGCCGCTCCGGTGACGACGATCCCCTTGCCCTCGAGCCCTGCTCCGACCGTCCAGGTCATGGCGTCCTCCTCGTCCCGCTCGCAACGGTTCTGGGAACGGTTCCGACGTTAGCCGGCTTCGATTTAGGCTGTCAACGTCAACACCGAGCTGGGAGGTGAGGAGATGAACGCGAGCGGCTCCTTTTCGGGACGGGTGGCGGTCGTGACCGGCGGCGCCCGCGGGATCGGCGCAGCGATCGCGAGCTCGCTCCGCTCCGCCGGCGCGCAGGTCGTCGTCCTCGACCTCGACGCGCCGGCGGAGCAGCGCGACGGCATCCGCTACGCGGCTGCCGACGTCTCCGACCCCGCCTCAGTCGCGAGCGCGTTCGAGACGGTCGACGCGCACGAGGGGCGCGTGGACGTCCTCGTGAACAACGCCGGCGTGCAGCGGGCGGGCCTCGTCGGGCGACTGCCGTTCGAGGACTGGAGCACGGTGATCGGCACGCACCTGACCGGGACGTTCCTCTGCTGCTCGGCGGCGATCCCACGCATGATCGCCGGCGCGCGCGGCGGGGCGGTGGTCAGCATCGCCTCGACCGCGGCCTTCGTCGGTCTCCCCGGCCGCGGCCCGTACTGCGCCGCCAAGGCGGGCATCCTCGGCCTCACCCGCGCGCTCGCGGTCGAGGTCGCGCAGCTTGCGATCAGGGTGAACGCGGTCGCGCCGGGGTTCACCCGGACCGAGATGCTCCAGCAGGCGCTCGACAACGGATCGCTGCAGGAGGACTGGATGCTCGAGCGGGTGCCCGCGAAGCGGCTCGCCGATCCCGACGAGATCGCCAGGGTGGTCACGTTCCTGGCGAGCGACGAGGCCTCGTTCGTCACCGGCCAGACGATCGTCGCCGACGGCGGCTGGACGATCCAGGGCATCTCCGTCGCGCCGGACTGGCTTGCACCGGCCCGGGCTTGAAAGGCGCCGAGGCGCCGTGGAAGATGACCGGAAACGATTGCCGAAAGGACGGATCGAATGAAGAAGCCGATCGAAGTCCTGGCCGAGGGGCTTGGACATCCCGAAGGGCCGGACGTACTCCCCGACGGCCGCGTTGTCTTCGCGAACACCTACGCGAGCGAGGTCGGAGTCTGGGAGGCGGGCAGGGGCAAAGGCACCTATGCCTACACGGGCGGCGGGCCGAACGCCTGCATGCTCGGCACCGACGGGTACGTCTACGTCACCCAGTGTCCGACGGTCGGGGCGTGGGTCGCACCGGAGGCGCGTCCGCCGTCGATCCAGCGGGCGGCCCCGGATGGATCGGTCGAGATCGTCGCGACCGAGGCGGACGGGGTGAAGCTGAACGCGCCGAACGACCTGACCTTCGGTCCCGACGGCAGGCTCTACTTCACCGACTCCGGCGAGTGGGACCCGGTCGCGAAGCCGCACCCCGGGTACATCTGCGTGATCGACTCCGACGGGAGCTGCCACCTGCTCGAGGAGCTCGAGCCGGTCTACCCGAACGGGATCGTCGCCGAGCCGGACGGGTCGATCGTCTGGGTCGAGTCCTACACCCGTCGCGTCGTCCGGCGCTCGCCGAGCGGCGCGACTACCGTGATCCACGAGCTCC
>DASRHL010000246.1:0-2201 GCA_035650535.1 Acidimicrobiia bacterium
GGGCCGTAGCCGCCGCCGGGGCCGTAACTGAGGATCGCCCGGCCGTCGCGCCCGAGAAGCGCGGCGCGTGCGCAATCGGCCAGCTCCTCGACGGCGATGCACTCCGGCGCCGGGACGCCGCGGGCGAACGAGATCATGGGCCGACCCTACCGAGGCCCGCGGCTAGCGAAGCCGGTCGGCCACCATCTGTGCGACCTCGGTCGGCGTCGTGCCGACCGCGATGCCGCGCGCCTCGAGGGCCTCCTTCTTCGCCTGCGCCGTCCCCGACGAGCCGGAGATGATCGCCCCGGCGTGGCCCATCGTCTTGCCCGGGGGTGCCGAGAAGCCGGCGATGTAGGCGAGCACCGGCTTGGAGACGTGCTCGGCGACGTAGGCGGCCGCCTTCTCCTCCTCGTCGCCACCGATCTCGCCGACCATCACGATCAGCTCCGTCTGCTCGTCCTGCTCGAAGCGCTCGAGCACGTCGATGAACGAGGAGCCGACGACGGGGTCGCCGCCGATGCCGACGATCGTCGAGTTGCCGAGCCCGAGCTGCGCCAGCTCGTGGCCGATCTGGTAGGTGAGCGTGCCCGAGCGGGAGACCAGGCCGACCGCGCCCTCGCGGAAGATCTCCGCCGGGATGATCCCCGCGTTCGCCTTGCCGGGCGAGAGGACGCCGGGGCAGTTCGGGCCGATCAGCGTGACGCTCTTCGCCCGCAGGTACGCGTACGCCTTCAGCATCTCGTGCGCGGGCACGTGCTCGGTGATACAGATCACGGTGCCGATCCCCGCGTCCACCGACTCGTAGATCGCGTCGACCGCGCCGCGCGCAGGTACGAAGATGAGGCTCGTGTTGGCCCCCGCCTGCTCGACCGCCTCCGCCATCGTGTCGAACACCGGGATCCCCTCGACGTCCTGGCCGCCCTTGCCGGGGGTCACCCCCGCGACCACGTTCGTCCCGTAAGCCCGGTTGCGCAGCCCGTGGAAGCGACCCTCGCGGCCGGTGAGCCCGGCGACGACGAGGCGCGTGTCGCGGTCGACGATGATGGCCACTACCGCTTCACCCCCTTCACGACGAGCGTCGGCAGCGGCATCCAGCCGTCGACGACGCGGTCTCCGAGCAGCTCGAGCACCCGGGGCCGGTCCCCGGGAGGCGTGCCCGCCCGCTCGAGCCACGGCTCCACCTCGAGCGGGCGCTCCAACAGCGCCTCCTCCGCGATCTCGAGCCCGGCGAGCTCGAAGAAGCTCCGCCACTCGGCCTGCCCGTAGTTGCGGACGTGGCTTCGGTCGCGCAGCCGGTCCGCCTCCTCCGAGGCCTCGCTGACGAACGTGTTGTCGCAAACGACGACCCGACTCCGCGCGACGCGGGCCATCTCCCGCAGCGCGGCGAGCACGTCGTGGAAGTGGTGCGCCGCGAGCCGGCAGGCGACCGCGTCGAAGCTCCCGTCGGCGAACGGCAGGTGCTCGGCGGCCGCGATCACGTCCGGGGCCATACCCGGGGCCGGATCCACCGTGACGACCGAGCAGCCGGCCTCGCGCAGCCGCCGCGCCACGTGGCCGCCACCGGTCGCGACGTCGAGGACGGTGACACCGGGGCCCGGCTCGCACCAGGCGACGACGAGGTCGAGGTCCTCGCCCGCGGCGTGGATCGCGCTCTCGCGGTACGCCTGCGCGCGCTCCGACCAGACCGTCGTCACGCCACCTCCGTCACGCGGCCAGCTCCACCGCCCGGCGGGCGCCGTCGATCATCGTCTCCTCGGCGTGGATGTTGGGCTTGCCGGCCTCCGCGAGCAGGCGCCGAGCCTCCTCCGCGTTCGTGCCGTCGAGGCGGACGACGATCTCGTAGCGGGACATGTCGAAGCGCCCCAGCGCCTCCAGGATCCCGCGCGCCACCTCGTCGCAGCGGGTGATGCCGCCGAAGATGTTGAAGAAGATCGACTTGACCTGCGGGTCGCGCGTGATCACCTCGAGCGCGCTCACGACGCCCTCGGCCGAGCCGCCGCCGCCGAGGTCGCAGAAGTTCGCCGGCCGGCCGCCGACGTGCGCGACGAGATCGACGGTCGACATCGCGAGGCCCGCGCCGTTGCCGAGGATGCCGACGTTCCCGTCGAGGCGCACGTAAGTGACACCCTTCTCGCGGGCGAACGCCTCGATCGGGTCGGCGGCGCTCACGTCGCGCCACGCGGCGACATCCGGGTGCCGGAAGAGGGCGCTGTCGTCCA
>DASRHL010000247.1:0-26961 GCA_035650535.1 Acidimicrobiia bacterium
CGACCAGATGCCGTATGGCGGCGTGCGCGACAGCGGCAACACGCGGGAGGGGCCCCGGTACGCCGTCGAGGAGATGACCGAGGCGCGACTCGTCGTCCTGCAGGCCGACGGGAGGGTGCGGTCGTGACGGCCGTCCCGGAACCGGGCCGCGAGCTCGCGGGCAAGGTCGCGCTCGTCACGGGCGGCGCGTCGGGTATCGGGCGCGCGACCGTGCTTCGTTTCGCGCGTGCGGGGGCGCGGGTGTGCGTCGTCGACGTCGACGATGCCAACGGCGCGGGCGTGGCGGACGAGACCGGGGGGATCTTCGTGCACGCCGACGTCGGCAACGCCGCGGAGACCGACGCGGCGTTCGCCCGGTGTTCGGAGGAGCTCGGGCCCCTCGACGTGGCGTTCCTGAACGCGGGCATCACCACCGGGATCGCCGACATCACGGAGCTGACGGACGAGGCGTACCGGCGGATCATGCGGGTCAACGTCGACGGCGTCGTGTTCGGGGTCCGGGCCGCCGCGCGCGCGATGCGCGACCGCGGCGGCGCGATCGTGGCGACCGCTTCGCTGGCCGGGCTGATGGACTTCCCGCCCGACCCGATCTACACGCTCACGAAGCACGGCGTCGTCGGTCTCGTCCGCTCGCTCGCGCCGACGCTGTCGTCCCTCGGGATCACCGTCAACGCCGTCTGCCCGGGGATGACCGACACCAACATCATGGGACCGGAGGCGCGAGCCGCGTTCCGGGCCGCCGAGTTCCCGCTGATGCCGCCGGAGCAGATCGCCGAGGCCGTGTTGGGTGCGGTGACCGGCGGCGGCACGGGCCGGGCCTGGGTGTGCCAGCCCGGGCGTGAGCCGGTCGACTTCGAGTTCCGCCGGGTCCCCGGCCCCCGGGCCGCCGAGGCCCAGGGCCGGATCCCGCCGCTGCTCGCCGAGCGGGCGTGAACCGCGACAAATGGACCGGGGGCGGCAGCGGTTCCCTATCCTGGGTGCCGTGACGACCGGAGGAGAAGGCATCACCGTCCCGGGCGACGGGGGCGACGGCGCGGCCGCCGCCGGTCGCGAGCTCGTGCAGCCCGAGGTGGTCGAGGGCCAGCAGGAAGCGGAGGCCGAGGGCGAGCAGGTCACCCAACCCACGAAGCTGATCCGGATCGCCTCGATGGTCCGCACCATGCTCGACGAGGTGCGGCGCGCCCCGCTCGACGATGCCGGGCGGCGCCGCCTGCGGGAGATCCACGAGAAGTCGCTCGCGGAGCTCGAAGGCGTCCTGTCGCCCGACCTGCGCAGCGAGCTCAGCGAGGTCGTGCTGCCCTTCACGACGGATGCACCGAGCGAATCGGAGTTGCGGCTCGCCCAGGCGCAGCTCGTCGGCTGGCTCGAGGGCCTGTTCCACGGGATCCAGGCGACGCTGTTCACCCAGCAGGCGATGGCCCAGGGCCAGCTCGAGGAGATGCGGCGCCGGCGGGCGCTCGAAGCGGCGCAGGGAGCCGGGATGGCCGGCCCGACGCCGAGCGGTTACCTGTAAGCCCGGCGGCCGACCATGACGACCGCGCCCCTGTTCGGCACCGAGTGGACGCCTGACGGCTGGCGCCGGCGGCCGGCCGCGCAGCAGCCCGACTGGCCCGACCCCGACGCGCTCGAGGCGGCCATCGCCGAGATCCGCCGCCTCCCGCCCCTCGTCTTCGCCGGCGAGGCCCGCAACCTCACCGAGTCCCTCGCGGCGGCACACGACGGCCGCGCGTTCCTGCTCGTCGCGGGCGACTGCGCCGAGAGCTTCGACGCCTTCTCGGCCGACGGCATCCGCGACAAGCTCAAGATCATCCTGCAGATGTCGGTCGTACTGACCTACGGCAGCGGGGTCCCGACGATCAAGGTCGGCCGGATGGCGGGCCAGTTCTCGAAGCCGCGGTCGTCGCCGACCGAGACCCGCGACGGGCTCGAGCTGCCGTCGTTCCGCGGCGACAGCGTGAACGACTTCGCGTTCGACGCCGCGGCGCGCCGTCCCGACCCGCAGCGCCTGGTCCGCGCGTACCACCAGTCGGCCTCGACGTTGAACCTCGCTCGCGCGTTCACGAAGGGCGGCTACGCCGATCTGGCACGCGTCCACGCGTGGAACCAGGAGTTCGTCGCCCAGAGCCCGGAGGGCGAGCGCTATGAGGAGCTCGCCGACGAGATCGAGCGGGCGCTGCGGTTCATGGCCGCGTGCGGCATCGACCTCGACGCCGAGCTGCAACTGCACCAGGTCGACTTCTGGACCGCCCACGAGGCGCTCCTGCTCGGTTACGAGGAGGCGCTGACCCGCCGCGACAGCATCACCGGCGAGTGGTACGACTGCTCGGCCCACCTGCTGTGGCTCGGCGACCGCACCCGCCAGCTCGACGGCGCACATGTCGAGTTCCTGTCGGGCGTTCGCAACCCCGTCGGGGTGAAGCTCGGCCCCGACGCGAGCGCGCACGACGTGGTGGCGCTGTGCGAGCGGCTGAACCCGCAGCGCGAGCCGGGGCGCCTGGTGCTGTTCTCGCGCATGGGCGCGGCGCGCATCGGCGAGTGCCTGCCGCCGCTCCTGCGGGCGGTGAAGATGTCGGGACACCCGGTGGTGTGGGCGTGCGACCCGATGCACGGCAACACCTACCAGCATGCGAACGGATTCAAGACGCGCGACTTCGAGGACGTCATGGCCGAGCTGCACGGGTTCTTCACGGCCTGCCGCGCCGCGGACGTGTGGCCCGGCGGCGTCCACGTCGAGCTCACGGGCGAGGACGTCACCGAGTGCCTCGGCGGCAGCGAGGCGGTGCTGGCCGACCACCTCGAGCAGCGCTACGAGACCATGTGCGACCCGCGCCTCAACGCCCGCCAGTCGCTCGACCTCGCCTTCCATGTCGCCGAGCTGCTCCGGAGCTGACGCGCCCCGCGCGACCATGGTGGGGTGACCGGCCCGACGGCACCCGTCGACCCCGCGCCCGGCGAGGAGTTCGAGGACCTCGGACCCAACGCGGGCCTCGTCGAGGAGATCTACCGCCGGTTCCGGGAGAACCCCGACTCCGTGGCGGAGAGCTGGCGCGACTTCTTCTCCGACTACCGCCCCCGGGCGCCCGTGCCGGGCAACGGCGGCGACGGCGCCGTGGTCGCGCCCGCCCCCGCGCCCGCGCCGACCCCGGCCCCCGCGCCGGCCCCCGCCCCCGTGCCGGCCCCTGCACCGGCCCCGACCGGTGCACCGGCCCCGGCGGCGGCGCCCGCCCCCGACGGTGCCCGCTCGGAGCCGCTGCGCGGGGTCGCCGCCCGCACGGTCGAGAACATGGAGGCGAGCCTGGCCGTCCCGACCGCGACGTCGGTACGGGCCGTCCCCGCCAAGCTCCTCGAGGTCAACCGCCAGATCCTCAACAACCACCTCGCGCGCGGGAGCAGCGGCAAGGTCAGCTTCACGCACCTCATCGCGTACGCGGTCGTGCGCGCGCTCGCCGACTTCCCGAACATCAACTCCTCCTACGCCGTCGAGGACGGCAAGCCCGTCGTGGTGCGTCACGAGCACGTGAATCTCGGTCTCGCGGTCGACCAGCAGAAGCGGGACGGCTCGCGGTCGCTGATCGTCCCGAACGTGAAGGCCGCGGACACGATGGACTTCGCGACGTTCTGGACGGCCTACGAGGAGCTGATCCGCAAGATCCGCACGAACCAGATCTCGGTCGACGACTTCGCCGGCACCACGGGGACGATCACGAATCCCGGGATGATCGGCACCGTCCACTCGGTCCCCCGGCTCATGCCCGGGCAGGGCTTCATCCTCGGTGTCGGTTCGATCGGCGTCCCGGCGGAGTTCGAGGGCGCGGACCCCGCTGCGCTCGCCAAGCTCGGCGTCGGCGCGGTCACGACGCTGACCAACACCTACGACCACCGCATCATCGGCGGCGCCGAGAGCGGCGAGTTCCTCCGGCGCGTCCACGACCTGCTGCTCGGTGCCGACGGCTTCTACGACGACGTCTTCCGCAGCCTGGGTGTGCCGTACGAGCCGGCGCGCTGGAGCGACGACCAGAGCGCGTTCGCGGACCCGATCGCGCAGGACCGGAAGGTCGTCCACGTCCACCAGCTCGTGAACATGTACCGCGTCCGCGGGCACCTCCTCGCGAACCTCGACCCACTCGGCCGGCGCCAGCCGGCGACCCACCCCGAGCTCGACATCGGCCACTACGGACTGAGCATCTGGGATCTCGACCGGGAGTTCCCCGTCGGCAGCCTCGGCGCCGGGCGGATCGACCGGACGACGATGCCGTTGCGCGACATCCTCGGTGTGCTCCGCGACGCGTACGCGCGCACGATCGGCGTCGAGTACATGCACATCCAGGAACACGACCAGAAGTCGTGGATCCAGGAGCGGGTCGAGGGCGCGCCCGCCGACACCGGCCCCGACGACCACCGGCGCATCCTCGAGCGGCTGAACGGCGCCGAGGCGTTCGAGCGGTTCCTGCACACGAAGTACCTGGGCCAGAAGCGCTTCAGCCTCGAGGGCGCGGAGTCGCTGATTCCCATGCTCGACGAGCTGTGCAGCGCGGCGGCCGACGCGGGCATGGCCGAGGTCGTGATCGGCATGGCGCACCGCGGCCGGCTCAACGTGCTCGCCAACGTCATCGGCAAGTCGTACGGGCAGATCTTCCGCGAGTTCGAGGGCGAGCTCGATCCCGGCAACACGCAGGGCTCGGGCGACGTGAAGTATCACCTGGGCGCGTCGGGCACGCACCGTTCGCCCGCCGGCCACCAGGTCGGCCTGACGCTCGCCGCCAACCCGAGCCACCTCGAAGCGGTGGACCCGGTCGTCGAGGGCATGGCCCGCGCCAAGGAGGACCGGCTCGCCACTGGCGACGCGCGCGGCGCGCGGGTATTGCCCGTGCTCGTGCACGGCGACGCCGCGTTCGCCGGCCAGGGGGTCGTCGCCGAGACGCTCAACCTCTCCGAGGTCGAGGGCTACGACGTCGGCGGCACCGTCCACATCGTCGTCAACAACCAGCTCGGGTTCACGACCGCGCCCGAATCCGGTCGGTCGGGGGTCTACGCAACCGACGTCGCGAAGATGGTCCAGGCGCCGATCTTCCACGTGAACGGCGACGATCCCGAGGCGTGTGTCCGCGTGATCCGCCTCGCGTTCCAGTTCCGCCAGGCGTTCAGCAAGGACGTCGTCGTCGACCTCGTCTGCTACCGCCGCTACGGCCACAACGAAGGTGACGAGCCCGCGTTCACGCAGCCCGAGATGTACGACCTCATCGGGAAGCACCGCTCGGTGCGCAAGCTCTACACCGAGCACCTGGTCAACCGCGGCGACCTGACCCTGGCCGAGTGCGAGGCTGCGCTCGCCGACTTCCAGGGCCGGCTCGGCCAGGCGTTCGAGGAGACGCGGGACTCGCTCGACGGCGTGACCGAGGTCGAGGCGCTCGACACCGGCGAGGCCGACCCCGGCGTCGACCCGGTCGTGACCGAGGTGCCCCGGCCCGTCCTCGACCGGGTGGTCGCGGGGCTGGCAGCCCGACCCGACGGCTTCGAGGCCCACCCGAAGCTGGAGCGGATCCTCTCCGGCGAGCGCAACGCGTACGCGGCCGGCATGGTCGACTGGGCACTCGCCGAGGCGCTCGCGTTCGGCTCGCTGCTGCTCGAGGGCACGCCGGTGCGCCTCGCCGGCCAGGACACCCGGCGCGGCACGTTCAGCCAGCGCCACGGCGTCCTGATCGACCACCGCAACGGCGCCGAGTACGTGCCGCTGCAGCACCTCGACGCCGAGCAGGCGCGCTTCCAGCTCTACGACTCGGTGCTGTCGGAGTACGCAGCGCTGGGCTTCGAGTACGGGTACTCCGTCGCCGACCACTCGACGCTCGTCCTCTGGGAGGCGCAGTTCGGCGACTTCGCGAACGGCGCCCAGATCATCATCGACCAGTTCGTCGTCGCCGCCGCCGACAAGTGGGGGCAGCGCTCCCGCCTGGCGCTGCTGCTGCCCCACGGCTTCGAGGGTCAGGGCCCCGAGCACTCCAGTGCCCGCATCGAGCGCTTCCTCGCGCTGTGCGCGGACGAGAACCTGCGCGTCGTGTACCCGTCGACCGCCGCGCAGTACTTCCACGTGCTGCGCCGCCAGGCCCGCTCGGGCTGGCAGGTCCCGCTCGTGTGCTTCACGCCGAAGCGCTACCTGCGGATGGAGCAGTCACGCTCGCCGATCGACGACCTGACCGGCGGCGACTTCCGGCTCGTGCTCGACGACCGGGCCCGACCGGTGCCCGGCACCGTCGAACGCATCGCGCTGTGCACGGGCAAGATCGGTCACGAGCTCATGGACGCGCGCGACGAGACCGGCGCGCCCGTCGCCGTCGTGCGCGTCGAGCAGCTGTACCCGTGGCCCGAGACCGAGCTGCTCGTCGTGCTCGACCGTTACCCGAACGTGTCGGAGGTGTGCTGGGTCCAGGAGGAGCCGGCGAACATGGGCGCCTGGAACTACGTGCACGGGAAGCTGCACCGCCTGCTGCGGGGCCGGGCCGAGCTGCGCCACGTCGCCCGGAAGGCGAGCGCGAGCCCCGCCACCGGCAGCGCCAAGATCCACGACCGCGAGCAGCACGAGCTCGTCGCCGCCGCCCTCGACCCCGCCGCGCGCCCGCCCGTGAGCTGAGCGCGGTCGGTGTGGGCGGAAGCGTTCGCCCGGCGGACGCCTTCTCCCCGTGGACGAGGTCGTCGCTAGCTCGACGCGGTGGCGATCGCGGCGAGGGCGCGGTCGACGGCCGCTTCGCTCGCGTTCACGAGCGGGAGGCGGACGTCCGGGGTCGGGATCAGGCCCTGGCGATGGAGCACGCCCTTGAAGACGGCGGGGTTGGGCTCCGCGAAGCAGGCCTGCACCACCGGCAGGAGTGCCTCGTGGTGGGCGCGGCCCTCGTCGACCTTCCCCGCGAGGCCGCACTCGATCATGGCGACGAAGCGCTCGGTACAGACGTGGGCGGACGCGCAGATCGCGCCGGTGCCGCCGACGAGGACGGTCGGGAGCAGGTACGGGTCGTCGCCGCCGAGGAGCGCGAAGGTCGGCGGCGCCTCGGCGAGGATGCGCAGGGTGGCGGCGTCGATCCCGTTGACCGCCTGCTTGACCCCGGCGATGTTGGGCACCGACGCGAGCTCGAGCATCGTGTCGGCCTCGATCGTGACGCCCGTGCGCGACGGGATGTTGTAGAGCACGACCGGGACGGGGCTCGCGCCTGCGACCGTCCGGAAGTGCTCGAGGAGCCCGCGCTGCGACGGGCGCAGGTAGTAGGGCGAGACGACGAGGGCGTGCGTGACGGCCGCCACCTCGCCGAGGGCCTCGACCGCGGCGACCGTCGACGCCGTGTTGTTCGTTCCCGCGCCGACGATCAGCTGCGCGTGCCGCTCCGTGCAAACGCGCGCCACGACCTCGATGACCGAGCGCTTCTCGCCCGCGTCGAGCAACGGCGACTCACCGGTCGTCCCGAGCGGGACGAGACCGGCGACTCCGGCGTCGAGGTAGCGGTTCGCCATGCGCTCGATCGCGTCGAGCGCGACCGAGCCATCGGCCGCGAACGGCGTGACGAGCGGCACGTAGACACCCCGCAGGTCGCGTTCGATCGCCATGCGTGAACGGTAGCCTCCGTGTCCGTGTCGGACCTCGTGAAAGTCCTCCTCACGGGGGTCGCCGGGGTCCTGACCGGTGTGTTGTCGGGAATGTTCGGCGTGGGCGGCGCGATCGTCTCGACGCCCGCGATCCGGGTGCTCGGGGCGACCCCGATCGCAGCGGTCGCCTCGACCCTGCCCTCGATCCTGCCGTCCGGCCTGTCGGGAACCGTCGGCTACCGGCGGGCCGGGCTCGTGCACACCCGGATCGTGGCGTGGGTGGCGGGCACCGGGATCGCCGCCGCCGTCGGCGGGTCGCTGCTCACTGACGCGGTCCCCGGGCACGGCCACGTGCTCATGATCGTCACCGCCGCGCTGATCGCGTACAGCGCCTACCGGCTGAGCCGGCCGCCGGCGCGTGCCCCCGAGACGATCGGCGTCGCCGCATCCGAGGCCGCTGCCGGCTCCGGGCTCCGACCCGAGCCCGTGCTCCTCGCCGACCACCGGCGCCGCCGGGCCGAGTGGTGGCGGCTGGGGCTCATCGGCCTGGCCGCCGGCGCGATGAGCGGGCTGCTGGGCGTCGGCGGCGGGCTCGTGATGGTCCCCGCGTTCGCGGGGTGGGTGCGGCTCCCGCTCAAGGAGGCGCTGGGGACGTCGCTCGCGTGCGTGGCGATCCTCGCCATCCCGGGAACGATCACGCATGCGCTGCTCGGCCACATCGACTGGCTCTACGCGCTGCCGCTCTGCGTCGGCGTCGTGCCGGGCGCAGCCATCGGCTCACACCTGGCACTGCGCGCCAGCGACCGCACCCTCCGCCTGCTCGTCGGCGCGACGCTCGCCGTCATCTCGGTCTACTACGGCATCAGCGAGATCCTGGCAATCGCCTAGTCGCCGGACAGCGTACGGACGCGCCGGAAGACGGCGTCGAGCATCGGTTCGGTGAGCTTGCCGGTGAAGGTGTTCTGCTGCGACGGGTGGTAGCAGCCGACGACGACGGCGCGCGGCGTCTCCACCTCGAGTCCGTGTCCGAAGCGCGGCCGCGGGCGCGGCACGTTCACACCCGACGCGAGGAGCACACGCCACAGCGCCTCGTACGCGAACGATCCGAGCACGACGATCACGCGGACGCGGTCGAGGAGCGTCAGCTCGCGCACGAGGTACGGGAGGCACCGGTCGCGTTCGTCGACGGTCGGCTTGTTGGCCGGCGGCGCGCAGCGCACGGCCGCCGCGACGTACGCGTCGCGCAGCTCGAGCCCGTCGTCCGCGCGCACCGACGTCGGCTGGTTCGCGTAGCCGGCGCGGTGGAGCGCCCCGAACAGCCAGTCGCCGGACCGGTCGCCGGTGAAGATCCGGCCGGTGCGGTTGCCGCCGTGCGCGGCCGGCGCGAGGCCGACGACGAGCAGCCGCGCCCGCGGGTCGCCGAACCCCGGAACCGGCCGCCCCCAGTACTCCTCGTCGCGAAACGCCGCCCGCTTCTCCGCCGCCACCTGCTCGCGCCACGCGACGAGCCGCGGGCACGCCCGGCACTCGACGATCTCCGCGGTCAACGCTGCGAGCCCGCCCGTACCGGCAGACTTCGACGGGCGGACCACGACCGGGATGGTACGTGCAACGCTCGCCTACACGCCTCGCCGACCGGCGAGGAACCGGCTCGCTGCGGCGCACGATACGTGCGCCGCGAATGCTCGCCTAACCTGCCCGGCCGTGCGGCTGCTCCTCATCGTGAACCCGACCGCGTCGTCGATGACGGCCGGGCGGCGGGTGCGCATCCAGCGGGCGCTGAGCGAGCGGCACCGGCTCGAGGTCACCGAGACCTACCGGCGCGGTCACGCCACCCGGATCGCGCGCGCCGCGGCGCGCGACGGGATGGACGCGGTCGTCGTGCTCGGCGGCGACGGCACCCTCAACGAGGCCGCGGACGGCCTGGCCGGGTCGGCGACGGCGCTGGTGCCGCTGCCCGGCGGCTCGACGAACGTGTTCGCGCGCACGCTCGGCTACCGAAACCGCCTCGACCGCGCGACGGCACAGGTGCTCGACGCGCTCGAGCGGCGGACGTTCCGGCGCGTCGGCCTCGGTACCGGCAACGGTCGCCGGTTCCTGTTCCATCTCGGCGCGGGCTTCGACGCCGCGGTCATCGAGCGCGTCGAGCGTCACGCATGGCTCAAGCGGCGGCTCGCGCACCCGACGTTCGCGGTCGCCGCCGTCGGCACCTTCTTCCGCAGCTTCGACCGCGAGCACGCGCCGTTCCGGGTCGAGTACGGGAGCTGCCGCGCACCCGAAGCCGGGTACTTCGCGATCGTGTCCAACACGGCGCCGTACGCCTTCTTCGGACCCCGGCCGTTGACGGTGACCCACGGCGCCGGCCTCGACCGCGAGCTCGCGCTGACGTTGTTCCGCAAGCTCGAGGTCGGGGTGCTGCTCCCGGCAGCGCTGTCGGCCATGGCCCGCGGCCGCCGCATCGAGCACGACGAGGACATCACCCAGCTCGAGAACCTGCGCGAGCTGACCCTCGTGGCCAACGGCCCACCCTTCCCGTGGCAGGTCGACGGCGACTACCTGGGCGAGGTCGCCCGGCTCGAGATCCGGTACGAGCCCGACGTGCTCACGCTGCTGGTCCCGGAGTGAGCACCCGGCGGGCCCGATCGGGCACGTCGGTGATGAGACCGGTGACACCGGCCGCTGCCAGCCGGCGCATCTGGCGCGCGTCGTTCACGGTCCAGACGTAGAGCGACATCCCGAGCTCCCGTGCCCGGTCCGCGAGGCGCTCGGCGCGGCGGCCCACCAGCGCGTGCGCCCGTGGATTGAGGGCGCGATGGCCGCGGTCGTGAGCGAGCGCGAGCGCGCCGACGAGATCGGTCGACCGCGCCGTGAGCAGCGCCGTCGGGATCGCCGGGTCGAGGGCGTGGACGCGGTCGACGGTCGGCAGGCCGAAGGACGAGACGAGCACCCGGTCGCGGTGGCCCCGGGCCGCGAGGAGGCGGACCACGAGCTCGGCCGCCGCCTCCGCGGGGTCGTGGTCGGCGGCGCCGGGCAGGTTCTTGATCTCGACGTTGACGGTCCGGCCGGCGCAGACGTCGAGCGCTTCGGCCAGGGTCGGGATCCAGGGCGCGGCGTCCCGGACCGCCGCGACCGTCGTCGCCGCGAACCGTCCGACGGCCGGGACCACCGCGTCGTGGTGGACGACGAGGCCGCCGTCCCCGGTCCGGTGCACGTCGAGCTCGACGCCGTCGGCCCCGAGCTCGAAGGCCCGCCGGAAGGCGGCGAGGGTGTTCTCGGCCTCGACCCGGCTCGCGCCCCGGTGGGCCAGGACGAGGGTCACGGCAGCCGTGTCCCCGGGCATCTCGCGAACCGCGACATGCGGGACGAATCCGAGGCAAAACCGCAGGTCAGAGGGGTTGTGTGACCCTCGCCACACCCATAGGCTGCGTCGGTGCCTCGAGGGCGGGTCCCCGAGGACACCCCAACCACGGCGTCCGAGTCCCCCCTCGCTCGCCCCTCGACCGGAGACCGCCAGTGGCGCTCACCTGGATCCGCACGCACGACTGGGACCTCGACTCGTGGCGGGGCCGCTCGGCCTGCCGCGACTCCGACCCCGACGTCTTCTTCCCCATCGGGACGACCGGGCCCGCCCTCGAGCAGATCGAGACCGCCCGGCGCATCTGTACGGCCTGCACGGTCGCCGACGAGTGCCTCGAGTTCGCGCTGGCCACCAACCAGGAGGCCGGCATCTGGGGCGGCACGACCGAGGAGGAGCGCCGCAAGCTCCGCAAGGCCTGGCTCGCCAAGCAACGGGCTACCGCCTAGTAGAGCTCGGCGGAGAGGTCACGCTGCAACGGCACGCGGACGGTCACCCGCGTCCCGCCTTCGTCGCACATCTCGATCGATCCGCCCAGCTCGCTCGTCACGAGCGTGTGGACGATCGACAGCCCGAGCCCCGACGAGCGCTCGAGCGAGAACCCCGGCGGCAGACCGATGCCGTCGTCGACGACGTCGACGCGGAGCTCGCCCGCGTTGCGGTCGAGGACGATCCGGACGTGACCCTCGATCGGCCGGCCCGGCACCCGGCCGTCGACGCGCGGGTAGGCGTGGTCGGCGGCGTTCTGCATCAGCTCGTTGAGGACGACGGCGAGGGGCGTCGCCATCTCGCCCCGCAGATCGCCGGCGTCGCCGACGACCTCGAAGCGGATGCGCACGTCCGGGCTCGAGACCGTCTCCTCGACGACCCGGGCCAGCGGCCGGGCGATGTCGTCGAAGGGCACGACGTCGCCCGCGTCGCGCGACAGCGTCTCGTGGACGATGGCGATCGAGCGGATGCGCCGCTCCGACTCCTCGAGCGCTTCGCGGGCCTCGGGTGAGGCGAGCCGGCGGGCCTGCAGACGCAGGAGCGCGGCGATCGTCTGGAGGTTGTTCTTCACGCGGTGGTGGATCTCGCGGATCGTCGCGTCCTTCGAGAGCAGCATGCGGTCTCGGCGGCGCAGGTCGGTGACGTCGCGGAGGAGCAGGGCGGCGCCCACCGGCTCGCCGTGCTCGAGGAGCGGCAACGCCTGCGTGAGCATCGCGGTGTCGCCCCGCTCGATCTCCTCGCTCACCGGCACCCGCATGCGGAACGCGGTGTCGACGGCGTCCTGCGCGATCCCCATCTCGGCGAGCGTGAGGCCCTGCGTGTACGCGTGGATGCCCATGCGGTGCAGCGAGCTGACGGCATTCGGGCTCGCGAACCGGATGCGGCGGTCAGCGTCGAGGACGATCACGCCGTCGCCGACGCGCGGTGCCTCGTCGGCCTCGACCTCGTCGCGCGGGAAGGGGAAGCTGCCCTCCGTCATCATCCGGGCGAAGCGGTCGAACACGTCGAGGTAGAAGCGCTCGAGCTCCCCCGGCCGGCGGCCAGAGGTCGTCGTCGTCTCGCGGGTCACGACCCCGATCAGTTGCTCGCCGCACCGGACCGGGATGCACTGCACCCGCGACCGCTCGCGCGACCCGAGCACCGTGCCGTCGCCGTAGACGATCTCGCCGGTCCGCCATGCCCGAGCGACGAGCGGCCGCTCCAGCTCCTGCACGACCGTCCCGACGAGATCGACCGGGTAGAGCGTCTGGCCCGTCGTCGGCCGGACGTGCGCGAGCACCACGAAGCGATGGCCCTCCTCGCCGTGCACCGGAGCCAGGAACAGCAGGTCGGAGAAGCACAGGTCGGCGAGCGGTTGCCACGACGCGACGAGCCGCTGGGCGTGGCGCAACGCCTCGCCCGACAACGCGGTGTTGCTCCGCGCGAGCTCGAACAACGGGATCGCCATCTACCGGGTGCTCCGCCTTCTCACGCGCCGCTCACGCATCCAGGCTACAGACGGGTCGCGCGCTACGCGAGGAGGTAGCGACCGATCGCGGCGAGGCCCTCGAGGTCGGTGATGTCCCCTTCCAGCTCCGGGATCGTCACGACGACCTCGGGTTGGCGGGCCAGCTCGGCGCGCAGCTCCGCCTCCCGGCGCGCGATGACGGAGAAGTTGCGGAACGACGCTGCGATGGTCCGCAGGACGCGCGCCGTGCGCACCGGGTCCGGCAGCAGCTCGGGCGCCGCGCCCTTCAACTCGGCGGCGACCGAGTCGGCGTCGGTTTCGAGGACCGACGCGGCGCGCGCGCCGGCCTCACCCAGGAGCATCGCCGGGAGCGTCTTGTTCAGGACGAGCGCGCCGAGGTGGTACCCGCGGGCGGTGAGCTCCTCGCAGAAGAACTCGGCCTCTCGCAGCGGCGCGCCCTCGAGGGTCGTGACGACGGCGAACGACGTCCGCCGGTCGTGGAGCAGCCGCTCCACCGCCTGGGCCCGCTCGATGAAGCCCGAGTACATGGTCTCGAAGTTGAGGAAGAACTCCGCGATGTCCTGCAGGAACTGGCCGCCGAGGATCCGGTCGGCGAGCTGGTAGAAGGGCCGGCCCGCCATGTTCACGAGGCGCGCCCCGCGCCGGCCGCCGATCCGGTACGGCATCGTGAGCCAGCGGAGCAGGCGACCGCCGAAGAAGTCCGCCATCCGCTTCGGCGCGTCGAGGAAGTCGATGGCGTTGCGCGTCGGCGGCGTGTCGATGACGATCAGGTCGTAGGAGCCGGTCGCGTGGATGTCGTACAACCGCTCCATCGCGATGTAGTCGTGGCTCTGGACGAAGCGCGACGTGACGTTGTGGTACATGCGGTTGTCGAGGATGCGGTAGGCCGTCTCCTCGTTCGGCGCGTGGCGGAGGACGAGGTCGTCCCACGAGCGCTTCGTGTCGAGCATCGCCGCGTAGAGCTCGCCGCGGGCCCGGATGCCCGCGGCGCGGAGAAGGTCGTCGGGGATCCGGCGCTCGACGTTCCCGAAGCTCTCGAGGCCCAGCGCGTTCGCCAGGCGCCTCGCCGGATCGATCGTCACGACGAGGACACGACCCTCGAAGCTCGTCGCCGCCGCCAGCGCGGCCGCAGCCGCGGTCGACGTCTTCCCGACCCCGCCGGAGCCGCAGAAGACGACGATCTCGCGCGTCGCGAGCAGGGCCTCCATACGAGCCGCCCCCGGGCCGCCGATCACAAGCCCAGCTCCTCGCCGAGGCGGTCCGCGACCATGCGGGTGACGCGCAGCCCGTGGTCGCGCACGAACAGGTACGGCAGGTAGAGCAGCGGCAGGTCGACGGCGGCCCGCAGCTCGGCGAGATGCGCGGCGCGTGTCCGCCGCAGCGACACGGCGAGGCGGGCCGCGTCGAGCAGGGCGACGGCACCGAGGCCGAGGATCCGCTCGAGGACGGCCGTCGCCTCCGGCCCCCGCAACGCGTCGAACACGGCCTGGTCGTCGCGCGTGAACAGCTCGGGGAGGACACGGTTCACGACGACGGCGCCGAGCGGGACGGTCAGCTCCTGGCGCACCCGCTCGACGAGCTCGATCGTCTCGTTGACCGGCATCTCCTCGGGCGAGGTCACGACGTTCAACGCGGTCACCGCCGGATCGGACAGCAGGTCGACCATCCATTCCGTCTGACCCCGGATCGGACCGGCCTGCACCAGCTCCCGGATCGCGCGGGGCGCGTCGAGCTGCGCGACGACGTGACCGGTCGCGGCCGCGTCGACGACGATGAGGTCCCAGTCGGCGCGGCCCTCGATCGACTCGCGGGCCTCCCAGCAGACCTTGCCGACGGTCAGGATCTCCTTCACACCGGGCGCGGCGGTCGCGACGAAGTCGAGGGCGCCGGCCAACGGGCCGAGGCGGCCGAGCACCGGCACGCGCAGGTTCAGGCGGAGGTACTCGCGCAGCGACGCCTCGGTGTTCATCTGCATGGCGAACACCCCGGGGAAGACCTCCACCGGGTCGAAGCCGACGGGAGGCCGCTCGAACAGGCGCGTGAGGTTGCCCTTGGCGTCGACCTCGACGAGGAGCACGCGCTGCCCGCGCTGGGCCGCCAGCAGGGCCGTCGCGGCCGTCACCGTGCTCTTGCCGACGCCCCCCTTGCCGGTGAAGAACAGCAGGCGGCGGCCGAGCAGGTCGGGCGCCGCCGAGGTCCTCATCCGCTCCCGGCGCGGCGCGCCGGGCCGCTCGGGCCCCGCTCCCGGCTCCGCGGGAAACCCGCTCCGCGACGCTCGCTCACGCTCACGCGCTCTCGGCGCGGCGCGCCGGGACGTGCGTCAGGGGCCGAAACCGACACGCTTGGCCGCGCCGTCGGCGTCGATCTCGACGTAGGCGATCTTGTCGGACGGCACGCCCACCTTCCGGCCCTTGGCATCCGTCAACCAGAGCACCGCGACGCTGCCCCCGAGCGCGGCCTCGACCGCCTCGGTGATGTCCGACTCCGAGCCGTCGAGCTCGACGGCGAGCTCCTTGGGCGTGTGTACGACGCCGATCCGTACGTCCATGCTCATCCGCTCCCGGCGCCGCGACGCTCGCTCATGCCTACCCGCTCCCGGCGCTTGCGCGCCGGGCCGCTCGGGCCCCGCTCGCTGCTGCGCGGGATACCCGCTCCGCGACGCTCGCTCATGCCGCGAGGTTACGACAGGGGTCCCGGGCTGTCCCCGGGGATGTTCCCGGTTGTCGCCCTATCCGGGTGCCCCGTCGGCGCCGGCACCGAAGCGCGGCACGGGCGGTTGGTCGTCGGGTGCATGGTCGGGGTGCGAGACGCGCGGGACGCCCGGCTGGTCGTCGCCGGTCAGGAACGCGCGTTGCTCGGCGGTGAGGGCGGGGGAGCCGGCGGGCGCGTCGGACCAGGGCGCCGTGCCGTCGTCCTCGTCCTCGGCCTCGAGCGCGAGCGCCGTGAGGTGGTCCTCCACCAGCCGCCACCACTCGGCGCGCCGGCCGTCCGGTCCGTCCGGTCCGTCCGGTCCGTTCGGTGGCGCCTCGCGCGTCATGGCCGGCCTCCGGTCGACGTGCCGGCGGAGGCCGGCGGGTCGGGTGCGCGGCGGAGCCGGACCGCGAGCTCCGTGCGCGAGCGGAGCCCGAGCTTCCGGTAGATGTTCTGGAGGTGGAAGTCGACGGTCTTCACCGACAGGAAGAGTGCCGCAGCCGCCTCCCGGTTGGTAGCCCCGTCCGCGACCGCCAGCGCGACCCGGTGCTCCGCGGCGGTGAGCCGGGCCGTGAGGTCGTCGGTACCGCTCCCCTGGCCGCCGCCGTCGAGGAGCCGGGCCAGCCGCGCGTCCCAACCCCTGACGCCCGCCCGGTTGAGCGCATCGCGCACCTGCCGGGCCAAGTGGCGTGACTCGTCGCGGCGGCCGTCGCGGGCGAGCCGCTCGGCGTGCGCGAGCCGGGTCTCCGCGGCCTCGACGGGGAGACCCGACCGCTCGGCGGCCTCGGCGGCCCGGCGGAACCCCTCGTCGTCGCCGCGGAGCGCGGCTCGAGCCCGCGCCGCCCGCACGCCGACGACCGAACCGGGATCGGCGTCGATGCTGAACGCGGCCGCCATGACGTGCTCGGCCTCGGTCGGCCGGCCCTCCGCGGTGAGGACGACCGCGAGCTCGGGACCGTAGAGGTGCGGGCGGGCGCGCGCGGCTTCGTCGAGGGCCGGGGTCGCGGCGCCGGCGTCGCCGGCGCCGAGCTCGATACGGCCGAGCACCCACTGCGCCGGCGCCGCGAGCCCGCGTGCCCCGTGGGCCCGGAGCACGGCGTCGGCGCGCGCGAGCCGGGCACGGGCGTCGTCGTCACGCCCGAGGAGGTGCTCCACGTCGGCCAGAGCGGCGTCGAGCACCGCCCGTTGCAGCGCGGCGCGCTCGGGTACGACGCCGAGCTCGAACGCGAGCCGGTCGTAGGCACCGACCACGTCGCCCGCGTGGCGGGCCGCGGTCGCGCCGGCGATCGTCAGCTCGACGTGCGGTCCTCGCGGCACGTCGGGCTCGGTCCCGTTCTCCGCCGTGCACAACACGTGCCGGAGCGCGACCAGGGCGTCGAGCCGGGCCATCGCCGTCGGGCCCGGTGGCTTGTCGTCGAGGGCGGCGCTGCCGGCGCGGGCGAGCACGACCGCAGCGAGGTTGCGCGCGGGCTCGGGAGCCTCGTCGTCGCCGGCCAGGCCGGCGGCAGCTTCGGCCGCGGCCGCCGCGCCCGCCGTGTCGAACAGGAGGTCGGCTTCGAGCGCGCGGGCGACGGGCAGCTCGGCGGCGCGCAGGCGGACGGGTTCGAGCGCCGCCGCCGGACCCCGTGACCACCGTTCGACGGCGGCAACACCCACGAGCAGGTCGGGGTCGTCGGCGACGACCGCCCCGAGCGCGTGGGCCGCGGCTTCGGGCTCGAACGCGTCGAGCCACGCCTCGGCGGCGAGTTGCGCGCGCTCGGAACGGACGGGTCCGGGCGGTGTCAGCGCGGCAGCCCGCTCGTACACGCGCGCGGCCGACGCGCCACCACCTCGGCGCATGAGGTCGCCGGCGACGAGCAGCAGCGCTTCGGCGGCGTTCTCGTCCTCCCCGTCGGCGGCGGCCGCGAGCTGCCAGGCGCGGGCCGCGGCGTCGCCGGGCGCGTCGAGCGCCGCCGCCAACGCCCGGTGCGCGGCCCGCCGGCTCGACGGCGGGAGCGCGTGGTAGGCGACCGCGCGCAGGAGGGGATGGGAGAAGCGCACGAAGGGTCCGTCGATCGCGATCGCGCCCGTCTGCTCGGCGAGGTCGAGCGCGTCAGGTGGCTCGCCCAGGCGCTCGAGGGCGCCGCGCACGACCGCCGCCCGTCCCGTGTCGTCGGCGGCGGCGACCGCGAGGGCACGGGTCGCGACCTCGTCGAACGACTCCAGCCGCATCGCGAAGCGGCGGGCGAGCGCGACCGGCGGCTTCGGGAGCAGGGCGACGGGCACGCGCCCGGCGCGCTCGTCGTCGGTGAGGGAACGGGCGAGCTCGAGCGCAATCAGCGGATTGCCGTCCGCGAAGGCGCAGCATTGCTCGAGCGCACGCTCCGCGATGTCGCCGTCGGCCCGCACGAGCGCCTCGATCGCCTCACGGCCGAGGCGGGGCAGGTCGACCGCGGGCAGCGCGAGGTCGTCGAGCGGCGCGGGGAGCGCGCCCTCGACGGTGAGGATGGTCGCGACCGGGTCGCTCGCGAGGCGCCCGAGAACGAAGGCGAGAACGGACGCCGTCGCCGCGTCCAGATGGTGCGCGTCGTCGACGAGCAGCAGCACCGGACCGTGCTCGGCGAGACGGGTCACGACCCGGTAGAGCGCGACGCGCACGTGCGTGTCGTCGGTCGTGCGCCGGGTTCCGAGCGTCAGCGCCGCCCGCAGGTCGGGGGCGTGCGGGCCCGCGAGCTCGTCGAGGCGGTCGTCGATCGGGCGGAGCAGCGTGAGGAGGGAGGAGAAGCCGAGCTCGGCGTCGGCTTCGACGCCCCGGGTCTCGAGCACCGCGAGCTCGCGGGCGCGTGCCTCGTCACGGACCTCCTCGACGAAGGTCGTCTTGCCCATCCCGAGCTCGCCGCGCACGACCAGCGCACGGGAGCGCCCCGCGGCGGCGGATCGGAGCGCGTCGACCGCCCGGTCGAGGACCTTGCCGCCCGTCGCCCGACCTCAGATCTTGGGCAGCGGCTTGCAGTTGCCGCTGCCCTGCTCGACGGCGTGGTTGGCGTCGGCGACGAGGATGCACAGCTGCTTCGCGCCGAACCCACCGTGGCTGTTCTGGTTGAACGCGTTGTAGGCGTTGAAGAGGAGCTCGCCGTGCCCGGAGTCGCGGTCCCACACCTGCCAGATGCCGGGCTGCGGTGTGTTGGTCCCCGCGTGGTCGGCCCCGACCGTGTCGTAGAAGAAGTGGACGTGGTGGTCGCTGGGTTTGCCCTTCTGGCCGGGCACGTAGATGACCGGCTCGAAGCCCTTCACGGTGTAGGTCACGAGATAGGTGGCGGTGCTGCGGTCGAGGCTGATGTTCGTGATGAACGCGCAGCGCCCCGACTGGGAGGTGCACTTGGGCACCTCGCCGCCCGAGGTCGTCGCGGTCGTGCCCGCCGTCGTCGAGGTGCGAGAGCTCTCGGAGCCGCTGCCGCCTCCGCCCGAGGTCGCGATGACGACGGCCACGATCGCGAGCACGACCACGACCGCGCCGAGCACGGCGACGAGGGTCCGGTCACGGCCGCCCCGTCGGCGCGGCGGTCCGGACGGGCGCCCCGGCCCCGGGGATACCTGGTCGCGGCGGGGCGGGGTGGGCGCGCCGCCCGCGCCGGCGGCTCCCGCCGCCGCTGCGCCCGCCGCCGCCGTCTCGACTGCAGGCTCGGCGCCGCCGGGCGTCGGCGCCGCCGCCCGTTCGGCCGGCGGTGCGGTGGCCGCGACCCGGGCCGCGCCCAGGGCGACCGCGTGCTTCGGGTGGGCGTCGACCGCGACCGGCCGCCCGAGGGCGCTGCCGACCATCTCCGAGACCAGCGGGATGCGCGACGAGCCGCCCACCAGGAGGACGGCCCGCAGGTCGGCCGGCTGCACCCCGGACGACGTGATCGCCCGCCGGAGCGCGTCGACGCTGTCGCGGACGGTCGGGCGGATCATCGCCTCGAACTCGCCGCGTGTCAGGCGGATCTCGCTCTGCAGGCCGGGGAGGATCACCGGGATGCTCGCCTCGGCGTCGGACGACAGGGCCTCCTTGGCGCCGATGCAGTCACCCACCAGCCGCGTGACCGCGGTGCGGACGTTCGGGTCGTTCTGGTCGAGCGCGTCGAACGCCGGGCCGAGCGCGGCGCGCACGTGGTTGACGACGGCCTGGTCGAAGTCGACGCCGCCGAGATGCTCGATCCCCTCGGGCTGGCCGAGCTGCTCCCAGCCGTCGGCCTGCTTGCGGAGCACGGCGGCGTCGAACGTGCCTCCGCCGAGGTCGTAGACGGCGATGACGGCGCCGTCGTCGACCCGCTCGGTGGACGCGTACTGCACGCCGGCGGCGAGCGGCTCGGTGAGCAGCACCGCGTCGGGCACCTCGGCGAGCCGGGCGGCGCCCCGCAGGACCTCGATCTTGAAGTTGCCCCAGTTCGCGGGGTAGGTCAGCGCGACCCGGTCGGGTGGCCCGCCCTCCAGTTGCGACACGGTGTCGACGACGTGGCGGATGACCGCGGCGGTGAGCCGTTCGGCGGAGTAGGGGGACGACCCGAGGATGATCGGCGCCGTGTCGCCCATCCGGCGCTTGAACTCGCGCGCGAGCCGGGCCGGGTCGGTGACGCCACGCCGGGCCGCGGCCTCGCCGATCAGCATCTCGCCGTCGTCGCGGACGTAGACGAGCGTCGGCATGACCGACGTGTGCTGGCCGAGCGACACCATCTCGACTCTGCCGTCGCGGTTGATGGCGGCCGCGGTGAAGGTGGTGCCGACGTCGATTCCGAGGAGGTAGCCCATCTCCGTCCTTTGCCGGGCACGCACACCCTACCGATGTACGGCTCGGAGCCGGAGCGCGATGGCCCGAGTGCCGCGCGCCACACATCGGCGACGGACCGGGGATCTTCCCGGGGACAGCGCCCCGCGATCGTCGTACCGTCGCGGTGACCGACGGGGAGCTCTGGAGGCGGCCGTGGCTGACGACGCTGGGACCGGGTTGCAGGACGCGTTCACGGACGTGGCGGGATCGGGAGCCGCGGCCGGCGACGTACGGGCCGAACCCGCCGAGATCGAGATGCCGCCGGAGTGGATGGGTCGGGGCGCACCCCCGCGCCCGGAGTACGTGCGCAACGAGATCGAGACGAAGCAGCGTCAGGCCGACGCGCACCGCCAGCGCGCGCAGGAGCTGTCGGGCCAGGAGCACCGCCTCGATGCCGACGTGAACGTCGCCAACCAGCTCCTCGCCGTCCGCCAGGACGACTACCAGCAGATCGAGGGTCGGGGTGCCGCGCTCGAGGCGCGCATCGCCGAGGTGGAAAAGGACGTCGACCGGTACCGGCCGGACGTCGACCGCGCCGTCGATCGCATCAACCAGATCAGGCAGGCGCTCGGGGAGCACGTCCCGTCGAGCGACCTGGAGCGGCCCGACGGCCAGCCCCCGCCCGTCGTCCCGGTCGAGACCGACCCGACGAGGATCGAGGCGCTGCGCGCACAACTCGTCGAGGCGCAGGCGCAGGTCGACAAGGCGACGGCCGCGCAGGCCGGCAGCCAGGCCGAGCTCGCCCGGCTGAAGGCCGAACAGGCGGAGCTCACGCCACAGATCGCCCAGGCGAAGGAAGCGTGGGACGCGCAGAAGGCTCGCACCGACGACCTGCACACCCGCGCCGCGGCGCTCGAGCAGCAGGCGAACGCGTCCCTCGACCAGGCCCGCGCGCTGGAGCACGAGGCGCAGAACCTCACGGACGCGCTTCCCGACTACCAGCAGGTCTGGGACCAGTACGCCGCCGAGCACCCCGACCAGGCGAAGGTCGGGACCGCGGAGGGCGAGCTCCACGTCCCCGCGCGCGAGACGGCGATGCTCTACGCGCAGGGCCGGCGTGAGGAGGCGGGCCGGCTCGAACAGCAGGCGACCGACGCCGAACGGGCGGCCGCCGACGCCGGCAACGGCGCCAACACGCGCCTCGAGCTCGCGCAGCGCAACGAGGAACAGGCCGCCCAGCTCGGGCAGCAGGTTCAGGCCGGCTCGCAGCGCGCCGCGACGATGCAGGCTCAGGCCGACGACAGCATGGCGAGGGCGCAGCGGCTCGCCGACGACTCCGACCGGCTCACGAAGCAGGCGGCCGAGCTCCGCGCGGCAGGGCGCACCGAGGCGGCCGACACCATGGCGTCGCGCGCAACGGCGATGGGCAACGAGGCCATCCGCTTGACGAGCGACGCCGACGCGCAGCGCCACCAGGCCGAGGAGGCGTTGCAGTCGGCGCAGACCGCACAACAGCGCATCGCCGATCTCACCCAGGAGGCGACGAACCTGCGCGACGAGGCCGCGACCATGCAGCAGACGCAGGCCACGCTCGAACAGCAGGCGACCAAGCTCCGCGAGGACGCGCAGACGCGCGACAACATCGCCCAGGAGGTCGAGGACCGCCTCCAGTCGGGTGTCGCGTTCCAGTTCCAGCTCGTCGACGACCGGATGGGGGAGAGCATCACGCTCGACGTTCCGGCCGGCGACCCGCCCTACCCCGTGGCCGACGCCGTCTCCGGCGCCGGCGCGGTGGCACCGGCCGACGCGGCAGCCCCGGATGCCGGCGGGCCCTCGGATGCCGGGGCGCCCTCGGATGCCGGGGCGCCGACGGATGTCGGGGCGCCGACGGGCGACGTGCTCCTGGGCGACGACGGCGGCGCCGCACCCGCGGCCCCGGCCCCGGACGCGCCGGCCGACGCGCCCGCCGGCAACGGAGCCGACACCACGGCGGCGCCCCCGGCACCCGAGACCGCCGACGACCTCGCCGGCGTGCCCGGCGACGGCGCGGCCGACCCCTCCGCGCCCGCGACCGACATGTCGGACTTCGCGCCGTCCACCTTCGACACTGGCGATCCGGTCACGGCCGACGACACCCTCGACGACTGACTGGTCACGCCGCGATGGTC
The DNA here is from genome assembly GCA_035650535.1 of Acidimicrobiia bacterium. Taxonomy (GTDB): domain Bacteria; phylum Actinomycetota; class Acidimicrobiia; order IMCC26256; family PALSA-555; genus DASRHL01. Next base: position 22,464 of record DASRHL010000247.1, read on the forward strand.
GTCGTGAGCTCGCGGAGGAGCTGCACCGGTGTGCGGGTCACCTTGTCCCAGGTGGCGAACACGACGCGGTAGCCGTGCCGGCCCGGCACGCTCCACTTCTCGTGGTCGTGCTCGTAGTCGGCCGGGTCGTCGTGCCAGCGGCGGCCGTTGGTCTCCAGGATGACGCGCTGGAGCGGGAAGGCGAAGTCGTAGCGGTAGGTGCGCCCGTTCCACTCGAGCGGGAACTCACGGACGAAGTCGTCGATGCCGTGCGCGACGAGCAGCCGCCGCGTCATGACCTCGAGCGTCGAGCGCGCCGGATGTTCGGGGTCGAGCTGGGCGACGAGTGCGCGCATCGGTGCGACGCCCGGCCGTCCGCGCCTCCCGAAGCGCGCCAGGTACGCATCCACGGAAGCGGCCGACGTGAGTCGGCGCCGCCGCGCGTCCTCGAACGCGATCTCGAACGCCTCGGGCTCGAGGAGCGACGCCAGGCGCACGAGCGTGGCCTCGACCCCGGTCACGCGCAGGCCACGGACCGTACGAACCATGAGCGAGGCACTGATGGCGTGGGAGACGACGATCCCCGTTGCGCGGCCCCGCACGTTCGTCGGGAGCACGATCTCGGGGACCTTCGCCCGGACCCCTTCGAGGCGGTACAGCTCGCCCGCCGATCGTCCCGCCGCCGCCGCCGACTGACCGGCCCACAGGAGGGCGGCGTGCAGGCGTTGTTCGGCCGACCGGGGTACCGCCGTCATGCGGTAGACGTCGGGGTGGAGCCGCTCGAGCACCCCTTGTCTCACCAGGGTGCAGAGCCGATCACGGCCGACACCTGCGTCGACGGCGGTTCGTCCGCGGAAGGTGCCCAGCCCGGGTGCGGCGAGACGCGAAAGCGTCGCAATTGCTGGTTCTGTTGGCATTGAATCCCTCATAGGCGTAGTCACGGCCAAGAAAACGGCCTGTGACCGGCGAATGGGGGAAGTGACGGCGGACGCTATCGCGCGCGGTTGCGGGAGATCGTGCGGCCGCGGCGTTCGTGCCGTCGGCATCCCGGCACGTAGGCAACGATGCGTCACGGCGCGCCGGCCGTCACGAGCAGGAAGCGCTCGATCATCGCGTTCACCTGATCGGGCGCCTCGAGCTGGTTGAAGTGGCCGGCGCCGACCGTCTGGCCGGTGCGGATCAGGGGGTTCAACGCCCGGAGCGCGGCGGCGTCGTTGATCGGGTCGTCGGCGCCGATGTGGAGCGCCGGGACGGTGCACCCACGCGCCGCCGCCTCGCCGTCCCAGTCGCCGAGTGCCTCGAGGCACGACAACGCCACGTGGTCCGCCGTCGCGAGCATGTCGCGACGGACGGCCTCCTGCACCGACGGTTCGCAGGCGAGGGTCGCCGTGGTCTGGTCGACGAGCGCGGCGCGGATGGTGGCGGCGTCGGGTCCGCGCAGGTTCTTCGAGAGCTCGGCCGCGATCGCGGCGGCCTCCGAGGCCTTGGTCACGGGCGCCGCGTCGAGCATCACGATCGCGCGCGGGAGCTCGGGGTGGCGGGCGGCGAGCTCGAGCACGACCGCGCCGCCCATGCTGTGCCCGACGACGACGGGCCGTTCGACGCCGAGCTCGTGGCAGAGCCACGCGACGTCGTCGGCGAAGGTCGCGATGGCGTAGGGCTCCTCGGGCGCGTCGCTCCGTCCGTGACCGCGCAGGTCGACGGCGACGACGCGGTGCCGGGCCGAGAAGTGCGCGAGCTGCGGCGCGAAGTGCGTGTGGTTGCACGTCCAGCCGTGGACGAACACGAACGGCGGGTCGCCGTCGCCGCTCTCCTCGTACGCGAGCGTGACCCCGTCGCGCGCGATCGCCCCCACGTCGACCTCCCTTTCCGCAACAGAACGTGACGCCTGGGCGAAAGTCTGGCCGCGAACGGGCGTCCGGGCACGGAAGCCCACGGAGCCGCGTGCAAGATCCTCCTCGGGCAGGCCGGGCGCGTCACGCGCATCCGCGAATGGCTGCCTTCTTCGGTAGGTCGGACCGGGATCACCAGCGATGTGCACGGTTGCCAGAACTGTCCTCGGCGCGGCGGTGGTGCTCGTGCTCGTTCCGCTCTGGTCGGCACCGGCTCCCGCGTGGTCCTACCGGGCATCGGTCGAGGCGACGTGCACCGCGTCGGGTGTCCGGCTCGCGTTGCACTTCGCCAACACGGAGTCCCATCCGACGCAGGCGATGACGGTGACCGCGACGGACCTGCAGACGTCGAAGTCCGTCGCGCTCGGATCGGTCGCCCCCGGTCACACGGCGACGGGCAACATCGACACGGGCGTCCCGTCCGTCAAGGCCGGGAAGGTCCGGCTCGCCCTCTCGTGGACGGGGGCGCCGGGCGCCGGCGAGCAACGGCTCCTCGCCTACCCGGCGTTCGGTTGCGACCCGCCGCCCGCCGTCCCCGAGGGGCTCGACGGCGTGACGCTGGCGGCCGTCGTCGGCGGCGTCGCCGCCCTCGCGTGGACGCGCCGGCGGCGCGTCACCGCCCGCGCTACCAGCTGACCAGGAGGCGCTGGGGGCCGCGCAGCTGGAGCGTGTCGCGCCACTCAAAGGTCTCCTCGGCCGGTGACAGCGTGGGGAAGCGGTCGAGGAGCGTCCGGAGACCGACGCCGATCTCGGTCCGGGCGAGCTGGTTGCCGAGGCAGTAGTACGCGCCGAACGAGAACGCCAGGTGGTGTGTCGGCTCCCGGGCCACGTCGAGGCGGTCGGGATCGGGGAAGCGGGCGGGGTCGCGGTTCACCGCGCCAAGGAAGACGTACACCATGTCGTGCGGCGCGATCTCGACGCCGCCGACGGTCAGGCCGTCGAGCACGACGCGGTGGTTGATCTGCACCGAGCCGTCGTAGCGGAGGAACTCCTCCACCGCGTTGCGTGTGATCTCCGGGCGCGCGCGCAGCAGCGCGAGCTGGTCGGGATTGCGGAACAGCGCGACCTGCGCGTTACCGAGCAGATCCTGCGTCGTCTCGTGACCGGCCTGCAGCAGCAGGATGCAGTTGGCGACCAGCTCGGCGTGCGTCAGGCGCTCGCCGTCCGCCTCGGCTTCGACGAGTGACGAGATCAGGTCGTCACTCGGTTTCGCGCGCCGGAGCTCCGCGAGCTCGCCGAAGTACTCCATGAATGCCCGCGCCGCGTCGTCGCCGCGGCGGGCCACCTCGTCGGTGACGGTCTTCTCGCCGGCTCTGGCGAAGTCCCACGCGAGCGCCTTGATGCGGGGGAAGTCGCTCGGGGGGATGCCGAGGATGTGCGCGATCACGTTGAACGGCAGCTCGTAGTTGTAGTCCTCGACGAGGTCGGCGCCGCCCGCGTCGGCCAACCGGTCGCAGAGCTCGTTGCTGACCCGTTGCGCGATCGGCTGCCACCGCCCGATCGCGCGTGGCGTGAACGCGGCCTTGACGAGGTTGCGGACGCGCTGGTGGGGCTCGGGGTGCTGCCACACCATCACGTCGCGCATCACGCTCGTGAACGCGCCGTCGCCGTTGGAGAAGGCCTCGTCGACGACCCGTGGGTCGTTGACCGCCCGCGGATCCCGGAACACGGCATCCGTCTCGGCGAAGCGGGTCAGGGCCCACGCACCGTGGAAGACCTCGGGCCGGTTCTTGTGGACGGGCGCGACGCGGCGGAGCTGGTGGTAGAGGGGGTAGAGCTCGCCACGACGGACCGGGTCGCCGAGCCAGACCATGATCTCGTCGGGGTCGTCCGGGAGCCCGGGTGGGTTCCAGTCGACGGGCTCGAAGCTCGCAGCGATCCCGGGCGCCTTGACCGTCGCAGGCACGGCACACCCCCCGTTCCCCGTTCCGCCGGGTGAGCCCCGGCGACCCACCGTACCGCGTGCCCACGCGGGCGCCGGGCGACGGGAGAGCCGCAAGCGCGAGAGGACCGAGGTCCCGGTCGCTCGGGTCGGACGGCCCCGCGGCGCCGCCCCCTCGCCGCCGATGGGAGCGCAGGCGAGTGAGGGAGGCCTGTCATGGCGCGCAAGTCGTTGTGGGCAGTGGTCGTCATCGGCGTGGTGCTCGTCGTGACGCCCTTCGTGCTCGACATCCCGTCCAAGGCGAGTGCAGGTCAGCGGATGATGGACGGCTTCCGTCCGCTGATGCAGCCGGCGAGCGTCCACAAGACCGCCGCCTACTACAACGACGTCTTCGTGCCGCTGGGGAAGGTCGTGCCGGCGATGAGCAAGGCGAACATCGCCAAGTTCAACGGGTACGTCGAGGAGTTCTCGGGGATGGGCGTCGACACCCGGAAGCTGATCCCGGCGCTCGCGGGCGCGCTGAACATGACGCCGACCCAGGTGCAGGCGTTCATGGCGGCGCAGTTCCCCGCGATGAGCCAGGTCCTGCAGAGCGAGCCCGCGATGCAGAAGGACTTCGAGGGACTCGTCGGGCTGATGCGTGACAACGCCGCGATCTTCGAGCAGGTGCCCGGCGGCCTCGCGCACTACAAGCCGCTGGTGCGCACGATGCAGGCCAACGTCACGAACTACGAGCAGGCCGACC
>DASRHL010000248.1:0-5253 GCA_035650535.1 Acidimicrobiia bacterium
GTCGCGGACGGCGCGCTCCACCGCGTCGACGTCGCGACCGGTGCCGTCTCCCTGGTCGCGGCGGTCGGCGGCGGCGCGAACGCCGCCTACCCGGCCTCCGACGGCGGCTTCGTCGTCACCCAGAACGGCGGCATCGACTTCTCGCGCTCGGGGATCTACAGCGACGACCCTCCGCCCTACCGGCCCGCGATGCCCGGCATCCAGCGGGTCGAACCGGCGGGCGCCGTCTCCTACCTCCTCGACGAGGACGCGATCGACGGCGGCTTCCTCGCGCCCAACGACCTCGTCGCCGACGCGACCGGGACCCTGTGGTTCACCGATCCGCCCCCGCACCCGCCGCCGCCGGAGCCCGTCGGGCGCGTCCACGCGCTCGACCCCGACGGCACCCTCCGGACCGTCGCCGTCGCCTTCCAGTACTGCAACGGCATCGGGCTCGAGCCCGGCGGCGCCGTCGTCGTCGTCGAGGCCGACGGCCTCATGCGGCTGCACGACGACGGCGGCAAGGAGTGGATCGTCGAGCACCTGCCGCACGGCTCGGGCGACGGGTTCTGTGTCGACACCGAGGGCCGCTTGTACGTCGCCTCGACCCGCGCCCACGGCGTCGCCGTGATCGAACCGGACGGGCGCGAGGTCGAGTTCCTCGAGATCGGCGGACCGGGCATCACGACGAACTGCTGCTTCGGCGGCCCCGACGGGCGGACGCTGTACGCGACCGACGGGATTCCCGGCCAACTCGTCGCGTGGGAGGGCCTCCCGACCCCGGGCCTGCCCGTCCACCCCTGGCCCGTGCCCTGAGGCCGCGCGCTACCGTCGGAGTCCGACCACCGGATAGGGGAGCAGGGTTCATGCGTGCAGCCATCTTCGTGGAGAACGACCAGCCGCTCGTCGTCGAGGACGTCACGCCGAACCCGCCGGGCGCGCGTGACGTCGTCGTGCGCGTCACCGCGAGCGGCGTCTGCCACTCCGACCTGTCCGTGATCAACGGCACGCTGCCGATGCCTCCGCCGGCGATCCTCGGTCACGAGGGCACCGGCATCGTCGACTGGGTGGGCAACGAGGTGCGCGGGCTGCAGGTCGGCGACCGTGTGATCGGCTCCTTCATCCCCGCGTGCGGGTACTGCTCGTTCTGCGTGAACGACGAATCGCACCTCTGCGAGAACACCTACGCGGTGATGGCCAACCCGCGCGCGACCCGGGGCGACGGGACGCAGCTCAACACGATGACCGGGCTCGGCACCTTCGCCGACATGATGACCGTCGACGAGATGTCGCTCGTGAAGATCGAGACCGACCTGCCCGACGAGCACCTCGCCCTCATCGGCTGCGGCGTGACCACCGGTACGGGCGCCGCGCTGTTCACGGCGAAGGTCCAGCCCGGCTCCACGGTCGCGGTGATCGGCTGCGGCGGCGTCGGCTCGGCGGTGATCCAGGGAGCGCGCATCGCAGGTGCGGCGCGCATCATCGCCGTCGACCCCGTGCCGATGAAGCGCGAGAGCGCGTTGAAGCTCGGAGCCACCGACGTCGTCGACCCGTCCGACGGTGACCCGGTCGCGCAGGTCCAGGCGCTCACCAACGGGCGTGGTGTCGACTACGCGTTCGAGGTCATCGGGACGCCGGCGACCGTCGTGCAGGCCTTCAACATGGCCCGCAACGGGGGTGCCGCGGTCGCGGTCGGCGTCTCGAAGTTCGACCAGAACATCGAGATCCCGAGCTTCCCGCTCGTGCTGGGCGAGAAGCGTCTCCTCGGCTGCGTCTACGGTTCGGCGCGCGTCAAGCGCGACTTCCCGAAGCTGGTCCGGCTCGTCGAACAGGGCAAGCTCGACCTCGACTCGATGGTGTCGCGGACCATGCACCTCGACGACATCAACGACGCGTTCAAGGCCATGCAGGCCGGCGAGGTGATCCGCAGCGTCCTGGTGTGACCCGAACGCCTACGCGGTGACGATCCGGTAGAAGGCCTCGGCGAGCCGGCCCTCCGGGAGTCCGGCGTTGGCGGCGTTCGCCGTCATCCAGCCGCGCAGCAACGGCTCGAGACCCTCCGGATCCCGGTGCTGGCTGACGTGGCACCGCAGGGCCTCGAGCTTGCGGTCGAACACGTCGGTGACGTCGACGAACGCGTCCTGTTCCCGCGCCGTCATCATCCAGACGTCGGCCACGGACCACGGCTCGTGGCCCTCGTCGAGGAGCTCGGGGAAGGCGAAGGGATTGCGGGCGTCCGGGTAGACGGCGCACAACGCCGCCTCGCCGGCCGCGAGATGATCGGGGTGCGACGCGTAGATGCGCTGGAAGCTGCGCTCCGGCGACTGGCACACGACCCGTTGGGGCCGGACCGTCCGGATCACGCGCGCGAGATCGCGACGGAGGTCGAGGGTGGGTTGCAGTCGCCCGTCGGGATACCCGAGGAAGTGCAGATCGCTGACGCCGACGACCTTCGCGGCCGCCGTCTGCTCGGCGCGGCGCGTCTCCGCCATCTCCTCGCGCGGCACCGTGCGGTCGTGCCCTCCCGCGTCGCCGTCGGTGACGATGCAGTAGGTGACCTCGACGCCGGCATCGGTCCACGTCGCGACACTCCCGGCCGCACCGAAGTCCACGTCGTCCGGGTGCGCCATCACGACGAGGACGCGTTCGATCGAGTCGTCGAGTCCGGTCATCGCCCGAACATAACCGCCTGGCGCCGGCGTGCATTCCGCGGCGGTAGGGTCCGGCCGGATGCTGCCGGTCCACGTCGAGACGATCCGCCTGTTCCTGCACGTGACGGCGGCGACGGTCTGGGTCGGCGGTCAGCTCACGCTCGCCGGGCTCGTCCCCGGCCTCCGCGCCGTCGCGCCCGACGCGCCGCGGGCGGCCGCCCGGCGATTCAACCTCATCGCCTGGCCGGCCTACGCCGTGCTCGTGTTCACGGGTATCTGGAACGTCGCGGCGATCAAGCCGTCGTGGTCGGGGGCCTACGGCGTGACCCTGTTCGTCAAGATCACTGTCGTCGCGCTGTCCGGCATCGCCGCGTTCCTGCACGCGCGGGCGCAGTCGAAGGCCGCGCTCGCGGTGTTCGGCGCCGTGAGCGGCCTCGCGGCGCTCGGTGCCCTCTTCCTCGGGATCCTGCTCGCGGGCTGAGCAACGCGCGTGCGGGAACTCCGTGGTCCGGGCCGGGCCCGGGAACCTCGCGAAAATGCCCGCAGAATGCGCACTTCTGCCCCTCGAACGTGCCAGGCTGGCATGTCCCCGAGAAGGAGATGCTTCCCGTGAACCGAAGAGAGCTGGTTCTCGCGCTCGCCGAGCGCACCGAGACCGACCGCCGCACGGCCGACGAGATGCTCGCCGCGTTCACCGACATCGTCACCGAGACGGTGTCGACCGGCGAGCCGGTCGCGATCAGCGGCTTCTGCAAGTTCGCCCGTGTCGACCGTGCCGCGCGCATGGGTCGCAACCCCCAGACGGGTGAACCGATCAGGATCAAGGCCTCGCGTCGCGCCCGCATCACGGCGCTCAAGGCGTTCAAGGACGCGGTCATCTCCGGCCGGCCCGTGAAGAAGGCGACCAAGTCCGCGGCGAAGAAGGCGCCGGCCAAGAAGACCGCGGCCAAGAAGACGACCGCGAAGAATGCGCCGGCCAAGAAGACCGCGGCCCGCAAGACCACGGCGCGCCGCTGACCACGCACGCATCCGACGTGGGGGCCCGGCACGCGGTCGGGTCCTCACCCGGGCCCGGCTCGGGCTCGCCGGTTGAGCGCACGGGTTGCCGTGGGCCAGGATGCGGCCCTTGAAACCGCCGCCGTTCGACTACGACGCTCCCGACACCGTCGAAGAGGCGCTCCACCTCCTCGCCGAGCATGGTGACGACGCCAAGGTGCTCGCCGGAGGTCAGAGCCTCATCCCGTTGATGGCGCTTCGGCTCGCGCGACCGGCTCGGCTCGTCGACGTCGGACGCATCGCCGCGCTGCAGGCGATCCGAGCCGACGGCGGGCTCGCGATCGGTGCCGGCGTCAGCCAGCGCACCGCGGAGCGCAGCCCCGAGATCGCGCGTCACTGCCCGCCCGTCACGCAGGCGCTGCCCCTCGTCGCCCACGTACCCATCCGCACGCGCGGCACCATCGGCGGCAGCCTCGCCCACGCGGACCCGGCCGCCGAGCTGCCCGCGGTGGCGCTCCTCGTCGAGGCCGACGTCGTCGCCCGGAGCCGCTCCCGCGGCGAACGCGTGATCGCGGCGCGCGACTTCTTCCGCGGGTTCTTCGAAACCGCACTCGAGCCCGACGAGCTGCTCGTCGACGTGCGGATCCCGCCGTGGCCCGACCGCACCGGCTCCGCGTTCGAGGAGCTGGCCCGGCGCCACGGCGACTTCGCGCTCGTCGGCGCCGGTGCCGTCGTCGGCCTCGCGGACGACGGAACCGTGCGCGACGCCCGCCTCGCGTTCACCGGCGTCGCACCGACACCGATCCGCGTCGGCGGAGCCGAGTCGCTGCTCGTCGGCAACGAGCCGACCGCGGACGCGATCGCCGCGGCGGTCGAGGCCGCCCGGGCCGAGCTCGAGCCCGGCGACGACGTCCACGCGACCGGCGCGTACCGGCGCCACGTTGCCGGTGTCCTCGCGGGCCGGGTGCTCCACGACGCCGTCACGCACGCGAACCGGGGGACCCCATGACCGCCGACATCCCCGTCGAGCTCGAGGTCAACGGCGCACCACGCCGGGCCACGGTCGAGCCGCGGCGCACGCTCGCGGAGCTCCTGCGCGAAGACCTCGGACTCACCGGCACGCATCTCGGCTGCGAGCACGGCGTCTGCGGCGCCTGCACGGTCCTGCTCGACGGCGAGCCCGCCCGGTCGTGCCTCGTCCTCGCGGTGCAGGCGCGCGGGCGGTCGGTCACGACGGTCGAGGGGCTGGCCCACGACGCCGGCCGGGGTGTCGAGGGCATGCACGAGGTGCAACGCGGCTTCCTCGAGGCGATCAGCTTCCAGTGCGGCTTCTGCACACCGGGGTTCCTCATGACGACGTACGCGTTCCTCCAGGAGCGCGCCGCGAACGGGGTGACGGCGCCACCGACGGACACCGAGGTCCGTGAGGCCATCTCGGCGAACCTGTGCCGCTGCACGGGCTACCAGTCGATCGTCGAGGGCGTGCAACGCGCCGCCGCACTGCTGCACGACGGGACGGGAGCAGTCTGATGGAACGACTCGTCGGGACCCGCGTGACACGCGTCGAGGACCCTCGAATCCTGTCGGGTCGGGGCCGCTACGTCGACGACCTGCAGCTGCCCGGGAT
>DASRHL010000249.1:0-2504 GCA_035650535.1 Acidimicrobiia bacterium
GCTGCACGACGACGTGATCGACGGCGACCGCGAGCGCCGGCACCGGCCCACGGTGTGGGCGCTGTTCGGCGTCGGGGTCGCGATCATCGTCGGCGACGCGTTGCACACGCTCGCGATGCGCGTGCTGCTCGAGTCGGGGACGCTCGCGGCGACCCGGGGCGCGTCGGCGCTGGCCCGCGCGACCGACGCCATGATCGCGGGCCAGGCGTCCGACATGGCGTTCGAGACGTCGATCGAGACGTCGCTCGACCAGTGCGTCGAGATGGAGGGCGCGAAGACGGGCGCGCTGCTCTCGTGCGCGGCGTCCATCGGCGCGCTGCTCGCCGACGCCGACAACGAGGTCGTCGACGCGCTCGCGGAGTTCGGCCGCGAGCTCGGCCTGGCGTTCCAGGCGGTCGACGACCTGCTCGGGATCTGGGGCCGCCCCGAGGTGACGGGCAAACCGACGTGGAGCGACCTGCGCTCGCAGAAGAAGACCCTTCCCGTGGTCTTCGCGCTCTCGCGCGACGACGCCCGCGCCGAGGAGCTGCGTTCGCTGTTCTCGAACGGCCCGCTGGACGAGGCGGAGGTCGCGCGCGCGGCCCGGCTCGTCGAGCGCTGCGGCGGGCGCGAGCTCACCGAAGCGGCCGCCGACCGTCACCTGGCGAGGGCGCTCGACGCGCTCGCGAGCGTCCGCCTCGAGCCGTCGGCCCACGACGAGCTCGTCGAGCTCGCCCGTTTCGTCACCACCCGGGAGTTCTGAACGGTGGACCGGCACGCCGCCAGCGCCGCGCTCGAGCGCGCACGTGACGCGCTGCTCGCGTTGCAGGCGGACGCAGGGTGGTGGAAGGCCGAGCTCGAGACCAACGTCACGATGGACGCCGAGGACCTGCTGCTCCGCCGGTTCCTCGGCGTCGACGACGCGGAGCTGACGGCGCGCGCCGCGGGATGGATCCGCTCGCAGCAGCGCTCCGACGGTACGTGGGCGACCTTCTACGAAGGTCCGCCCGACCTGTCGACCACGATCGAGGCGTACGTCGCGCTGCGGCTGGCGGGCGACGATCCCGAGGCGCCGCACATGTCGAAGGCGGCCGACTTCGTGCGCGGCGCCGGGGGGTTGGAGCGGTCGCGGGTCTTCACGCGCATCTGGATGGCGCTGTTCGGCGAGTGGAGCTGGGAGGCGCTCCCGGCGATGCCGCCCGAGATCATGCTGCTCCCTGCGTCGTCGCCGGTGAGCATCTACGACTTCGCGTGCTGGGCTCGCCAGACCGTCGTCGCGCTGACCGTGGTCAGCGCGTTCCGCCCGACCCGCGCGCTCGGCTTCGGCATCGACGAGCTGCGTTCGGGGCTGCCCCCGCTGCCGCCACCCGCCCGCGGCACACCCGCGTACGGGTTCCACGTCCTCGACAGGGTCCTGCACGGGTACGAGCGGCACCCGCTCCGGCCGCTCCGCCGTGCCGCGCTCGCCGCCGCCGAGCGGTGGATCGTCGCCCGCCAGGAGGCCGACGGTTCGTGGGGCGGCATCCAGCCGCCCTGGGTGTACTCGATGATGGCTCTGCACCTGCTCGGCTACCCGCTCGACCACCCGGTGATGCGAGCCGGCTTCGCCGGGCTCGACGCGTTCACGATCGACGACGAGCGGGGCCGCCGGCTCGAGGCGTGCCAGTCACCGGTCTGGGACACCGCTCTCGCCGTCGTCGCCCTCTCCGACGCCGGGATCGCACGCGACGCCCCCGCACTGGTGCGCGCTGCCGGCTGGCTCCTCGGCGAGGAGGTGCGCGTGCGCGGCGACTGGAGCGTTCGCCGGCGAGACCTGGAGCCGGGCGGGTGGGCGTTCGAGTTCGCCAACGTCAACTACCCCGACACCGACGACACGGCCGAGGTTGTCCTCGCGCTCCGGCGCGTCGAGCATCCCGACCGGGCTGCCGTCGCCGCCGCCATCGACCGCGCCGTCGCGTGGCAGCGGGGGATGCAGTGCCGCGACGGCGGGTGGGGCGCGTTCGACGTCGACAACACGCGGCGCTGGCCGACGCACCTGCCGTTCTGCGACTTCGGCGAGGTCGTCGACCCCCCGAGCGCCGACGTCACCGCGCACGTCGTCGAGATGTTCGCCGCGCTCGGGTCACCCGCGGACGCCGAGGCGACCCGGCGCGGCGTCGACTGGCTGCTCGCGGAGCAGGAAGCGGATGGCTCGTGGTTCGGTCGGTGGGGCGTCAACCACGTGTACGGGACGGGCGCGGTCGTCCCCGCGCTCGTCGAGGCCGGGATCGCGCCCGCGGAGCCGTGCATCCGCCGCGCCGTCCGCTGGCTCGAGCAGCACCAGAACGCCGACGGCGGCTGGGGCGAGGACATCCGTTCCTACGGCGACCGGTCGTGGGTCGGGCGCGGCGCGTCGACCGCGTCGCAGACCGCCTGGGCCCTGCTCGCGCTGCTCGCGGCGGCCGAACGCGACTCGGAGGCGACGCGGCGGGGCGTCGAGTGGCTCGTCGAGCACCAGCTCCCCGACGGCGGATGGGACGAGCCCT
>DASRHL010000250.1:0-9122 GCA_035650535.1 Acidimicrobiia bacterium
GCGCGCCTCCTCGGCGCGCTCGACGAGCGCGTCGCAGGTGATCATGGCGACGATCTCGGCGTGCCCGAGGACCGTCTCGAGCTCGCGCGCCGAAAGGCGCGTGTTCGTCGGCACGACGACCGCCCCGGCCTTGTGGATCGCCGCGTACGCGACGATCCAGTGCAACACCTCCTCGGAGGGCAGGTAGATCGAGACCCGGTCGCCCTTCCCGATGCCGAGGGCGGAGAGACCGCGCGCCATGCGGTTCGACTCCGCGTCCCACTCCGCGAACGTGATCGACGTCGCGGCGTCGAGGTTGCGGTACGCGATCTCGGCGCCGTAGTTGCGCGCCATGTAGCGCAACTGGTCGACCTGCAGCTCGCCCCACTCCGGCATCCGCCGCACGGTAGCCGCCGCGGCCCCGCCACCTGACAGGGGCGTCAGGCTACGCTGCACGCGCTCCGGCGGCGGCGGCCGTCGCCGGACCGGCCACGACCAGGCCGCGAACGTGGACGCCAGTCAGGAGTGGACCCATGGGTGACGCCGTCATCGTCTCCGCCGCCCGCACTGCGATCGGGACGGCCCGCAAGGGCTCGCTGGTCGGCTTCACGGCCTTCGACCTGGCCCGGTTCTCGGTCGGGGAGGCGCTGAAGCGGTCGGGGATCCCCGCCGACGACGTCGACGACATCGTCCTCGGCGAGGTGCTGCAGGGCGGCGGCGACATCGCGCGCCACGCCGCGATCGAGCTCGGCCTGATCGACGTTCCCGGTGTGGCGCACAACCGCCACTGCGCGTCGGGGATGGCTGCGGTCCAGACCGCGGCGGGGAGCATCCGCGCCGGGATGGACCGCGTGGTCGTGGCCGGCGGCACGGAGAGCCTCACGCGCTCGCCCCAGACCTTCCAGAAGCTGCCCGGCAGTTACAGCGGCGTCCAGCCGTGGATGTCGCCGAGTCACCCGGCGACACCGGACGCGCCCGCGTTCGACATGTCGATCACGGTCGGGTGGAACACCGCACAGAAGTGCAACGTCACCCGCGAGGAGATGGACGAGTGGGCCTACCACTCGCACATGCGTGCGGTCGCCGCGATCGACGAGGGTCGCTTCGAGGACGAGATCTTCGCTCTCGAGATCCCCGTGGGGAAGGGCGAGGTCCGCATCTTCGACGTCGACGAGCACCCGCGGCGCGACACGACGATGGAGCGGCTCGCCGCGCTGCCGTCCCTGCACCCCGAGATCCCCGGGTTCTCGATCACCGCGGGCAACTCCTCCGGGCTCAACGACGGCGGGTGCGCGATGGTCGTCACCGACTCCGACTACGCGCAGGCGAACGGGCTCCAGCCGCTCGCGATCGTGCGTTCGTGGGCGTCCGCCGGCGTCCCGCCCGCCGACACGGGGCTCGGCCCGACCGTCGCGATCCCCAAGGCGGTGAAGCGCGCGGGGTTGCAGCTCGACGACATGAAGCTCGTCGAGATCAACGAGGCGTTCGCCTCGATGGCGGTCGCGTCCAGCCGCATCCTCGGCTTCCCGCACGAGATCGTCAACGTGAACGGCAGCGGCTGCAGCCTCGGTCACCCCGTCGCGTGCACGGGCGCGCGGATGATCACGACGCTCGTCTACGAGCTGCGCCGCCGAGGCGGGGGCTACGGCGTGGCCAGCATGTGCGCCGGCGGCGGCATGGGCTCGGCGACCGTGCTCGAGGTCCTGCCCGCCGCGTGAGCCCACCCTCCCCGCGTCGGTTACGAAACCCGTCGTATCGGCGGAAAAGTCGACACACGCGGAGGGACGGGCGCGCGTGAGCAACGCGGATCTCGAGTCGGACCTGGCGCTCGCGCACGAGCTCGCGGACGCGGCGGACGCGGTGACGACGGCGCGCTTTCGTGCCCACGACCTCGCCGTCGACACGAAGCCCGATCTGACGCCCGTCACCGAGGCCGACCGGCGCGCCGAGGAGCTGCTGACCGAGCACATCGCGCGTGCCCGACCCGGCGACGCGGTGGTCGGCGAGGAGTTCGGCGCGTCGGGCGCCGGTGACCGCTGGTGGATCGTCGACCCGATCGACGGGACGAAGAACTACGTGCGCGGCGTGCCCGTGTGGGCGACGCTGATCGGTCTCGAGGTCGCGGGTGAGCTCGTCGCCGGCGTCGTGTCGGCGCCGGCGCTCGGCCGGCGCTGGTGGGCGGCTCGCGGCTCCGGGGCGTTCGCCGACGGCGAGCGCATCCGCGTCTCCGCCGTCCACGACCTCGCCGACGCGCATCTCTGCTACAGCGACACGACCGGCTGGGACGACTTCGGCCGGGGCGACGAGTTCCGCGCCCTGATGCGCCGCTGCTGGCGCACCCGCGGCTTCGGCGACTTCTGGGGACACATGCTCGTCGCCGAGGGCGCGGCGGACGCGATGGGTGAGCCGATCCTGGCGCTCTGGGACGTCGCGGCGCTCGTCCCGATCGTGGAGGAGGCGGGCGGGCGGCTCACGGACCTGACCGGCGCGGGTTGGACCGACGGGGCGCCCGCGGTGACGACGAACGGGTTGCTGCACGACGCGGTGCTGGCGGCGCTGGCCGGGGGTCGCGAGTGAGCGGGGCGACCGAGGTCACGGTCGGCATCGACATCGGGACGTCGTCGGTGAAGGCGCTCGCGGCCGACGGCGACGGCAACGTCGTCGCGAGCAGCCGCATCGCGCACGGATTCCGGATCCCGACCCCGGACCGCTTCGAGCACGACGCCGACGTCGCCTGGCGCCGGGGAACGGCCGACGCGCTCGCCGCGCTCGGCGACCTCGACGTGAAGGGCGTCAGCGTCGCCGCCATGGTGCCGTCGCTCACCGCGGTGGACGGCTCGGGTGTCCCGCTGACGCCCGGGCTGCTCTACGGCGACGAGCGCGGGCGGGCCGCGCGCACCGCCGATCCCGGAGCGGCGAGCCCGGAGCTCGGGGAGTGGCTCGGGTTCCTGCGCTGGACGATGGCCGAGGCGCCGGGCGCCGCCGGCTTCTGGCCCGCCCAGGCCGTCGCCAACCACGCCCTCTGCGGCGAGGCGATCCTCGACACGACCACCGCGGCGACGACCTACCCGCTGTTCGACTGGACCGGCTGGAGCGAGACCGAGGCGGCCGCGGCCGGTGTGCGCGTGGAGCAGCTCCCGCGCCTGGCGCCGACCGGATGGGAGGCCGCACGCGTCGGTGGCGAGGGGCCGCCGCTCGCCGCCGGGTGCATCGACGCGCTCGCCGAGCAGCTCGTCGCGGGCGCCGACGACGACGGCGACGTGCTCGTGATCCTCGGGACGACGTTGATCATCTGGGCCGTCACACGCGAGCACGCCGACGTTCCCGGCTACATGGCGATCCCGCACACCGCGCCCGGGCGATACCTCGTGGGCGGCCCGTCCAACGCCGGCGGCCTGTTCTGCAACTGGGCCGCGGGCCTCCTGGCGGGGGAGGGCGCCGGACCGGCGGATCCGCACCGGGTACCGGTGTGGGCGCCGTATCCGCGCGGCGAGCGCTCACCGCTGTACGACCCGAGCCGCCGGGGCGTGCTCGCCGACCTCGACCTCACCCACGACGCCGCCGCCGTCCGCCGCGCCGCGTTCGAGGCGTCGGGCTTCGTGACCCGCCGCTGCATCGAGTCCGCGTCGCGCCACGCCGGCCTCGAGCCGCGCCGCATCGTGGCGACCGGGGGCGGCACGCGCGTCGAGGCATGGGTACAGGCGCTCGCCGACGCGACCGACCTGCCGGTGGACTGCGTGGCCGTCCCCGAGGGCGGCGCGCTCGGCTCGGCGTGGCTCGCCCGGATCGCGGCCGGGCTCGAGGCGCCGACCGCGATGCCCGACGCCCGGCGCTGGGCCCGCACGGGCCGCACCGTCGAGCCCGACCCGGCCTGGGTCGGCCCCGCGGCCGAGCGCTACGAACGCTTCCTGCTCCTCTCGTGACCTCGTGCCTCGCCGCGGGCGAGGACCACGGCTCGCTGCGCCGCACGCGTCCGGCGCAGTCGCTCGCCTCCGCGCGTCGCTAACCTCCTGGATGTGTCATCGGGTGAGAAGACCACCGCCGTGCGCATCGAGATCGACCGCGAGAAGTGCATGGGCTCGGGCAACTGCAGCTTCTGGGCGCCCGGCGTGTTCGATCTCGACGACGAGGGCATCGCATACGTCGTCGACCCGACCGCCGCGCCCGAGGAGAAGATCGCCCTCGCAGCCGAGGGCTGCCCGACCCAGGCGATCACGCTCCACCGGGACGAGTGAGTGGGGGCGTGGTGTTGCCCGTGGTCCTGGTCCACGGCGGGTCGCACGGCGCCTGGTGTTGGGACCCCATGCTGGAGTTCCTCGACTGCCCCGCGCTCGCCGTCGTCCTGCCTCCGAAGCGGCTGCGGACGGGTGAGACCCGCCGCGTCGACGCCGAGCTCGCCGAGCAGCTCGCCGCGCTGAAGATCGGCGACTTCGCGGATTCGATCATCGCCGACGTCGACCGCACGGGATTCGACCGCTTCGTGCTCGTCGGTCACTCGATGGCGGGTCTGTCGATCCCCGAGGTTGCCCGGCGCATCCCGCGGCGCGTCGCGCACCTCGTGTTCGTCTCGGCGACGACGCCGCCCGAGGGGGCGTGCGTGCTCGACTCCCTGACGCCCGAGATCCGCGAGATCACCCGCGACCACATCGAGCGGGCCAGCCAGGAAGGGGCGGAGGCGTCGGGTGTCCTCGACGAGGCGATGGCGCGCCTCATGTTCTGCAACGACATGGACGAGGAGCAGACCAAGTTCGTCCTCGACCGGGTGTGTACGGAGGCGGTCAACGTCGCGGTCGAGCCGGTGACGAGACTGGGAGTGCCGCCCGAGCTGCCGAAAACCTACGTCCGGCTGTCGCGCGACCAGTCGCTGCCACCCGAGCTGCAGGCACAGATGATCGTCAACCTCGAACGATCGCCGGGCGGCCGGGTCGAGGTCGTCGAGATCGACGCCGGCCACGACGTGATGGTGAGCCGTCCGCGCGAGCTCGCGGCGATCGTCAACGAGATCGCGTCCCGCTGACCGGCTCACCGGGACGGGAGCTGCAGCACCTCGCCGGGGAAGATCAGACCGACGTTGCCCGAGCGCACGGTCGCCCGGTTCGCGTCGCACAGCGCCAGCCAGTACGGCGCGACCTCCGCCGCGGGGACGGCCGGCGCGGGCCGGCCGGTCGCGCCGCCCACCACCTGGGCCGCGATCGTCCACAGGTTCTCGCCCGGCGCCACGACGTGGAGCCGCGGCGGCGCCGGGACCGCGGGCGCGGGGGCGGGTGCCGCTGACGGCGCCGGCGGGGACGTCGGGTGGGGTACGAAGGTCGCCGTCGGCGGGGAGGGGACGGCGGCGAGCTCGGTGCGCCCGGTGCGCACCCCGGCCGGGGTCGTCGACGTCGTGGTCGGGAGAGTTTCGTCGCGACGGTCGACGTGTCCGAGCACGAGCACCGGTGCGGTGGTGGCGGGTGGCGGAGCCCCCGACGCGGCCGGACGCGCCCCGGCGGCGGGGCCGGTGAGGGCCGTGCCGCCCACGATGGTCAGCGCGAGCGCGACCTCGACCAGCCGCCGGGTGCCCGGCATCGCCAGGCGGCCGCGGACCCCGCCGGCGGGCCGCAGCGCGACCAGGAGCCACCAGAGCGTCGACGCGAGGAGCCACCACGCGGCGGCGAGCGCTACGACCCGGAGGATCGCCGAGGTGGCGTCGATCGGAGGGGTGCGCCGCAACCAGGCCGCGACGTCGGCGCCGGGAAGGGCGAAGCCGGGCTCGGCGCCGAGCCGGTGCAGGACGGCGACGGCCGCCGTCTCGCCCGCGAGGAGCACCCCGACCCGGGCCACCGTCCGCACGTGCACGGCGCTGTACGTTATGCCCGATTCAGACCATTTGCAACACGAACGCTCGCCCGGGCCGGGATGCCCGACCCGGTACCGTGCAGCCCGTGAGCGGGAACGCCGAGACGCGGCATCTGCTGCTGGTCCGGCACGCCCGGCCCGAGGCCGACTGGCACGAGCACCCCGACTCCGCGCTCGATCCCACCGGTCGCGAGCAGGCGTGGGCGCTGGCCGAGGCCCTCGGGCCGGCGGGACCGCGCCCGCTCGTGTGCTCGCCGACCCGGCGGACCCGCGAGACGGCCGCGCCCCTGGCCTCCCGCTGGGGGATCGAACCCGAGATCGTGCCCGCCGTGGGTGAGATCCCGTCGCCGACACCCGACGTGGAGGCGCGCGGCGCCTGGCTGCGCGGCGTCCTGCAGGGCCGATGGGGCGACGTCGACGAGCCGGTCGCGCGGTGGCGTCGGGAGCTGCTCGCGGCACTGCTCGGCTTCGACGACGGCACCGTCGTCGTCACGCACTTCGTCGCGATCAACGCCGCCGTCGGGTACGCGACGGGCGAGGAGCGCATCGTCGCGTTCCGGCCCGACCACTGCTCACGTACCGAGCTCGCTGTCGACGGCGACCGGCTCTCGGTCGTCCGCCTCGGACGTGAGCGGGTGACCGAGGTCCGCTGACGCCGACGCTCCCCGGGGTCTCGACGCCGGCTCATGGGTTCCCGCACCGCGCGACGGCGCGGTGCTACGTTGCCGCAGGTTTCGGAACGGCCGTCTCGCCCGATCTTGCAGGGCGATCATCGAGGGGGGACGCTGATGGCGTTGGCGCTCCAGATCTTCGAGCGCGGAGGTTGGTATTTCCTGGCGCGCTGGGCCCACGTGGTCGCCGGGATCACCTGGATCGGCCTCCTCTACTACTTCAACTTCGTCCAGGTGCCGTCGTTCGCGCAGATGGAGGCGGCAGCCCGCAACAACGCCATCGACAAGCTCGCGTCGAGGGCGCTGTGGTGGTTCCGGTGGGCGGCGATGGCGACGCTCGGCTTCGGCATCCTGCTGCTGAGCCTCGGCAACTACGGCAACAAGGGCTACGCGATGTTCCACGGCGGCTACTTCAAGTCGCCGGAAGGCGTCGCCATCGCCACCGGCATCCTGCTCGCGGTCACGATGTTCCTGAACGTCTGGCTCGTCATCTGGCCGGCCCAGAAGAAGGTCATCGCCAACGCCCGCAACGTCCAGGCGGGTGGTGAGGCCGACCCGGCGGCGGCCGACGCCGGTCGCCGCGGCGCGCTGGCGTCGCGGATGAACACGATCTTCTCGTTCCCGATGCTGTTCTTCATGGTCGGGGCGGCGCACTTCTTCAACGTGTCGTTCTTCACCGACTCCGACCGTGCGGTCTACTGGATCGTCACCCTCGTGATCTGGGCCGTGCTCGAGCTGAACGCGCTCGGGATCATCGGTGGCCGCGCCGCGGGCAACATCACGAACTGGATCTACGAGACGCACCAGCGGGCTATCGTCACCGGCCTCGTGCTGGTCGTCGTGTGGTACGCGCTCTGGGAGATCATCTTCAAGCAGGGCGCGGCCCCGCCGTTCTGACTCCGGGCCCGTCCGCGGCCCGACGAGGCCGGCGCGGGCTAGAGCCCGACGAGGTCGGCGATGCGGGCCTTGTGGTCGCGCGCCGTCCCGAAGAGCTGCGCGCCCGACTTCACGCGGCGGACGTAGAGGTGCATGTCGTGCTCCCACGTGTAACCGATGCCGCCGTGGATCTGGATGCCCTCCTTGGCGAGGAGGCGCTGGCAGTCGCCGGCCGCGACCTTGGCGCTGGCGGCGCCGAGCGCACGCCGCTCGTCGTCCTCGGCGATCGTGAGCGCCGCGAAGTACGCGGTGGCGCGGGCCCGCTCGAGGGCCACGAGCATGTCCGCGAACTTGTGCTTGATCGCCTGGAACGATCCGATGGGCACGCCGAACTGCTCGCGCTGCTTCGCGTACTCGAGCGTGACGTCGAAGATCGTCTGGCAGGTGCCGACCATCTCGACCGCGAGCGCGACGGTCGCCTCCTCGAGCGCCCGTACGAGACCGGCGGCCACTCCCGGCCCGGGTGAGCCGAGCACCCGCTCGGGGCCGACCCGCACGCCTCCGAGCTCGATCGTGGCGAGCCCGCGGGTCGCGTCGAGGGCGTCGACCGGCGTGACCGACACGTCGGGCCGGGGCACGACGAACGCGCCGACGCCGGCAGCCCCGTCGCTCCCGGCGACCCGGGCGACGACGACGATCTCGTCGACGGTGGCGCCGTCGACGACCGCCTGCTTCGTGCCGGTCAGGACGTAGCCGTCGCCGTCGGCGGCGGCCTCGGCCCGCATGTGGGCCGGGTCGTAGCTGCCGCCCACCTCGGCGATCGCCAACGTGCCCGTGAGCGTGCCGTCGGCGACCGCGCCGAGGAACCGGGCCCGTTGGTCGTCGCCGCCGAGCTCACGGACGGCCGGTGCGAACTGGCCGGCGGTCGCCAGGTACGGCACCGGCGCCATCACACGTCCGAGCTCCTCGACCACGACCGCGAGCTCGACCATGCCGAGCCCGAGCCCGCCGTACTCCTCCGGCACGGTCAGCGCCGGCCATCCCAGCTCGACCATCTGCTTCCACAACGCGTCGGCGTCGGGGGTCGCGCCCTTCTCGACGACCGCGCGCACGAGGCTCATCGGGCACTCTCGCGCCAGCATCTGGCGGACGCCGTCGCGCAGTTCGTCCTGCTCGTCGGTGAACTCGAGTTGCATGCGCCGGCGACCTTATCTGACGGCGGTGTCAGGCCGGCCGGGCCGACGGCGCCTGCTCGCGGACGAGCCCGGCGAGGGCCCGGCGGTCCACCTTCTCGCCCGGCGTGAGCGGGAGGGACTCGACGACGAGGAGGTCCTCGGGGAGCTTGTAGGCGGCGAGGTGCTCGCGCGCGTGGGCGCGGAGCGACTCGAGCGCGGGCGGGTGCGCCGCGTCGCGCGGGACGACGACGGCGACGCCCACCTCGCCCATCACCGGATCGGGCCGGGGCACGACCGCGATCGCCGCCACCTCGGGCAACGCGGACAGGACGCCCTCGACCTCGACGGGGTACACGTTGTACCCGCCGCGCACGTACATCTCCTTGCCGCGCCCGACCAGCCGGAGCCGGCCCCGGTCGTCGACCCAGCCGAGGTCGCCGGTGCGGACGAACCCGTCGGCGGTGAACGCGGCGCGGGTCGCGTCGGGGTCGTGCCAGTAGCCCGACATCACGGCAGGGGAGCGGAGGCACACCGCGCCGACCTCGCCCGCCGGTACGGGACGGTCGTCCTCGTCGAGCACGGCGAG
>DASRHL010000251.1:0-2604 GCA_035650535.1 Acidimicrobiia bacterium
CCGCCAGTGCTCGCGCCGGCTCTCGGGCCAGTTGGCGGGCACGACGTAGGCGTCGACGTCGGGCGCCAGTGCCCAGAACTCGTCCGCGAAGCGCAGGTCGTAGCAGACGAACAGACCGACGCGTACACCCTCGACGTCGACGACGACGCGCTCCTCGCCCGCGGCGTAGTGCTCGTCCTCGCGCGCGTAGGTGAACGGATGGATCTTCGCGTACCGGTGACGCGTGCCGTCGGGCGCCGCGACGACCAGACGGTTGTACGGATGCTCGCGGCCGGGTTCGAGCTCCGGCAGCGAGCCACAGACCCAGACGTCGTGGCGGCGGGCCTGCTCGACGAGGAACGCCGTGCTCGGACCGTCGACCGGCTCGGCGACGCTCGCCGCGTCCATCACGAAGCCCGTCGAGTACATCTCGGTCAGGACCACGAAGCGAGCGCCCGCACGCGCCGCGGCGTCGATCATCGGGGCCAGCCGGGCGAAGTTGGCCTCCTTGTCGGCCCACACCACGTCGTGCTGCACGGCGGCGACGCGCACGGTCAGCGTCCGAGCGCCTTGAGGCGGGCGACGGCCTCCTCGAGCACCTCGAGGCGCTTGCAGAACGTGAAGCGCACGAGCGACCGGCCGGCCGCGCGGTCGTCGTAGAACACGACGTTGGGGACCGCGACGACACCGCAGCGCTCGGGCAGCGAGCGGCAGAAGGCGAGCCCGTCCGGCTCGCCGAACGGGCTGATGTCGGTGGTGACGAAGTACGTGCCGGCCGACGGCATCACCTCGAACCCGGCCGCCGCCAACCCGGCCGAGAGCAGGTCGCGCCGTTCACGCAGGCTCGCGGCGAAGCCGTCGAAGTAGGAGTCGGGGAGGTCGAGGCCGACGGCGATCGCGTGTTGGAAGGGCGCGGCGTTGACGTAGGTGAGGAACTGCTTCGCCGTCCGCACGGCCGCGACCAGCGGTTCGGGACCGCACACCCAACCGACCTTCCACCCGGTGAACGAGAACGTCTTGCCGCCCGACGAGATCGTGAGCGTGCGGTCGCGCATCCCGGGGAACGTCGCCAGCGGGACGTGCTCACCGTCGTAGACGAGGTGCTCGTACACCTCGTCGGTGACGGCGATGAGGTCGTGCTCGACGCAGAGGCGGGCGACGAGCCCGAGCTCGTCACGCGTGAAGACCTTGCCGGTCGGGTTGTGCGGCGTGTTCAGCAGCAGGAGCCGCGTCCGCGGGCCGATGGCGGCGGCGAGCGCGTCCCCGTCGAAGCCGTAGTCGGGCGGCCGGAGGGTGACGACCCGCCGCTGGGCCCCGGCCATGGCGATCGAGGCCGCGTAGGAGTCGTAGTACGGCTCGAAGGTGACGACCTCGTCGCCGACCTCGCAGAGCGAGAGCATGGCGGCCGCGATCGCCTCGGTCGCCCCGGCGGTCACGAGGACCTCGCGGTCGGCGTCGAACTCGAGGTCGTAGAACCGCCGCTGGTGACGGACGATCGCCGCCCGCAGCTCCGGGATCCCGGGGCCGGGCGGGTACTGGTTGTGCCCGGCCCGGATCGCCTCGACCGCGGCGTCGGCGACGACCGCGGGTCCGTCGGTGTCGGGGAAGCCCTGACCCAGGTTGATCGAGCCGGTCCGGACCGCCAGCGCGGACATCTCGGCGAAGATCGTCGTGCCGAAGCCCTGCAGGCGCGCAGTGAGGTACGGGGCCCGATCCGGCATGCACCGACGAGATTAGGGTGTGCCCCGCAAACCACGAAGCCCGAGCGGCCGCGCGGGACGGCCCCGAACCGGAAGGGACGCCGCCGATGTCGATCTACGACCTCCCCGTGAACAGCCTCGAAGGCGAGCCGGACCTCATGTCGGCACAGAAGGGCAAGGTCACGCTCGTCGTCAACGTCGCCTCGAAGTGCGGGCTCACGCCGCAGTACACGGGCCTCGAGAAGATCCACGAGAAGTACGCCGACCGCGGCTTCTCGGTGCTCGGCTTCCCGTGCAACCAGTTCATGGGCCAGGAGCCGGGCACGCCCGAGGAGATCCGCGACTTCTGCACCACGCAGTACAACGTGACCTTCCCGCTCGCCGAGAAGATCGACGTCAACGGTGCGCAGCGCCACCCGATCTACGCGGAGCTCACCAAGACCGCCGACGCCGAGGGCCACGACGGCGACATCCGCTGGAACTTCGAGAAGTTCCTCGTCGCCGGCGACGGTTCGGTCATCGCCCGGTTCGCCCCGACCGTCGAGCCCGAGTCCCCCGAGATCGTCGAAGCGATCGAAAAGGCGCTCTGACCCCTCCGCGCCGGGCGGCACCGGTGGACGCGATCTGCCCGGGTCGGCGCCCGTGACCCACGACGACGACCTCGCCGCCCTGCTCGCCGAGCGAGCCGTCCGCACCGTCGTGCTGCGCTACTGCCGGGGCGTCGACCGGATGGACCGCGATCTCGTCCGGTCGTGCTACCACGCGGACGCCACCGACGACCACGGCAGCTTCTCGGGCACCGTCGACGAGTTCCTCGAATGGGTCTTCCGGCTGCTCGGCCGCTACGAGCTCACGATGCACTTCGTGGGCAACCTGCTCGTCGAGCTCGATCCCGGCGATCCCGATGTCGCCCGGTGCGAGACCT
>DASRHL010000252.1:0-7629 GCA_035650535.1 Acidimicrobiia bacterium
CTCGCCGTCGGCCTCTTGTTCGGGCTCGCGGCCACCATGCGGACCGAAGCGCTCGTGTACGCGCTGGTGACGACGCTGGTCGTCGGGGTCCTCCTCCTGCGGCATCGGCGCCGCCTCGGCGCGATCGTGCGCTTCGGCGGCCTCGTCGCGGCCGGTCTCCTGCTGATGCTGGTCGCCAACCAGGTGGTCGAACGTCTGACGGTCGGGGGCAGCATCCGCTCGGGCCGGGCCGCCAACACGGCCGCCGCCGTCGGCGCCGACGTCGTGCTCCGCGTCAAGGAGGCGCTGACGACCACGATCGGCTTCAACCACTGGGCCGACGGCACCGACTGGTTCCTGGGCGGCCTTGCGGTCGCGCTGCTCGGGTACGGCGCGTGGCGGCTCCTGGGCCGCGATCGGAACGGCCGGTTCCTCGGCCTCGCCGCGGTCGCCGGCGCCGGGCTCGTCTACGTGACGCGCTTCGACGCCCGGCTCGGCTTCATCCCCGGGCTCCTGACCGCGTCGCCGCTCGCCGTCGTCGGGCTGTTCCTGGCGTGGAGGGACCGGAGCTTCTCTCGGTACCGCGCCGTCGCGCTGCTCGCGCTCCCGATCGTGTTCCTGTTCCAGTACCAGGGGGGCGCGCACGCGCAGTGGGGCGGCCGGTACGTCCTCACGTCGGGCACGTTGCTCGTCGTCGCCGGCGCCCTGGTCGTCGCGCGTTCGATCGGCTGGGGTCGGATCGTCGTCGTGGGCGTAGCGGTGGCCGTCACCGCGTGTGGCGTCGTGTGGCTCTCGCAGCGCACCCATGCGATGGCGGACGGCTTCCGGACGATCGTCGCCCGCCACGACCAGATCGTGATCTCCGAGGCCGCGTTCCTGCTCCGGGAGGGCGGGGCGTTCTACGACGTCGACTCGCACTGGCTGAGCGGCATGACCAAGGCCGACACCCGGCGGGCGATCGGGGTCGCCCGGAAGTCGGGCGCCACCGAGTTCGCCCTCCTCGTACCGGAGGGGGAGTCCCGCCCCCGCGAGATCGACGGATTCGTCCGGCGGGGGTCGCAGCGGATCGACTTCCCGGGGCTCGAGACCCTCGCCGTGACCTACGTCCGGGCCGGGGCCTGAACCCTTCAACCGGGGCCGATCGGGGGCCGATACACGGGTATGCGCCGACTCGCTCGCGCCGGTCTCTACGCGGGGACGGTCGTCGCGGTGCTCGGCTTCTCGAAGTTCCACGCCCATGCCCACGGCTACGACTTCACCCAGTCGAGCCGGTTCCTATGGGCCCTGGGCTACGTCGCCCTGCTGGGGGCGACCGCCTACGGCGTCGGGCTCCCCGACGCGACCCGGACCCGCCGGGCGGCCGTGTTCGGGTCGCTGGCCGCGGTCGGCGCCGCCGTGGCGGGCATCTCGCTGGTCCAGCTCGCGGGCGGCGCCGCGCTCCTGCCCCGGGCGGTGGTCTTCGGCGCGGCGGCCGTGCTCGTCCCGTGGTACGTGCTCTGTGCCCGCGTCGCCCGCGACGTCCGGGTGCGGGCCGAGGAGCGAGAGCGCGTGGTCGTCGTGGCCGAGGCGCACGAGGTCGAGAACCTGTACGCGGAGCTCGACGGCGTGACCGAGCAGCACGCGCTCGTCGTCGCCATCCTCACGCCCGACGAGGCCTGCAGCGACGACCCGCCGCGCCAGCCCCTCGTCGACGCCGCGCGCCGGTCGCGGGCGACGCTGGTCGTCCTCAGCCGGACCGCGCAGGCCGAGGAGGACATCGTCGCCCAGACCGCGCAGCTGCACGAGTCGGGGCTGCGGGTACGGACGCTGTCGCTCTTCTACGAGCAGTGGCTCGGGAAGCTGCCCGTCGGCGAGCTCGAGCGCGTGTCGTTGTTCTTCGACGTGGGCGAGCTCCACACACCGACCTACGCGCGGGTGAAGCGCCTGCTCGACGTGGTCCTCGCGACGATCGGCCTGCTGTTCCTCGCCGCCGTCACGCCGATCGTCGCCGTCGCGAACTGCTTCGGCAACCGTGGACCACTGCTCTTCCGCCAGCCGCGTGTCGGGCGCAACGGCGTGGTGTTCAGCATGCTGAAGTTCCGCACGATGCAGGTCGACCAGTCGCGCACCTACGCCGACCTGACCGGCGTCGGCGACCCGCGCATCACGCCGTTCGGCCGGATGCTGCGGCGGGCCCACCTCGACGAGCTGCCGCAGGTGCTCAACGTGCTCCGCGGCGACCTCTCGGTCGTCGGGCCGCGCCCCGAGCAGCCGCATCTCGTCGACGAATGGTCGGCGAAGCTGCCGTTCTACCGGCTCCGCCACCTCGTCCGACCCGGCCTCACCGGCTGGGCGCAGGTGAAGTACCGGTACGCGGGAACCGAGGCCGAGACGCTCGAGAAGCTGCAGTACGAGTTCTTCTACCTGCGCCGCCAGTCGCTCGGGCTGGACCTGCGCATCATCGGGCGCACCGTGCGCTCCGTGCTGGGAGGTGACGGCCGGTGAGGCGTCCAACCGTGTCGGTGGTGCTCCCCGTCCTCAACGAGGAGGCCGACCTCGAGGACACGCTCGAATCCGTCGTCGTGCAGAGCTACCCGGAGATCGTCGAGATCCTCGTCGCCGACGGCGGATCGACGGACGCGACCCGCGAGATCGCGGAGTCCTTCCCCGGCGTCCGCGTGCTCGACAACCCGGGCCGCGTGCAGTCCGCCGGCCTGAACGTGGCGCTGCGGGCCGCCACGGGCGACGTCGTCGTGCGCGTCGACGGGCACTGCGTCCTCGCGCCCGACTACGTGCAGCGCTGTGTCCATGCGCTTCAGTCGACCGGCGCCGCCATGGTCGGCGGCGCCATGACACCGGTCGGGGAGAACGCGAGCCAGCGCGGCATCGCCGCGGCCATGCGCTCGCGGATCGGCGCGGGTCCGGCCCGGTTCCACGTCGGCGGTCGCCCCGGGCCGGTCGACACCGTGTACCTCGGCGCCTACTGGCGCGAGCTCGCGCTCGAGGTCGGTGGCTACGCGCAGGACGTCGGCGTCAACGAGGACTCGGAGTTCGCGATCCGGATGGGCCGGCGCGGAACGATCTGGTTCGACCCGTCGATCCGGTCGACCTACGTGCCCCGGGCCACGCTGCGGCGCGTCGCCCGGCAGTTCTTCCGTTACGGCCGCTCGCGCGCCGCGACGGTGAAGCGCCACCCCGGGAGCATCCGGCCGCGCCAGATGGTCGCGCCGCTGCTCGTCGTCGCGCTCGCGAGCCCGTGGCGCAAGCAGGTCCTCGCCGCGTACGCCGCCGGCGTCGTCGGGCGCTCCCTGCTCGAAGCCACCCGGGACCCCGCCGGCGCGCCGGCGTTCGCGGGCGCGCTCCCGCTGATGCACCTCTCCTGGGGCGCGGGGTTCTGGTTCGGCCTCGTCAGCTCACCAAAGTACGCGGCCGCCGAGCCGGTGCAGCTCACGGAGCGTCCGGCCGTCGAGTGGCGCGCGGTCGACTGGCTCGCGGAGGCCGCGCCAGGCGCGTAGCCACGGGCCGACGCGGCCCGCGCGCGCCGCTTCGGTGAACGTTCGGGCCGCCCACGCGGTCGCATGGACGACCGCGACCGGGGCGGGCAGATGGCGCCGCACGAGCAGCAGCCGGTTGCGGAGCCGGAGTGCCGGCACCTCGGGATCGAGGCTGCGGCCCCGTGCCGACGGCCGGTGCTCGACGACGACGGACGGTGCGTAGAAGAATCGCCCGCCGCGACGCGCGAGCGCGAACGAGAGGTCGAGCTCCTCGGTCGAGTAGAGGTAGCGGTCGTCGAACCCGCCGGCCGCGAGGAACGCGTCGCGCCGGACGGCCGCGGCCCCGCCGAGGAAGTACGCGCACGGGCGGGCCCGCGCCGCGTCGACGGCGTGCCCGCGGAAGGGGTACTCGGCCTTCACCGTCTGCCCGTCGGCGCGCACGATGCGGAACGCGAGCCCGGCAACGTCGGGGTGCTCCCGCAGCACCGCCCGGATCGCGGCCGCGGGATCGGGCGACGCGAACACGGCGTCGTCGTCGAGGAACACGAGCACGTCGGCCGTGGCGGCAGCCGCCTGCCGGTTGCGGCCGGCGGCGACGCCCGCGTTGCGCTCCTCGCGGAGCCAGGTCACGCCCGGCTCCGGGGCGAGCGGCGGCTCGGAGGCCATGTCGAGGACGACGACCTCGTCGAAGCCGGGGGCGGAGGCGAGCGCGGCGCGGAGCTCGTCGGGTCGTTCGTGGCAGATGACGCAGAGTGCGAGTGATGGCCCGCCCGACGAGGCGGTGGTGCCGGTCACCGGCGCCTCACGGCGTCGACGATCGCCAGATACCGTCCGGCCGCGACCGCGGGTGTGAACGGCGCGAGGTGCCCGGGGGGCAGCGCGGGCCGCGGGTCGGCGAGCGCACCGTCCACCGCGTCGGCGAGCGCGGCCGCGTCCCCGACGGGGACGAGCCGGCCGTACGCGCCGTCGGCGAGCAACTCCCGCGGTCCGGTCGGGCAGTCGGTCGCGACGACGCGACAGCCGAGCGCCAGCGCCTCGACGAGAACGGTCGGCATCCCTTCGTAGCGTGAGCTCAGCACGACCACGTCGGATGCGGCGAGGAAGGACGTCGCGTCGTCACGCGCGCCGGTGAACGCGACGTCGGCGTCGAGCCCGAGGTCGCGGGCGAGCGCCTCGAGCGTGCCGCGCTCGGACCCGTCGCCGACGACGACGGTGCGCACCGGCCGTCGGGCGCGGAGCCGCGCGATCGCATGCAGCAGCGTCGAGAAGTCCTTCTGGGCCTCCAGCCGGCCGACCGCGACCACGACCGGGAGGGTTCGCTCGCGGAACCACGGGTGGTCGGGCACCTGACCACGGGCCCCGAGGAGCTGCTCGTCGACGACGGGGTTCGGGACGACCTCGACCCGAGCGTTCCGCAACCGGGGTTGGCGCCGCAGCTCCGCGGCGATGCCCTCGGAGACGGCGACGACGGCCGCGGCCCGCCGGTACGCCCGGAGCGCGAGGGCCGGGACGGCTCGGCCCGTTCGGCGCTCGGGCGCGCGCCACGCCTCGCTCAACGGCGCGTGCACCGTGACGATCACCGGGACGTGCGTGCGGCTGAGGGCCGCGGCGGCGACGGCGACGACGTTCGTGTGGTCCTTCGCGCTGATGAGTGCGTCGGGACGTGACCGGCGGAGGTGACGAACGAGCCCGGGGACGGCCCGCAGCGACCGCGAGACGTGCAGATCGGCGACGGGCATCGCATCCGGGAAGAGCGCGCGTGCCGGTCCGGACGCGTCGCCGACGACGAGCTCGACCTCGGCGTCGTGTCCGCGCAGCCCGCCCGCGAGGTTGGCGAAGACGCGCTCGACGCCCCCGACGGGGAGGTCGGGGAGGAAGAGCGCGATCCGGCGCCGGCCGGTCCGCCGCTCCGCACGAGGCTGCGTGGCAGGCTGGCCGAGCATGGATCCGAGCGTACCGGCGGACGTGGTCGGGGCCGCGCCTCCCGGTGCGCGCCCGCCCGGACCGCGCGCGTCGCTACGGGCCGAGACCGCGCGCCTCGCGGCCGGGCGTGTCCTCGCGGCCGGTGTGTCGGCCGCATGGTTCGTCGTCGCGGCGCGCGAGCTCTCCGTTCCCGACTTCGGCAGCCTCGCGCTGCTCCTCGGGATCGGGTTGATGCTCGCCGTCCTCGCCGACGCCGGACTGTCGAACCTCCTGGCCGACGTCGTCGCGACCGAGCCGCGTGCCGCCCGTCCGGCGACGGCGTACATCGTGCGGGTCCGCCTCGCGCTCGCCCTGCCGACGTCGGCGGCGGTCGTCGGTGCCTACGTCGTCGCGGGTGGGAGCGGCTCGTGGACGGTGCCCGCGGTGTTCGCCGTCTCGATCTTCTCGACGACGATCTACTCGTCGTTCGGCGCCGTGTTCCGGGCAACCGGGCGGGCGGCGATCGACGGCGGCAACGAGGTCGTGTCGCGGGTCTTCGTCCTCGCGGCCGGGTGGGCCGTCATCGTGGCGGGGGGCGGGCTGCTCGGCGCGGTCGCGGTCTACGCGAGCGCGGACGCGCTCTCCGCCCTCGTCCTCGGGATCGTCTTCCGTGTGGTGACGTCGCATCCGCCCGAGCCCGTCCCCGCGGGCGCGCTCGCCCTCCGGCGCGCCGGCGCGCTCGGCGTCACGAACGTGATCGGGAACGTCTACTACCGCCTCGACCTGTGGCTGCTGGCGTTGATCAAGACGCCCCGTACCGTCGCCCGCTACTCCGCCGCGTACCGGATCTTCGACGGGTTCCTGCTCCCGGCCACCGCGGTCGCGGCGCTGGCCGTCCCCTACACGACGCAGCTCGCCGGGCGCGAGCTCGTCCACCGCCTGCACCGGCTCGCGTTCCTCGCGTTCGTGTCGAGCATCCCGGGCACCGTCGTCGGGCTCGTGTTCGCGGAGCCGCTCCTCCGCCTCGTGTTCGGGCCGCCGTACGCGGCCGGCGCCGAGGCGTTCCGGATCCTGCTGGTCGCCGTGCCGGTGAGCGCGTGCGTGCTCGCCCTGCTGCCGCCGCTGGCGCTGCGGTCGGTGCGCACGATCCCGATGATGGCCGTCGCGCTCGTCGTGAACCTGGTCGCGAACCTCGCGCTGATCCCCGGCTACGGCGCGACCGGCGCCGCCCTCGCCACCCTCGCCGGCCAGGTGCTGCTGCTGGCGATGCTCGCGGCCGAGATGCGCCGCGTGCAGGTCACGTGATGTCGAGCATGCGCTGCAGGGCGACGCGGGCCCATTCGGCGGTCTCGGGGTCGACGACGATGCGGTTCACGACCTCGTCGCGCGCCAGTGCCTCGAGGCACCACGCGAGGTGGGGCTCGTCGATGCGGAACATCGTGGAGCACGGGCACACGAGCGGGTCGAGGGAGACGATCGTCTTGTCGGGGTTCTCGGCCGCCATGCGCTGGGTCATGTGGATCTCGGTCCCGATGCCGAGGACGGCGCCCGCCGGTGCGGCCGTCACCCATTCGAGGATGCGCTCGGTCGAGCCGACCCGGTCGGCGAGCTCGACGACCTCGTGCTTGCACTCGGGGTGGACGATGACCTGACCGTCGGGGTGCTCGGCCCGGAACTGGCGGATGTGGTCGGGCTGGAAGCGCTGGTGGACGGTGCAGTGGCCGCGCCAGAGCAGGAACGTCCCCTCCTTGATCGCGCGCTCGTCGAGCCCGCCCAGCTCGAGGTGCGGGTTCCAGACGTGCATGTCGGACGCGCGGTAGCCCATGTCGTAGCCGGTGTTGCGCCCGAGGTGCTGGTCGGGGAAGAACAGGACCTTCGTGTCCGGGCCCCGGCGGAAGGCCCATTCGAGGACGGCCCGGGCGTTCGACGACGTGCACACGGCGCCACCCTGCCGGCCGACGAACGCCTTCAGCGCCGCCGAGGAGTTCATGTAGGTGATCGGCACGACCCGCTCGATGTCTGCCACCGCGGCGATCTCCTCCCACGCCACCTCCACGGAATCGATGTCGGCCATGTCCGCCATCGAGCAGCCGGCGTTGAGGTCGGGGAGGATCACCGCTTGATCGTCGGCGGTGAGGATGTCGGCCGACTCGGCCATGAAATGGACGCCGCAGAACACGATGTAGGACGCCTGGCTGTCGGCGGCCTGGCGGGAGAGGCCGAAGGAGTCGCCCCGCCGGTCGGCCCACCGCATCACCTCGTCGCGCTGATAGTG
>DASRHL010000253.1:0-4766 GCA_035650535.1 Acidimicrobiia bacterium
CCGGATTCGCCCCTTGATCCGGGCGTGCGTCCGCCAGCGCACCTCGCCGATGGGCACGAGGGCCGCCGAATGGCCGTTGGCTCCGGGAGCGCGCTCGGACGCGCTGGGGGCGGCGGCGGCGGCGGCGGGTGCCTTCGCTGCCCGGTTCACACGACCGGCGTCTCGAGCGTCGGAACCGGGCTGGTGCCGAGGTGGTACGGCACCATCGTGACGTTGGCGTGCGGGAGCTGGCTCACGACGCCGGCGATCTCGTCGCCGGTGTTGTCGTGCAGGAGCCGGTGCCAGAACCGCCGGTAGAGGCGGTGGGGCAACAGGACGCTGACCTCGGTCTGCCCGTCGGCGGTCTCGGCGGCGACGACCTCGAGGGCGGCGCGCGCCACGCGCCGGTCGGGGCAGTCGACGAGCTCGAGCGGGACCCGTGAGAGGCCCAGGCGCCGCCACTCGTCGGCGAGCTCCTCGGCCGCGTGGCGGTCGAGCGCGATGTGCACGGCCCGCATCTCGTCGGGCATCAGCGCGCGGGCGTACTGGATGGCGCGGGCGGTCGACTGGTCGAGACGGGCGACGAAGACGAGCACGACGTGGCGACGCAGGATCGGCTGCGTGCACGCGGCCTCCGCATCGCGCTCGAGCTCGTGCGCCTCGGACTCGTACTGGCGGTTCAGCCGCACCAGGCCGTACACCATGATCGGGACGAGCACGACGATGATCCACGCGCCGTGGGTGAACTTCGTGATCGCGATGATGATGTCGACGATGGCGGACATCACGGCGCCCGTCCCGTTGACGAAGAGGCCGCGCCGCCACCCGGGTTCCTTCCTCGTGATGTGGTGGCGCGCCATGCCGGCCTGCGACAGCGTGAAGGACGTGAACACACCGATCGCGTAGAGCGGGATGAGCCGGTCGACCTTCGCGCCGGTCGCGATCACCAGGACGATGGCGGCCACGGCGAGCGCGATGATGCCGTTCGAGAAGACGAGCCGGTGCCCGCGTTTCGTCAACTGTTTCGGCATGAAGTTGTCGCCGGCGTGGAACGAGGCGAGGCGCGGGAAGTCGGCGAACGAGGTGTTCGCGGCGAGCACCAGGATGAGCATCGTGCCGCCCTGGAGGGCGTAGTAGAGCGCCTTCCCGATCGAGCTGCCGCCGAAGATGAACTCGCCGATCTGGGAGATCACGGTCGGGGTGCCCTCCGCGTACGGGACGGCGTGCACCTTGGTCGACAGGATCGACAGGCCGAGGAACATCGCGCCGAGCGTCGAGCCCATGATGACGAGCGTCACCCGGGCGTTCTTCCACTCGGGCTTCTTGAAAGCGGTGACGCCGTTCGAGATGGCCTCGACGCCGGTGACCGCGGCACCGCCGGACGCGAAGGCGTGCAGGATCACGTAGAGCGACGCGCCGTAGAAGATGCCGTCGCCTGCTCCGCCGAACTTCAGCATCCCCTTCTTGTGGAGGTGCTGCGCGACGAGCTCGCCGGCGCCGAGCTTGTAGAAGCCGACGACCAGCAGGATCGCCATGATCCCGATGAAGAAGTAGGTGGGGATGGCGAAGATGCGTCCCGATTCGCGGACGCCCTTGAGGTTGCCGAACGCGATCAGGATGATGAACGCGACGGATATCTCCACGCTGTACGGCGCGAGGCTGTCGACCGCGGACGTGAGGGCGGCGGTTCCCGCGGCCACGGAGACCGCGACGGTGAGCACGTAGTCGGTGAGGAGCGAGACGCCGGCCACCTGTGCGGGCAGGAGCCCGAAGTTGTCGCGCGTGACCATGTACGCGCCGCCGGCCGTCGGGTACTCCTTGATCGTCTCGCGGTAGGAGAGGATCAGGAAGAAGAGGACGACGAGCATCGCGGTCGTGATCGGCACGACCAGGCTGAACGCCGCGAGGCCGACGACCGGGATGAGGACGCGGAGGATCTCCTCGGTCGCGTAGGCGGACGACGACAGGTTGTCGGACGCGAACACGGCGAGGGCCGTCGGGATGCCCAACCGTTCGTGCTCGAGGGCGTCGGTCGGGAGGGGGCGCCCCAGCAGCCGGTTCTTGACCCGGTAGCGCAGCGTCTCCGGCAGCTCGGTCTTCGGTGCCGGCGGCAGCGGCTTGGGGCCTTCGTCGGCCTTCTTGCGGGTGAACGTCGTCGCCATCGGCCCACCAGTCAACCAGACACACGGGGCGTACCCCACCTCGGGTCGGTGCGCCGCGCCCGTGAACACGGAGCCTCGTCTTGCTGTCCGGCCCCTGACGGCCGCCCGGCCGCCGGTGTTCATATCGTGTGTGGGGACCGACCCTCGCTAACATCCGGAATTCTCGGCTGCGGGCCGGGATCCGATCGGAGCACTGTGCACATCGTCGTCGTCGGTTGCGGCCGCGTGGGCAGCGAGCTCGCCGGCCTCCTCGAGAAGAGCGGTCATACCGTCGCGATCGTCGACAAGCGCCGCGAGGCATTCCGCCGGCTCCCGAAGGGCTTCGGGGGAACCACCGTCGTCGGGTTCGGGTTCGACCGCGACATCCTCGCCGAGGCGGGCATCACCGACGCGGGGGCCTTCGCCGCGGTGACGAGCGGCGACAACTCCAACATCATGTCCGCCCGGGTCGCGCGAGAGACGTTCGGCATCGAGCGCGTGGTCGCCCGCATCTACGACCCGCGCCGGGCGGTGATCTACCAGCGGCTCGGGATCCCGACGGTCGCAACGGTCTCGTGGACGACCGACCAGGTGCTGCGGCGCCTCCTCCCCGACGAGCGGCCGGCGGAGTGGGTCGACCCGACCAGCCAGATCTCGCTCGTCGAGCGCGACCTTCCCGCGTCGTGGGCGGGCCGGAAGCTCGCCGACCTGGGCGAGCCCGAGCGCTTCAAGGTCGTGGCGATCACCCGGATGGGCTCGGCCCGGATCCCGACCGGCGAGGTCGTCGGCCAGGAGGGCGACATCCTCCACTTCGTGGTCGCCACGGAAGACATCCCCCTCCTCGACGAGCGCCTCAACGAGGAGGGCGCGGACACGAAGGGTCACCACTGATGCGGGTCGCCATCGCCGGCGCCGGAAACGTCGGCGTCTACATCGCCAACGAGCTGGTCCGGAACGGCCACGAGGTGATGCTGATCGAGGTACAGCCCGCGATCGCGGCGCGCGTCCTGCCGATCGAGGGGCTCGAGGTGATCGTCGCCGACGCGTGCGAGGTCTCGTCGCTGAAGGAGGCCGGCCTCGAACGCTGCGACGTGGTGGTGGCCGCGACCGGAGACGACGAGGACAACCTCGTCGTCTCGTTGCTCGCGAAGCAGGAGTTCGCCGTCCCCCGCGTGATCGCGCGCGTCAACCACCCGAAGAACGAGTGGCTCTTCAACGAGACGTGGGGCGTCGACATCTCGGTGTCGACACCGCACCTCATCACCGCGCTGGTCGACGAGGCCGTCAGCGTCGGGCGCCTCGTCCGCCTGTTCCAGCTCGAGCGGGGGCAGGTCCAGCTCGTCGAGGTGACCCTCGCGGACGACGCGCCGGTCGCGAACCAGGAGATCCGCAACATCGACGTACCGCGCGACGCGACGCTCGTGGCCATCGTCCGCGACGAGCACGTCGTGATGGCCCGCGGCGACACGCTCCTGCTCCCCGGCGACGAGGTCCTCGCGCTCGTCACCCACGATTCCGAGGAGCCCGTCCGCCGGATGCTCACCGGGGGCTGAGCGACGCCCGTGTCGTCGTCTGGCGCCGGCCCGGGCCGGCGGCGCGCGCTGCTCGCGGTGGTCGCGGTCGTGCTCGTCGCCGCCGTCGCCGGTGGGCTCGCGCTCGGCGGCGTGTTCGACGGCGGGGGCGGTGGCTCGGGGAGTGGGTCGGACCACGGCGCGGGGTCGCGGACCGCGGCCCAGGCAGCCGACGACATCACGCTGGCTGCCGGTCCGACGAGCGTCGAGGCGCCCCTGCTCTTCACCAAGTTCCCCGACGGGGTCGCCGACCAGGTGATGGCGGCGCTCACCAAGTACGTGGACGCAGGGATCGTCACCGCCCTGCGCAAGGGAAAGGCCGACGACGCCGCGCTCGGGACCGTCGTCGACGCGGGCGTGACCGCGCAGCTCGCGGGAGCCGATCGCTCGGTGCTTCTCGACGAGGGCCTGCCCCGTGCCGTGGGCCGGCTGACGGTGACGGCGCCCGCGATTCCCATCACCGCGCTGGTCGGCGCCGACGGCAGGGCGCTCGTCGTGATCGCGACGGTCCGGCTCGACGAGACCGCGAAGACCGGGCGGGGCGCCGTCCACATCACGCGCAACGGCGACCTGCAGTTCGCGCCGGACGCCGCCGGCACCTGGAAGTTGTCCGGGTACGACCTCACGGTGAACCGCGACGGTCGGGCGGTCCCGGGCGGCGCCGAGCAGACGTCGGGAGGCACGACCACGACGACCCGGCGGAAGGGCAGCGGGTGAACACGCTCCGTCGCCCGCTCGTCCGGCTCGCGCTGACGATCTCACTCTGCGGCACGCTCGTCGCCGCCCTGCTCGCCGGTGCGTGGCTCGCCCTCGGCGCGCCGAATCCGGCGTCCGGCGTCGCCTGGTTCCAGGTCCAGCGGGTGGGCCAGGCGAGCTTCAGCGGCGCCCCGAACCAGCCCTTCTTCTTCCTCGCGCTCGGCAACGACGGCCGCGCCGACACGGACCCGGGCCTCGGCGACGCCATCCACGTGATCGGCGTCAACCCCGCGTCGCATCAGGCGACGATCCTGAACGTCCCGCGCGACACGCAGGCCCCCGGCGGGCAGAAGATCAACTCGTACCACTCGCTCCACGG
>DASRHL010000254.1:0-2933 GCA_035650535.1 Acidimicrobiia bacterium
CGACGGGAACCGTCCGCCGGAGGAGCTCGTCGATGAGATCGTCGCATTGGCAGGCGCAGGGGAACCATTACCTCGTCACTGAGGAGACGCTGACGCCGGACCGGGTGCGCGCGGAGGTCGTGGACGCCGACGGGATCGTCGAGGTGCGCGGGCGCGGTGACGACTGGGTCGAGATCGCGATCTGGAACCCGGACGGGTCGCAGGCGGAGATGTCGGGCAACGGGACGCGGATCGCGGCCTGCTGGCTCGCCGACTGCACCGGGGCGCGTCAGGTGACGGTCAGGGTCGGCCAGCGCCTGGTGACGGCGCGCCTCCTCGGCGGCGGCCTCGTCGAACAGGATCTCGGCGCGGTCAGCGTCGGAGCGCCCGAGCAGGTCGACGGGATCACGTTCACGCCGGTCGACGTCGGCAACCCGCACGCGGTCGTCGAGGGCGACCCGGCCGAGCTTCCCCGCGTCGGACCTCTGCTCGAGAGCCATCCGCGGTTCCCGCAGCGAACGAACGTCCAGGTCGCGCGGCGGAGCGGCGAGCGCGACGTGGAGGCCCGCGTCTGGGAGCGTGGCGTGGGGGAGACCGGCTCGTCGGGCACGAGCGCCGTCGCGGTCGCCGCGGCCCTGCGGCTCGACGACGCGACGGTGCACTTCCCTGCGGGCCCGCTCCAGGTCCGTCTCGCGGACGGCCGTGCGTACCTGACGGGCCCGGCAGAACGCGTCGACTGAGCGGCCGGCGTCGTCGACGCCGCGCCGAGGCGGCGACGCTGAGCCGCGGCCGAGGTCTCCCCACCACGTCCGAGACGGGGGGCGGTCAGCCGAGGTCGTGCTCGCGCAGCGCGTCGTTCAGCGACGTCCGCAGGTCGGTCGACTCGCCGCGCCTGCCGATGATCAGCGCGCACGAGAGCTGGTACGTCCCGGCCGGAAACTGCTTCGGACGCGTCCCGGGGACGACGACCGCGCGCGGCGGCACGTAGCCGCGGTATTCGACGGGCTCGGCCCCGGTCACGTCGATGATCGGCACGGACGCAGTCAGCGAGACGTTCGGCGCGAGCACAGCCTCGCGGCCGACCCGCACGCCTTCCGTCACGATCACCCGCGAGCCGAGGAAGGCGCCGTCCTCGACGATCACGGGCCTCGCGCCGGGAGGCTCCAGGACGCCGCCGATGCCGACGCCGCCGGCGAGGTGCACGTCTGCGCCGATCTGGGCGCCGGAGCCGACGGTCGCCCACGTGTCGACCATCGTCCGCGGGCCGACCCACGCCCCGATGTTCACGTATGACGGCATCAGGACGACGCCGGGCGACAGGTAGGCGCCGTAGCGAGCGACGGCAGGCGGCACCACGCGCACGCCGAGCTGCTCGTAGCCCGACTTGAGCGGGATCTTGTCGTGGTACTCGAACGGCCCGACCTCGCGGGGCTCCATCTTGCGCATGCGGAAGTAGTCGAGGATCGCTTCCTGGACCTCGGGATGGACGACCCACTCGTCGCCATCGGGCTCCGCGACGCGCACCTCGCCGCGGTCGAGCGCGGCGATCGTCTCCTCCGTCGTCACGCTCGGATCGTCGCAGAAACGTCGACGCGCGCCTGGCTCACCCTCGGCGCGAGGCGTAGGCTTTCGTCGTGCGGATCGCCCTCGTCTTCGCGGTCGCCGTGCTCGCGCTGACGCCGGCGGGCGCAGTCGCCGCCGTGTCGCGGCCGACGACGACGGCAGACACGCCCGCGCAGATGAAGGCGGTCATCCGGGCCTGGAGCGATCGGCTGAACGCACAGGACAACCGCGGTCTCGCGCGTCTCTTCGCCGTCCCGGCGCTCGTGATCCAGGCGCCGTACGCGTTCACGCTCCGCACGCGGGCCGAGATCGCCAAGTGGTACGCGGGGCTTCCGTGCTCAGGGCGGGTCGTCTCGATCACGGTGCACGGCAACTTCGCGACCGCAGTCTTCCTGCTGGGCGCGCGGGGCGCGTCGCCGTGCGACGCGCCGGGGACGCTCGCCGCCGCGCGCTTCGAGATCGTCCACGGGAAGATCCGCGTCTGGGAGCAGGTGGCCGTGCCGAAGAGGCGGACGAAGCCGCCGAGCGCGGGCGCGGCGTGACGGCAGCTCACCCGGTGCCCGACCGCGGGCGGACGCTGCTCCGAGGCGGCTACGTCCTGACCATGGATCCGGAGCTCGGGGACT
The DNA here is from genome assembly GCA_035650535.1 of Acidimicrobiia bacterium. Lineage (GTDB taxonomy): Bacteria > Actinomycetota > Acidimicrobiia > IMCC26256 > PALSA-555 > DASRHL01. The sequence goes on from DASRHL010000254.1 coordinate 2,169, forward strand.
TCGTCGGCGACGTGCTCCTCGCCGGCGACAGGATCGAGGCCGTCGGGCCCGAGCTCGAGACGGGCGACGGGGCCGCCGTCGTCGACGCGACGGGGCGGATCGTGCTGCCGGGATTCGTCGACAGCCACGTCCACGCCTGGGAGGGCGCGATCCGCGGCATCGCGCCGAACGCCGACTTCGTCGAGTACATGGCCTACACGCACGGCGGCGCCGCGAAATACATGACGCCGGACGACGTCGCGACGGGCCAGCGGGTCACGGTCGCGCAGGCGCTCAACTGCGGGGTCACGACCATCGTCGACAACAGCCACAACTCGCGAACGCCGGAGCACTCCGACGCTGCGGTCGATGCCCTGCGGGCGACGGGAATCCGCGCGGTCCACGCCGTCGGCTCGCCGATCGCCGGGTCGGCCGGGACGCACCTCCCGGGCGACCTCCTGCGCCTCCGGGACGAGTACTTCGGCTCGAGCGACCAGCTGCTGACGCTGCGGATGTTCGACATGGCCCCGAGCCCGGAGAGCTGGCGCTTCGCCGCCGAGCACGGCTTCGACGTCGTGGCCGAGATGGGAACGTGGATCCCCGACCTCGACGGGCTGCTCGCGACGGGGCTGATGGGGGAGGGCCACACGTACAACCACTGCTCGGGCCTGAGCGACGAGCAGTGGCGGCGGATCGCCGCGAGCGGCGCCGCCGTCAACATGGTCCCGCGCTCCGACTCGCAGTTCGGGCTCGGCGGTTTCGTCCCGATCCTGCAGGCGAACCGGC
>DASRHL010000255.1:0-6148 GCA_035650535.1 Acidimicrobiia bacterium
GAGATCGTCGTCGACGGACGCGGCAACGTCTACGTCAACAGCATCGAGTTCGACTTCCTCGGCGGCGGCGAGCCGACCGGCGGTGCGATCGCGCTGATCACCTCCGACGGATCGGTGCGCGAGGTCGCGGGTGACCTCGCCTTCCCCAACGGCATGGTCGTCTCCCCCGACAACCGCACGCTGGTCGTCGCCGAGTCGTTCGCGTCACGGCTGACCGCGTTCGACATCGAGCGCGACGGGTCACTCGCGAACCGGCGCGCGTGGGCGGAGAACATCGGTCCCGACGGCATCACGATGGACGCCGAGGGCGCCATCTGGGCGTCGAGCGCGATCGTCGGGAAGGATGCCGCCCGGATCCTCGAGGGCGGCGAGATCACGCACCGCGTCCCGCTCGACCGCGACTGCTTCGCCTGCATGCTGGGCGGGCCCGACCGGCGCACCCTGTTCATGATGACGGCGGAGTGGCGCGGCCCCGAGCACGTCGAGGAACAGATCGCGCGGCGCACCGGTCGCGTCTACGTCACCGAGGTCGACGTCCCCGGCGCCGGCTGGCCGTAGAGCCGTTCGTGCGGGGAAGACGGCCGAGGGCCGGCCGGAATCCCCGAATGAACGGTGCATCTCGGGCGGTTCGGGACGCCGTTCGGGACCTTGGCGACTGGGAACGGGCGGGTCGCGGCGGGGACACTGGGCGGCATGGACACCCACGTGGCGGCGACCCCCCCGGCCCAGCCGGCCGTCCGGGTCGAGCCGCCCGCGGGCGAGCCGGGGCGGCGGCCCGGCGCGGCCTCCGGGGGCTCGATCGCGTACCGCCCCGCGCTCGACGGCGTCCGCGCCCTGGCCGTCGTCGCCGTCCTCCTCTACCACGGCCTCCCGAGCTCGGCGCCGGGCGGGTTCCTCGGCGTCGACGTGTTCTTCGTCCTCTCCGGGTACCTCATCACGTCGCTGCTCGTGAACGAGGCGGGGCGCACGCGCGCGATCGACCTCGCCCGGTTCTGGACCCGGCGGGCCCGCCGCCTCTTCCCCGCGCTCGTGCTCGCCTGCGGCACGATCGTGCTCGTCGGCTGGGTGTACCCCCACGTCGTCGACGTCCCGAGGCTCGGCACCGACATCGCGGCCACGATCGGCTACGTCGTCAACTGGCGCTTCGTCGTCGCCCACCAGGACTACTTCGCCCAGTTCGCGCAGCCGTCGTTCCTCCGGCACGCGTGGTCGCTCGCGATCGAGGAGCAGTTCTACCTCCTGTGGCCGCTCGTCGTCGGCGGTGTGCTCGTGTGGCGGCGGGCGCGCCCGTCGCGGTTCGCGATCGGATGCGGGATCGCCGCCGCGCTGTCGGCGGCGTGGATGGCGACGCTGTACGAGCTCGGCGCGTCCACCAGCCGCCTCTACTACGGGACGGATACGCGCGCGCAGGCGCTGCTCGTGGGCGCCGCGTTCGGAGCGGCCGGTCTCGGGCAGCGGCGGATCCGATCCAGCGCCGGCCGGCGCGCCGTCGAGCTCGTCGGCCTCCTCGGCCTCGCCGGCGTCGCGGCGTGCGTCGTCCTGATCGACGACCACACGACGATGCTGTTCACCGGCGGGTTCACCGTCGCGGCCGTCGCCGCGATGGCACTCGTCGCCGACGCCGCGCAACCCGACCCGAGTCGCCTCGGCCGCGTGCTGGCCGTCCCCCCGCTCGTGTGGATCGGGCGCATCTCGTACGGCATCTACCTGTGGCACTGGCCGATCGTGCTCCTGGCGACCCCGGCGCGGATCGGGGTCGGCGGCCTGTCCCTGTTCGCCATCCGCGTCGTGATCACGCTCGCGGTGTCGGTTGCGTCCTACGTCCTCGTCGAGCAGCCGATCCGGCGCGGGGCGCTGCGCAACTGGCGGTTCTGGACGGCGGTCCCGACGACGGCGGCGGTCGTCGTCGCGGGCGGCTTCCTCGTCACGGCGAACGCGACACGTGTCTTCACACCTCCGACCGCGGCGCGCCACCTGGAGGCCGCGCCCACGACGACGCCGGGTCCGACGACGACCGCGCCCGGCGTCGTCACGCCACCGCCTCCGACGCGCGTCCTGGTCGTCGGCGACTCAGTGGCGCTGACGCTCGGCATCGGCCTCGGGTACGACAAGGAGAAGCTCGACCTGTCGGTCTCGAACGACGGCATCCTCGGGTGCGGGCTGCTACGCGGCGGGCAGATCTGGGTCGACGGCGCCTGGTCGAACATCGGCGCGAACTGCCAGCAGTGGCCGACCCGCTGGGCGTCGGACGTGTCGATCGCGAAACCCCAGGTCGTCATCGTCCTCGTCGGCACGTGGGACGCGTACGACCGCCGGATCAACGGCAGCTTCGTCCCGTACGGGTCGCAGCAAGCCGACCAACTCCTCGTGCAGGACATCCGCGACTCGCTCGGCGTCCTCGCCGCGCAGGGCGCCCAGGTCCTCTACATGACGGCGCCGTACATCGTGAAGGAGAACGACCCCAACCCGCCGAGCGCGTACCGCTCCGCGTTCGACCGGCCCCGGGTCGACCACTTCAACGCGCTCCTGCACGAGGCGGTCGGCACCGACCCGCGCGCCGAGATCGTCGACCTCAACAAGTTCCTCGCGCCGAACGGCGAGCCCGCCCACCTGCGCGACGGCAAGCCGATGCAGGACGACGGCGTCCACCTCGGGCCGGAGGGGAGCCTCGCGGTCGCCGAGTGGCTCGCCCCGACGATCGCCGCCGCTGCCGCCCTCGCCGACGCCCGCGCGCAGTCCGGATGATGCCTGCACGCGGCTGGTAGACCGTGGGAATGCTCGTCGACGCCACACCCGAGCAGGCCGTACTCGTCCTCGGCGCGATGCGCAACGTCGCGACGGCCCGCGGCACCGAGCCGCTGACCGAGCGCGACCACGCGGCGCTCGCGGCGACGCACCACTACCTGTTCCGGGCCACCGACGCCCTCGACCCGGCGGCACTGCCCGACACGATCCCCGTCGTCCTGCACGCCGCCCTCGAAGACCCGAAGCTCGCCGACCACGCGGCCCAACTGCTCACCGTCATGGCGCTCGTGGACGCGACGGTCGACGCGGCGAAGATCGCGGTCGTCGAGGAGTACGCGAGCGCGCTCGGCATCACCGCCGACTACGTCCGCCAGCTCGCCGAGCTGGGCCGGCAGAACCTCCAATGGTTCGTCGCCGACGCCCAACGCCAGAACGTGCTCAGCGTGAGCGGCGAGGAGCTCCACGGATCGATCGACGAGTGGATCATGCCCTACACCGGTGGCCGCACCGACGACGCGCTGGCGGCCCGACACCACGCGCTCGGCGACCTGCCTCGCGGCACGCACGGTCGCGCCTTCTTCGAGTTCTACCGGGCCTACCAGTTCGCCTTCCCCGGCGAGCCGACCGGCCTCAACGAGACCTTCGCCACGCGCCACGACTCGACGCACGTGCTCTCGGGCTACGACACGTCGCCGCAGGGCGAGTTGCTGGTGTCGACGTTCACCGCGGGGATGCACCCGCACGAGCCGATGTCGGGTCACATCCTGCCGGTGATCGTGTCGTGGCACCTCGGCTTCAAGGTCACCGACCTCGCCGGTTCCTACAAGGACGCGCTCGACCCCGAGAAGTTCTTCGTCGCCTGGGAACGGGGTGGTGAGACGACGACCGACGTGTTCGACACCGCGTGGGACTTCTGGGCCGCGTCGACGCAGCCGCTCGATGAGCTGCGGGCGGCGTACGGCATTCCCCCGCTCGATCCCGCCCACGCCGCCAGCGGCGACGTGCCCGACTGGTACCGGCCCGTTGCCTGAGCCAACCGCCGACGCCCTCGTCGCCGCGACGCGCGCCGCCGCCGACGCGGCGCTCGCGTCGCTCGAGGATCTCGTCCGCATCCCCAGCATCAGCGCCGACCCCGACCGCGCCGCGGACGTGCGGCGCAGCGCCGACGCGACCGCCGCCCTCCTCGAGAGGAGCGGGCTCGAGAACGTGCGCCTCGCCGCCGCCGCCGGCTCGCCGCCCGCCGTCATCGGCGAGTGGACGCACCACGCGGACGCACCGACGATCCTCCTCTACGCGCACCACGACGTGCAGCCACCGGGGTTCGTCGAGAACTGGTCGTCCGACCCGTTCGAGCCCGTCACGCGCGACGGACGGCTCTACGGGCGCGGCACCGCGGACGACAAGGCCGGCGCGGTGGCGCACGCCGCGATGGTCACGGCGTGGCTCGACACGGCGGGCGAGCTGCCGTGCAACGTGAAGGTCCTCGTCGAGGGCGAGGAGGAGATCGGCTCGCCGCACCTCGAGGCGTTCCTGCGCGCCCACCTCGACGACCTCGCGGCCGACGTGCTCCTGCTGGCCGACGCGGGGAACTGGGCCGTCGGCACGCCCGGGCTCACCTGCTCGCTGCGGGGCCTCGCAGGCGGCCGGGTGACGCTGCGGGCGCTCGACAGCCCGATCCACTCCGGAATGGCGGGTGGGGCCGTCCCCGACCCTGCGCTCGCGATGGCCGGGCTGCTCGCGTCACTCGTCGACGAACACGGCGACGCCGCGATCGACGACCTCTGGCTCGACGTCCGCCGACCCACCGAGCAGGAACTGGCCCGCATCGCGGCCCTGCCCGCGGACGTGGACGGCCTCCGCCGCGCCTGGGGTCTGCGTCCCGGCGTCGAGCTCGCCGGCGACCCGGCCACCACGGTCTACGAGCGGCTCTGGCACCGGCCCGCCGTGGCCGTGATCGGGCTCGACACCCATCCGATCGCCGGTTCGTCGAACCAGATCGTCGCGACGGCCTCGGCGCGCATCAGCATCCGCCTCGTCGCGAACCAGGACCCCGACCGTGTCAACGAGGCGCTGCGCGCGCACCTCGAGCGGCGGGTGCCGTTCGGCCTCGAGTTCGAGTTCGAGGGCGAGGAGTCGGTGCCGGCCTGGCAGTGCGACCCCGAAGGATGGGCGTTCGCGGCGACCGAGCGGGCGTTGCGCGCCGGGTTCGGCGTCGATCCGGTGGTCATGGGAGTCGGCGGCACCATCCCCTTCGTGGGGCCGTTCGCGGCCGCGTTCGGCGGGATCCCGGCGCTGCTGCTCGGCCCCGCCGATCCGGGCAGCCGCATCCACGGTGAGGACGAGAGCCTGCACCTCGACGACTGGCGCAAGCTCGTCACGAGCGAAGCGCTGCTGCTCTCCGAGCTGCGGGCGGCGTGGCCCGGGCCTTCGTGACCCGGTCGAGCGCGTCGACGATCCCAGAGTAGACGTCCTCGACCGGCTGGTGGCCGTCGACGACGACGAGGCGGCCCGAGCACCGGTACCGCTCGATCACCGGCCTCGTCTCGCGTTCGAAGGCCCGCAGGCGCTGCTCGATGGCCGGCGCGGTGTCGTCGTCGCGACCGCGAGCCGAGAGCCGGGCCGCGACGACCTCGGCGTCGACGCGGAGCTGCACGGCGACGTCGAGCGGCTCGGGCGCGAGGAGCTCGTCGAGGGCGGCCGCCTGCGCCACCGTCCGCGGGAAGCCGTCGAGCACGAATCCTCCGCCCGTCTCGCGCAGCCGCCGCAGCGGCTCGCGCAGCACGTCGAGCAGGAGGCGGTCGGGCAGCAGTGCCCCGGAGGCGAGGATCCGCGCGACCCGGCGGCCGAGGAGGGTCGTCTGCCGGGCCACCGTGCGCAGCAGGTCGCCCGTCGACAGGGTCGCCAGCCCGGCCCGCTCGGCGAGCAGCGCCGCCTGCGTGCCCTTCCCCGAGCCCGGGGGCCCGAAGAACAGCAAGCGCAACGCGGGCGTCGAGCCCGCGCCGTGCTTAGCCTCTACGGCCACGCAGCCTCCCCCGCTTCATGAACCCCTCGTAGTTGCGCATCACCAGCTGGCTCTCGACCTGCTGCAGGAAGTCCATGGCGACGCCGATGACGATCAGCAGCGAGGTGCCGCCGAAGTAGAAGTTGATGCCCAGGCCCTGCGTCACGAACTGCGGCATGATCGCGTCGAGCGACGGGCCGATGCCCGGGATGCCTTCGAGCTTGACGCCCTGGAGCAGGAACTCCGGCAGGATGGTCACCGCCGCGAGGTAGAGCGAGCCCACCAGCGTGATGCGGGTGAGCACCGTGTCGATGTACTCGGCGGTGCGCTTGCCGGTGCGGATGCCGGGGATGAAGCCGCCGTACTTCCGCATGTTCTCGGCGAGGTCGTTCGGGTTGAAGA
>DASRHL010000256.1:0-11501 GCA_035650535.1 Acidimicrobiia bacterium
CCTCTCGGGGATCTTCGACCGCTACCCGCAGCTGAAGATGGTGTCGGTCGAGAGCGGCGTCGGCTGGATCCCGTTCATCCTGGAAGCGCTCGACTACGAGATGGCGGAGAACGCGCCGCCCGAGCTCGCCGCGATGGAGAAGATGCCGTCGGAGTACTTCCGCTCCAACCTCTACGCGACGTTCTGGTTCGAGAACAGCCGCAACAAGCTGCCCGAGCTGATCGACTCGGTCGGCGAGGACAGCATCCTGTTCGAGACCGACTTCCCGCACCCGACGTGCCTCTACCCGAACCCGCTCGACACGGTCGAGGCGAAGATGGCCACGCTCGCGCCCGACGTTCGCCGCAAGATCTACGGCGAGAACGCCCGCAAGCTCTACCGGCTCTGACCGTGGTCGAGTCGGTGGACGCGATCGGCCACTGGATCGGCGGGCGGGCGGTCGCCGGGGCGTCGGGGCGAGCGGCACCGGTCTTCGACCCGGCCCGCGGGGTGCAGACCGGCGCGGTCGCGCTCGCGTCGGCCGCCGAGGTCGCCGACGCGGTCAAGGTCGCCGTCGACGCGTCCACCGACTGGGGTGCGTCGCCCACGAGCCGGCGTGCCGCGCTGCTGTTCCGCCTCCGCGAGCTGCTCGACACCCATCGCGACGACCTGGCGGCGACCGTCACGCGCGAGCACGGCAAGGTGCACGACGATGCCCGGGGTGAGGTCGCGCGCGGGCTCGAGTGCGTCGAGTTCGCGTGCGGCGTCCCGCACCTTCTCAAGGGCGCCCACAGCTCGGAGGTCGCGACCGGGGTCGACGTGCACACCGTGCTCCAACCCGTGGGTGTGGTCGCCGGCATCACGCCGTTCAACTTCCCGGTCATGGTGCCGCTCTGGATGCTCGCCGACGCGCTCGCGTGCGGCAACACGTTCGTGCTGAAACCCTCGGAGAAGGACCCGTCTGCGTCGTTGTTCCTCGCCGAGCTGGTGCAGCGGGCCGGCTTCCCCGACGGCGTCTGCAACGTCGTCCAGGGTGACGGCGAGGCGGTCGACGCCCTGTTGACGCACCCGGACGTGGACGCGGTGTCGTTCGTCGGGAGCACCGCCGTCGCCCGCCACGTCTACGAGACGGGCACGGCGCACGGCAAGCGTGTGCAGGCCCTGGGGGGCGCGAAGAACCACATGGTCGTCCTCGCCGACGCCGACGTCGACGCGGCCGCGGACGCCGCGATCTCGGCCGCGTACGGCTCGGCCGGTGAGCGCTGCATGGCGATCTCGGTTGTCGTCGCCGTCGGACCCGTCGCGGATCCACTCGTCGACGCGATCGCGACCCGGATCCCCGACGTGGTCGTCGGGCCGGGCGACGAACCCGGCTCGATGATGGGTCCGCTGATCACGGCGGAGCACCGCGAGCGGGTGCGGTCGTACGTCGAGGGCGCGGCCGGCGAGGGCGCCACCGTCGTCGTGGACGGCACCGGCGCTCCGCGCGGCGACGGCTTCTTCGTCGGGTGCTCGCTGCTCGACGGCGTCGAGCCCGGGATGCGGGCGTACGACGACGAGATCTTCGGACCCGTGCTGAGCGTCGTGCGCGTCGACACCTTCGACGACGCGATCGAGCTCGTCAACGCGAACCCCTACGGCAACGGCGTGGCGCTGTTCACGCGCGACGGCGGAGCCGCCCGCCGCTTCGAACGGGAGATCGAGGTCGGGATGGTCGGCATCAACGTGCCGATCCCGGTCCCGGTCGGCGCGTACTCCTTCGGCGGCTGGAAGGCGTCACTGTTCGGCGACACCGGGATGTACGGGCCCGCGGGCATCCACTTCTACACGCGGCCCAAGGTCGTGACGTCGCGCTGGCCCGACACCCCGGCCCGCGCCATCGACCTCGGCTTCCCGTCGAACCGCTGACCGGAACCGTTCGGGTCCTCGACCTCGTCGGCGAGGACGCGGCGCCCGCCGCGGTCGCGTCACGGACGGCCGCGGTCGGCGAGCACGAAAGCGCGCCAGCGGGCGGGATGCCAGACATCCTGGTCCTCGCCCCAGGCGCGCGCGCCGTCGAACTCCCACTCCGTGAGACTCGTCCAGCAGAACATGTGCGGGTACGCGTTGAAGACGCAGCGGCTCACGGGCCGCCCGACCGCGTGGAGCGCGCGCCCGAGCTCGTCGACCGCGTCGACCGTGACGGACGCGGGCCGGCACTCGGAGTCGCGTACGACCGTGCGAGCACCGTCGACGACGCTCGCCCAGACGCCCTCACGCAACAGGTAGCCGCGCAGGACCCGGTCGTCGCCCCTGCGGTCGACCGAGATCGTGAGAAAGCCGTCGTCGGCGGAGGCGGTCGCGTGGTCGTAGCCGATCTTGGGCTGGCGGTGCGGTCGACGGATGCCCCAGGAACGGTCGCGCATCGCAATGCAGTCGACGTCGAGTGCCTCGCCGGCGAGCTCGAACCGCCCGGTGACGCGCCCGGGCTGGTCGAGGTGCGCGCCGTAGTCGAACGGCGGTTCCTCGCGCGTGAGCAGCGGCCGGCAGAGCGCCTCGAAGGTGAGGTCGAACGACAGGCCGTCCCGCTTGCAGCCGAAGCGGAAGACCCGGCCCGGCTCCACGCATTCGAGACGCATCCCGACGGGCAGCTCGCGGGCGTCGAGCAGGTCGGGTGGCGCGGCGAGCGGTTCGTGCCAGCTCCACTCGAACACCGGGAGCTCCCACGGCAGCGTCGCGCTGTCGTCGACGACGAGGACACCGCCGAACTGGATGCCCAGGTTCGCCCGGAACGCCGGATAGAAGTAGCCGAGCAGCTTGCGCTCGGGCACGAGCCACGAGAACCAGACCGTCTCCGTCCACCACGGGTCGTCGGTCTCGGGTGGATGGAAGCGGTCGTCGGAGGGTACGAGGCCCCACGCGTCGGGACGTTCCTGGGTCACGAAGCGGCGTCTCCTGCGAGCACGTGGTCGACGGGCGTGACGTGCCGCTCGGCCAGGGCGCCCATGGCGGTGCGCATCAGCGCGGTGTCACGTGCCGCCTGGCGCAGGCAGTAGGGCAGCACCGACTCGGGGGCCAGCGCACCGCCACCGAGCGCGGCGCACACCGCCCGCCGTCCTTCCTCGACGTCGTCCACCGCTCGCCCCAGGAGGTCGGTCAGCTCCGCCCGCTCGGCGGCGTCGAGCTCCGGACCGTCGGCATCGGCGGCCTGGAGGTGCTTCATCAGACGGGCGATGCCCTTGGCCCGAGTGGCCGCGAACGGGTCGTCGAGCGCCGGCAGCACGACCTCGCGCAGGTCGCGCAGCGCGACGTCGTAGACCCACGACCGTGGCGTCGAACGGTGCGCGTCCGGCAGCGGCGGCGGAACGGGGACGCCGGCCGCGTCCGCGAGCGACTCGCCGAGCAACCGGGTGTGCAGCGTGTTGTAGATGAGCTGCCACGCGATCTCGGCTCGCCCGTCGCGGCCGCGGATGCCGGCAAGGGTCCCGATGGTGGCCCGCACCTGCGCGAGCACCCGGAAGTAGCGGAGCCGCGCCCGGTCGACCCGGTGGCCGCTGCAGCGCTCGTAGTCGCGCAGGCGGTCGGCCAGATCGGGGAACCGTTCCAGGGTGTCGCGCACGAGGATCCACCCGAGGTCGTCGTGCAGGTCGCCCCAGTGTGCAAGCTCCCAGTCCGTGATCGCGGCGAGCTCGCCGCCGGCGAACATGAAGTTCCCCGGCCCCGTGTCGCCCTGGACCAGCACGACCGGCCAGTCGCCGTCGTCGGGCAGGTTGGACCGGAGCCACGCGAACGCGAGCGTCACGACCGGGACGCCGCCGCCCGCGGCCTCGTACTGGCGCTCCCACTCCGCGATCTCGTCGAGCACGTGGTCGCCCAACCGACCCGGCTCGCCCAGCTCGGGCAGGTCGAGCCGGCGCGGGTCGAGCCGGTGCAACGTGGCGAGCTGCTCGACGAACTGGCGGGCGACCGAGCGCTGCCGGGCCGGGTCGGCGATCCGGTCGAAGCGGCTCTCGCCCTCGATCCGGCAGAGCAGGAACGCCGGCTCGTCGGGATGCACCGCGACCAGCTCGGCGACGCGCACCGGCGTCGGCCCCAGCGCACGGTAGACGGCCGCCTCACGCCGCAGGCTGTACCTCGTGCCGGACTGGGGGCCGAACCCGGGATCCGATCGGAGCCACAGCGGGCGCGTGGAGCCGTCGGGCATGTGGGCGTCGACCGCGTGGCCCGCACGCGACGCGCCGCCCACGCCGCGCGCGACCGTCACCCGGGTGGCACCGGTGGCCTCCGCGAGCCACGCGACCAACGCGGGGCTCAGGTCGTCGGCGCCCACGGCACCTCGCGGGGGCCGGTGCCGGCGAGGTCTCCGGAGCCGAGCGCGTCGAGCCCCGCGGCCGCGGCGGCGCCCGCGTCGCCCGCTGCGAGGACGGCGCCGCCGAGGACGTGGTTCTGCAGCGCCGCCGCGACCAGCCGGCCGGTCGTCGTCCTCCGCACGCCCGACGGCCCGCTGACGAAGACGATCGAACCCCGCTCCACCGACCCAGCTTGCCCGGCGCGGAGCGCCGCCGCAGGCTGCGCTTCAGACGAGCACCCTCGTCGCGGTCTGGTCCCTGGCCAGCAGGGTCTTGCCGATGGTCTGCCGGGCCTCCATCGCGACATGGGCGTCCGCGGCCTCCACCAACGGGAACGTCTGGCCGATCACGGGGCGGAGGCGACCGGCTGCGGCGTCGGGCAGGGCCCGGCGGGTCAGCTCGTTCATCTCCCCGAGCCCGGCGACGGCCGGGCGGCGAACCGCGACACGACGGCGAGCCGCCTCGGCCTCGTCGACCGCGGTCATCGTGCCGCTCGCCATCCCGTACGAGAGGAAGCGTCCCCCGTCCGCGAGCAGCTCGAACGACGCCGCGCCGATCTCGCCGCCGACGCCGTCGAACACGACGTCGATCGCTCCGACCGCGCCACGGACCCGGGCCGGCCAGCCCGGATCGCGGTAGTCGACGGCGACGGCAGCGCCGAGGTCGCGCGCCATTGCCACCTTCCTCGCTCCGCCGGCGACTGCGACCACGGTCGCACCCGCGTCGCGCGCGAGCTGCACGAGGAGCGTCCCGACGCCACCGGCGGCCGCCTCGACGAGCACCGTCTCGCCCGTCTCGATCGCGGCGCTGTCCATGAGCGCGGTCGCGGTGCGTCCGTCGGCCAGGAGCGCGAGCGCGTCGGACAGGGGGAGCCGATCGGGGACCTCGACGAGACGTTCCGCGGCCACGGCCGCGCACTCCGCGTAGCCGCCCGACCCTCCGGTGGTCGTGACGAAGCGCCGGCCCACCAGGCGCGGATCGACGCCCGCGCCCACCGAGGCGACCACTCCCCCGATGCCGTTGCCGAGGACGGCCGGCAGCGTCGGCAGCAACGCCGGGTTCGGCACGCGCCCGGACCGCATCTGCGTCTCCACGAAGGTGATCGCGGCGAGCTCGGCCGCCACGACGACCTCGCCCGGGCCGGCGGTCGGCTCGGGCAGCTCCTCGGCGACCAGGCGCTCGGGCGGCCCGAACTCCCGCAGGACGACGGCGCGCACGGCGGATCGCTAGGCCGCTTCGAGCGCGCGCGCCGCCCGGAGCGCCCGACCCCACCAGACGAGCTGGTCGAGCAGCACGGCGGCCGCCGCGTTCACCGCCGCCGCATCTCTCGGCTCTCCGCGTTCGTCGAACTGCTGGTGGGCCAGGTGGAAGCTCACGGTGTCGCGAACCGTGACGACGTGGAGCTCCGCGAACACCTGCCGCAGCTGCTCGACGGCTCGGAGGCCGCCGCCGAGCCCGCCGTACGACACGAAGCCGGCCGGCTTCGCACGCCACTCCTCGTAGGCCAGGTCGATCGCGTGCTTCAGGGGGCCCGGGTAGCCGTGGTTGTACTCGGGTGTGATCACGACGAATGCGTCGGCGCGTGCGATCCGGTCGAGGTACGCGAGGAGCGGGGCCGTCCGTTCGCGGGGGTGGACCGTCGGCAGGTCGACGGCGGCGAGATCGATGACGTCGACCTCCACGTCGTCCCGACGGCGCACCTGCCCGAGGAACCACCGGGCGACGACGTCGGCGAACCGTCCTTCGCGGGTGCTCCCGATGACGACGCCGAGCCGGAGGGCGGGTTCGGTCACGTGCTGCCCTTTCGACGAGGGGACCTCGAACGACGACGCACGATACGAGTTCAAGTGAACTTGAAGTCAAGTGGTCCGGAGCGCCGCTTCCGAAACCGGCGGCAGGCGCCTACTGCGGCCCGCGCTTTCGCTTCGCGGGGGCCGGTGTGGCGGCGGCCAGGCGGCCCGACGCGATCGCGGCCACCATCAGCCCGTAGTCGCGCTCGTTCTGGTCGGCGTACGCGGCGGCGAAGTCGGCGATCGCGCGCTCGAACGTGTCCGACTTGCCGAGGTACGCCGCGATCGCGAGGCGGTCGCCGGTGCGGGCGTGGGCGCGGGCGAGGGTCCAGCCGCACATCCGGCCCCAGAGCTCCATGCCCGCGACCGTCATCCCGGCGACGTCCGCCGACCCCTTCCAGTCGCGCAACTGGCGTAGGTAGTAGTCGCGCTCGATGCCGTCCCACGCGACCCGGTCCCAGCCGAGGAAGATGTCGCTGGCCGCCTGGATCAGCCGTTGCCCGGCGACGACGCGCTCACCGTGGTTCTCGAACGTACTTGCCGAGGTGAAGCGCTCCAGCACCGACGGTTGCGCCTCCTTGACCTGGAGGAACAGCGGCGAGTCGTCGGCCCGGTCGACGAGGAGCGCGATCCACGTCGCCGTCCCGACGCTTCCCACACCGACCACCTTCCGGGCGAGGTCGACGAAGCGGTACTGCCCGAGCAGGTGGCGACGGTCGTGCTGGAGCGTCTGCATGTACGACTCGACGATTCCCTCGAGCGCGGCCAGGAGCTCGGCCCGCCCCGAGCCGGTCACGAAGTCCTCGATCGGCACGATGAGCGGCGGCTCGCGAACGATGCGCGGCTCGCCGTCGCGGACATGGCAGAGCTTCTCGAACGCCTGCAGGCTGTCGTGGGCGCGGGCCTTCACGATCGACGCCCAGACGCTCGGCGTGCGTCGCTCGTCGAGCAGCGCGTGGAAGCGTGGAAGCAGATCGTCGATGTCGAGGTGGGCGTACCACACGTCGAGAATCGGCAGGCTCGCGAACTCGCGCATCGCCTCGCGGTACGAGCGCACGGCGTGCCGCACGATGCGACCGCGGTCCTTGGTGGTGAACCCGTCGTCGCGCCCGCCGATCTCGAGGCTCGCGGCGAGGCGCTTCACGTCCCACTCGAAGGGTCCGGGCGCCGTCTCGTCGAAGTCGTTCACGTCGAAGGTCAGGTGCCGCTCCGGCGAGGCGAAGAACCCGAAGTTCGCCAGGTGCGCGTCGCCGCAGAGCTGCGCCGTCAACCCCGAGCCCGGCGTCGACGCGAGGTCGGCCGCCATCGGGAGCGCCGCGCCCCGGAAGTACGTGAACGGCGACACCGCCATGCGCGCGTGCCGGAGCGGGACGAGCTCGGGTACGCGGGTCGCCGCTTGACTCTCGATCAGCCCGATCGGGTCACGGTCCGGCGGGGGCACCCACGCCGCAAGCGCGGCCGGCGGAACCTCGTCCCGCGCCGCCCGACCGAGCGCCGCCCGCGCCCCCGCCGAGAGGCCCTCGTCGACCCCCGTGAACCGCCCCGCCGGCGACGTCATCGGACCACCCCATCGGACATCCGCCCGTCCCCCACTTGCGCCCGCCGCCAACCATACGGCCGCCGACCCGCCCCGCACGGGCGCGCGCGCCCGGACGTAGGCTCGGGGGCCATGAGCGAGCGGCCCGGCGCGCAGCGGCGAGAGCGGGAAGACACGAGCGACGGACGGAACCCGCACCTCGGTGAGCCGTTCACCGACGACGACGCCGCCATCGCGGCCGCGTTGGAGGACGTGTCGGTTCCGGTCTTGCTGTGCTCCCTGGTGCACATGACGGGCGATCCGTCGTGGATCCGTGACACGGCGCTGCACGCGATGCCGATCTCGTCCGACGTGCAGGGCGGTCTGAGCGACGACGAGCTCGCCGAGATCCGGCAGCGCGCCGTCCCGGCGATCGCGGCCTACCGCGACGCCGGTTGCGTTCCGCACGAGCTGCCGCGCGAGATCCTCGTCGAGATGATGGCGTTCCTCGCCCGCAAGCCGCTCGAAGGCGTCATGGTGCCGCTGTTCCTCGAGGACATGCAGTTCGACGGCGCGGACAGCGGCGTGATCGCCTGGGGCGACGAGGTGACCGACGACGCGAAGGCTCAGTCACGGGTCGTCGTGATCGGCTGCGGGCTCTCCGGCATCCTCGCCGGCATCCGGCTCACGCAGGCCGGTCTCCCGTTCGTCATCGTCGAGAAGGACGACGGCCCGGGTGGCACCTGGTGGGAGAACCGGTACCCGGGTGCCCGCGTCGACGTCGGCAGCCACCACTACTGCTACGCGTTCGAGCCGTCCCACCACTGGACGGAGTACTTCTGCCAGCAGCCCGAGTTGCGCGACTACTTCGTGCGCGTCCTCGACAAGTACGGGCTCCGGCCGCACTGCCGGTTCGGCACCGAGGTCACCGACCTCCGCTGGGACGATCCGACCAGCTCGTGGCGCGTCGGCATCCGCAACCCCGACGGCTCGAGCGAGACCCTCGAGGCGCGTTTCGTCATCAGCGCGGTCGGCTCGCTGAACATCCCGCGGATGCCGCGCATCCCGGGGATGGAGACCTTTGCCGGTCCGTCGTTCCACTCGGCCCGCTGGCCCGACGGACTCGACATCGCGGGCAAGCGGTTCGCGCTCGTGGGCGCCGGCGCCACCGGCTTCCAGATCGCGCCGACCATCGCCGACGAGGTCGCGCACCTGACGATCTTCCAGCGCACGACGCAGTGGATGCTGCCCAACCCGCTCTACCACGCGAAGGTGCCGCCGGGCGACCGGTGGGCGATGCGGCACCTGCCCTTCTACGCGCGGTGGTTCCGCTTCATCATGCTGTACCCCGGTCTCTCGATGGGGACCGACCCGTACCGGATCGATCCCTCCTTCCGCGGTGCCGACGGCATCGCGGTCAACGAGACGAACGAGCAGCGGCGCCGGCAGCTCACCGCGTGGATCACGATGCATCTGGAGGACCGGCCCGACCTGATCGCGAAGTCGATCCCCGACTACCCCGCGATGGGGAAGCGGATCCTGCAGGACGACGGCTCGTGGCTGCGCACGTTGAAGAAGCCGAACGTCGAGCTCGAGCACACGCCGATCGAGCGTGTCGTTCCCGAAGGCATCGTCACCGCCGACGGCGTGCTGCACGAGGCCGACGTCATCTGCTACGCGACCGGCTTCCAGCACAACGACTTCCTCGCGTCGATGGACGTGACCGGGCGCAACGGCGTCTCGCTCCGTGAGCAGTTCGGTGACGAACCGACGGCGTACCTCGGCATCACGATCCCGAACTTCCCCAACCTCTTCTGCATGTACGGGCCGGGCACCAACCTGGCGCACGGCGCGAGCCTGTTCTTCCATTCGGAATGCCAGATCCACTACGCGATGGACTGCATCCACCAGGTCCTGTCGTCGGGCGCGCGGTCGATCGAGGTACGCAAGGACGCCCACGACGAGTACGTCGAGCGGTACCGCACGGAGATCGACCAGCTCATCTGGTCGCACCCGTCGATCGAGCACAGCCACTACAAGAACCCGCAGGGCAAGATCTACACCCTGTCGCCGTGGCCCCTCGACCTGTACTGGCAATGGACGCGGGCGGCCGTTCCCGACGAGTACGTCCTGGGCTGAGCGAATGGTGGCGACGAGCGATTCACAGCGGTTCGGCGGCAAGGTGGCGCTCGTCACGGGCGCCGGCTCGGGGATCGGCCGCAGCGTCGCACTTCGCCTCGCGGCCGAGGGCGCCTCGGTGTTCGCGGTCGACGTCGACCAGGCGGGCCTCGAGGCCACCCAGGGCAAGGCGCCGGCTCCCCTCGCGATCCGCCGGGCCGACCTCGGCGATCCCGACGCGTGTGTCGACGCCGTGGCGGCGTGCGTGGGCGAGCTTGGCCGCCTCGACGTGCTCGGCAACATCGCCGGGATCTACCTCGCCGGCAACACGACGGAGTTCACGCGCGACGACTACCGCCGGATCATGGCCGTCAACCTCGACGCCTGCTTCTTCCTCGCGCAGGCGGCGATCCCCCACCTGCTCGAGGCGGACGGCAACATCGTCAACATCGCGTCGAACGCCGGGCTGCAGGGCGTTCCGTACTCGGCCGCCTACTGCATGAGCAAGGGCGGGATCGTCCAGCTGACGCGTTCCCTGGCCGTCGAATTCCTCAAGCGGCCGTTGCGGGTCAACGCGATCGCGCCCGCGGGCACGAACACGAACATCGCGGCGAACGCGGCGTTCCCCGCCGACATGGATGCCGACCACATGACCCGCATGGCCGGGATGCGGGGCATGGCCGAGCCCGAGGAGGTCGCGGCCCTGTTCGCGTTCCTCGCGTCCGACGAGGCGCGCTCGATCACGGGCGCGATCTACACGATCGACAACGGGCTCACGGCGAGCTGAGCGCCGTCATCGGCACGGCCGCGCACCGGGAAGACGGCTGATGGGACGGCCGGGACACGCCTCCTACGTCGCCGGATGACCGGGCTCCGTGAAGGTCGTGCGCGCCCGGCCCGCCGTGTCGAGGATGCGGCGGATGTCGGCGGTCGAGAACAGCTCGTGCGTCTCGGACCGTATGCTCCCCGTGCTGCGGATGGCCGCGCTGATCCCGGCCATGCTCACCGAGTCAGGACCCTCGACGATGGCGATCCCGTCGTGCGCGCCGAACATCCAGTACAACGACTCGAGCCGGCCCCCGACGCTGTCGAGGACCGCCCGAACCGCCGGCTCGCGGTCGGCGGGGTTCTCGATCATCGCCGCCATGGCTTCGTCCGAATACGAGAACAGCGCCAGGTACTTGGGCATGGCTCCTCCTTCACGACGAGCTGAGACGCACGGTACGACAGGCGGGGCGCGGAGCGAGGAGGAGTCGGGGTGCCGATGACTGCACCGCGGGTCGCCGGCCTCTGGCGCTATCCGGTCAAGTCGCTCCGCGGCGAGCAGCTCGCCGAGGCCGACGTCGAGGCCGACGGATTGCGCGGCGATCGCCGCTGGGGCATCCGCGACGAGGACACCGGTCGCATCCTCACCGGTCGCCGCGAGCCGCGGTTGCTCCTCGGCGCGGCAACGATGACCGACGACGGCGAGCCGGAGATCACGCTCCCCGACGGTCGTCGCGTCCGAGGCGCCGGACCCGCCAGCGACTCGGCCCTGTCCGCGTGGCTCGGTCGACGCGTCGCCCTCGTGCCGGCCGAAGGCGCGCCGGGTGGGAACGCCGAGTTCTTCGCCGACGCCACCGACGACGACAGCCCGGCCATCGAGTGGACCATGCCGGCCGGACGGTTCGTCGACGCCATGCCGCTGCTCGTGTTGACGACCGCCAGCCTCCGGGCCGGGGCCGGCCTCTACCCCGCCGGCGACTGGGACACGCGCCGCTTCCGCCCCAA
>DASRHL010000257.1:0-6227 GCA_035650535.1 Acidimicrobiia bacterium
GTTTCACGATCCAGGCCTCGAGCATCTGCAGGCCCGACAGTCGGGCGTTCTCCTCCAGGAACGCGCGGAAGAACGCGAAGTTGAGCGACACCTGCTCGATCCCGCGGTCCCGCGCCCATGCCACGACGTCCGCGATCATCCGTTCGTTCACGCCGTTGGGCCCGGTGCGCTCTCGGCGCATCGCGTCGAGCGAGAGCCCGCGACCGCCGATGCAGGGCACGTACCGCTGGAACGCGACGGGGACGCCGGTGTCGTCACGGGTGACGACGACGACGCAGTCGGCGTCACGCCCCGAGAGCAACGCGTCGAGCGCCATCGAGAAGCCCCGCTCGGGTGCGCCCTGGCGCGCCCGGTGCGCGAGGTCGGCGAGCTCCGAGCGCAACGGCTCGCCGAGCTCCCCCTCGCGGTGGATCTCGGTCGTGTATCCCGCGTTCGTGATCCGCTGGCATGCCTGGCGCACCGGCCGCATCCGACGGCCCTCGAGCCCGAAGGAGGCGACGTCGATCACGGCCTCGTCGCCGAGGTAGTGGCTGCGCAACCCGTGCGCCTCGTACAGCGGGAGCAGGTCGGCGCGCGCGCCGAGGATCGCGGGCCGCCAGCCGCTGCGCTGGCAGAGGCGCAGGAAGTTGCCCACGGCGCCGTCGAACGCCGCCGGGTCGCCGACCGGATCACCGCTCGCGAGGCCGACGCCGCTCAGGTAGCGATAGGCGACGGCCGCCGAGCCGTCCGGGCTGAACACGTACCGCTTGTCGGTCCGCAGCGCGAACGGGTCGAGGGTGTCGCCGTCCGGCCGGTCGACGAGCTCGCGCACGCGCAGCCGGTCGGCGTCGTGCGACCGCACGTGCTCGCGGATCGGCGCGAGCAGGTACACGATCAGGACGAACGCGGCGACGCCGCCGAGCACGGTGATCGACACGGGCAGCCACACGTAGTCGGTTGGCAGGTGCAGCGGGCCCGACCGGCCGACCAACCGGGCCCCGATCTCGGCCAGTCCACGCGAGAGCGTCAGCGACGGACGGATCCCGCTCCGTTCGAGCGTGAGCCCGACGAGTCCGTACACGACGATCGCGCCCAACACAGCGGGGACGGCGACCGCGACGCTGCGTGCCCGCCGGCGGTCGACCGCGACGAGGAAGACGCGCCGATTGAGGACGAGGAGCGTGAGCACGACCAGCGACACCATCACGACGCGCCGGTCGCTCCCCTCGAACACCTGCGCGACGGTCGACAGCGCGGTCGCGGCGACGGCCGTCCAGAAGGCGACGCGGCGCCGCTGGACGAGGCCCCGACCCACGAGCACGAGGACCACGCCGAGCGTCGCCGCGGTGCCGGACGCGAGGTCGGGCACACCGGGTGTCAGCGCGCGATCCATGAACTCGACGTGCCGGTCGACCCAGGGTGAGAACGCCGACACGAGGTTCAGGATGCCGATCGCCACAACGGCCAAACCGAGCCGCCGGGCGCGACGGTGAGCATCCGAGTCGATGGTGCTGGTCTGCAACCCCCGCAACCTCACTGGTCAGGGCGCGTACGACGGGCGCGCCGGGATGGATCGTGGTGGACGTGCGGCCGACAGGCGGCGGCGGAGCTCGACGGCCGCGCCGACGGCGATCGCCAGGAGGTGCTCGCCGTCGGCGAGGGTCGCACCGACGCTCTCGCTCGCGATGCGGTACGTGAAGAGCACCAGCACCACGCCGAGCACGAGAGCCGCGAGCGGGCGAGCCCGCGAGAACCAGAGCAGCACACCGAGCGCGCCGGCCGCGGCCGACAGGCCGGCCGAGACTCCGTTGTCGTGCATGGTGTAGAGGCGGTGCGCGACGGCGGACCCCGTGAGGACGCCCAGGAGGATCGCCGCGGCCGCGGCGAGCGTCGCCACGACGTGACCGGCGAAGAAGGTCCGGAGCGCCCGGCCCGTACCGACCCACAGGAGATAGGGAGCGAAGACGACCGTCGGCACGAGCACGTTCGCGCCGAGCCGCGCGGGCTGCGCCTCGAGGAGCGCCGACGCGGGGAGTGTCCACACCGCGCCGTGGACGAGTCGCGACGGGGAGTACGAGCAGAGCCACTGCACCACGTCGCGCACCGCGGGCGTACGGTCGAGCGCGCCGACCGCGATCGGGACGGCGAGCACGACCGCGAGGATCGGCACCCGGCGCCAACGCGGGGCGACCGCGCTCACCTGGCGACCTCCTGGTGGCGCCCGAGGTGGACCTTGTCGACCGCGTAACCGAGCGGGACCGCGACGAGGTGGCCCCAGTCGGCCATCTGGTGGTGCGCGACGAGGGCGATCAGGGTGATCGCGACGACCAGGCGGCGGACGAGGCCGTCGTCGAGACGGGACGCGAGCGCGCCGAAGCCCGCCGCGATCGCCATCGAACCGCCGTAGTCGAGGTTGTTGCCCGCCTTCACGAGCATCGGGACATGGGTCAGCGTGAACGGCGCGAAGAGCAGCGAGAGCAGCACGGTCCCGACGGCGTGGCCCACGACCGCCACGAGCAGCGTGCGGGTGTGCCCGGCCCGGCGCTCGTAGAGCCCGAGCACCACGACGAGGCAGACCGGCATCGACGTGACCATGAACCAGTCGCGGGTGAGGACGAACGAGGACGCGAGCGACCACCACCGGCCGTCCTCGAGCGCGGGCCAACCGGTCGAGAACCGGTGGCCGAGACTCCGCGGGATCTCGTGCCAGTACGCGCCCGTCACGAGGCCGGTCACCGCCACGGAGGCCGCGAGCGCGATCGCGACCCAGGGGACCGCGGGCCCGGACCCGCGCGCGAGGGATGCCCGCAGGGGGCGCCGCACCGGTTCGAGCGTCAGCAGGTCGTGCGTGACCTCGGTCACGAGCCAATCAGGCCCTGACGGACATGAAAGGAAGATGAAGGGGCGCTGAATGCCGGCAGCCGGCGCCGGTCAGCCGACGCGGGTCAGCGTCTCGTCCCCGTAGCTGTCGCCGACGAAGACGAGCTCGACGCCGTGCACCGCGCTCGTCGTCACGAGCACGGCCGTGGTCGAGTGGCCGGGCGCGACGGACGTCGAGGTGGCGATGCCGCGCTCGGCAGCGCGGACCGCGGCGGCGGCCTGCGGGCTGGGGCCGTCACGCCGGTTGGGCGCGTTCCCTCCGTCGGCACGGTCGCGGGGCCGCGCCGACGCGGTCAGCCACTCGTCGAGGACGGCGGGCACGGGGTTGGCGTCGACCGTACGGCCGGCGCGGTCGACGAAGGAGACCTTGGAGAGCGAGTACGCGGCCGATGCCGTCGCGGCGTCGTCGATCGTGACGACGACGTAGCTCACGGGGCCCGCGCCGAGGAGCGTCCGGACCGCCTCCAACCGCTGGACACGGGGGTCGGTCGCGGCGACCAGCGCGACGTCGACGGTCGCCCCCGACTCCTTCCCCTGCCAGCGCCCGGTCGCCTGGTGGCGGGTGAACATCGGCGGTTCGGGGGGTGCCGGCCGCAGTGTCGACCAGTCCGCGTCGAGGAAGCGGGCCACGTCGGGAAACGCGGAGGCGACGAAGCTCCAGCTGTGACCACCGGGGATCAGCTCGTACGAGACGGGAACGTGCGCGGCAACGAGCTGCTGCACGAACAGCTTCGACTCGCCCTTGACCACCCGGTCGTTCCCCTGGTCGCCGTCGACCACCAGCAGGCGCTCGCGGCGCGCGTTCGCGAGGTGCAGCTCCGGCGTGTTGGCATCGATCGCAGCGAGCTCGTGACCGAAGACGCCCGACGGGTCGTCGACGTGGAAGTAGCCCGCGAGCGCGACGACCTGGCCGTACAGGTCGGGGTGGCGCATCGCCAGGTTCACGGCCCCGTACGCGCCCATCGAGAACCCCGCGATGGCACGGCGGCTCCGGTCGCGACGGTTCGCGCCCTCGACGGCGTCGATCACGTCCTTCGTCACGAACGTCTCGAACTGGTCCGTACCGTCGACCGCGTTCGCCCACTCGGTGTCGGGGTGCTTGGTCCCGTTGCCATCGGGAGCGGCGAGCACGAACGGCGGGTACCCGGCGGCCACGAGCCGGTCGACGATCTGGGGCAGGCCCGCGGCGAACGGGTCGCCGGCCGCGCCGGGCGACCCGTGGAGGACGTAGAGGACCGGCAACGACGCGCTGTCGGGCACGTCGGGCCGGTACACGATCACGTCGCGCGTCGTGCGGGTCCCGGGAACAGCGACGTGCAGGACCTGCCGGGTGCCGCGGATGGTCGTGTCGCGGTGGCGCGACGCGTGCGATCCCTTCCCGTCCGTCGCAGCCGTCGCAGCCGTCGCAGCCGTCGTGGTCCGATGCTGCGACGACGCGCTCGCGCCGTCGATCGCCGCCCACACCGCGACCGCCGGGATGTAGAGGACGACCGCCACCCCGAGCGCGAGACCGGCGGCACGCAACCGAGGCACCGCGGCGAGCGTAGTGACGACGCCGCGCGCGCCTTCGACGGATCTCTCACCCGGCTCTCAGGTCGAGGTGTCGCGGAACGCCGGGATTGTGTCAGCCCGTGGGCTCGGCCTCCTGCAACCCGGATGGCCCGCCGCCCGCGTGCGCGCCGTTGCCGATCGTGTACAACGCGTACGGCTGGTGGATCGCGGGCTGCGCGGCGTTGCGCACGCGGATCCCGCCCGGCGTCACGCCCTTCTCCGTCCCGTTGTGCGCGTGCCCGTGGACGACGAGGTCCGCGCCGGCGTGGTCGATCGCCTCCGCGAGGAGGTAGCTGCCCAGGAACGGGTAGATCTCCAGCCGCTCGCCGGCCAGCGTGTCCTTCACGGGCGAGTAGTGCAGCAGCGCCACGCGGGCGGTCGCGTCGAGCGCCTCACCGTTCCACTTCTGGCTGGCGGACGCGCACGCGGTCGCGCCGGCGCCGGTGTGCGCGCTGTTCTCGGGCGTGATGGTCGAGCTCGGTCTCTACGGTGTCGCTCGCGTCTACTGGACGGTCTTTCCCGGCGCGTTCGACACCGGAACCCTGCGGACGGTCCTGCTCGTCCTCGGAATCGCGACCATGTTGCTGGGTGCCGCGATGTGCTGCGTCCAGCATCACCTGAAGCGGCTCCTCGCGTTCTCGACGCTCAGCCACGTCGGGACGTTCCTGGTCGGGTTCGCGCTGCTCGACGCCGCCGGCCTGACCGGAGCCGGGGTCTGGCTGGTCGCCCACGGGCTCGTGAAGGCCGCGTTGTTCCTGGCCGTCGGCGTCCTCGTGCACCAGTTCGGGACGGTGTCGGAGCGCGCGCTGCACGGGCTCGGACGCACGCTCCTGTTCACTCCCTTCGTGTTCTTCGTGGGCGCGCTCGCCCTCGCCGGGCTGCCGCCGTTCGGGACGACCGTCGGCAAGGTGCTGCTCGACGACGCGCTCGACCACGCCGGCTACGGCTGGATCGTGGCCGTCGTGACACTGGCGTCGATCCTCACTGCGGGCTCGATCTTGCGCGTCGGCGCCCGCGTCTTCCTCGGTTGGGGGATGCGCGCGCCCGACGACCGGTCGTCGCGCGCCGCCGGCGAGGAGGCGATCGAGCGCGACGCCCGTCTGCACGGGTTCGGGCGCGCGCTGCTCGCGGGCCCGGCCTGCGCGCTCCTCGTCGCCGCGCTCGGGCTCGGCCTCGTGCCGTCGCTCTCGGGCCACGCGCACGGAGCGGCGACACGCTTCGAGCTCGCGAACGCCCCGCACGGGAGGTTCCGCGAGACGGTCCGTGCGGGCGAGCCGAGCGATGCCTCCGCCGGTGGTGACGCGCTGACGCTGGTGACGGTCGGAGGGTCGCTCGCCGTCGCCGCCGTCGCCGTGTTCGGCCGTCGCTCCGTCCGGCGCGCCTCGCGGCGCGTGCCGCGGGCGTTCCTGCAGCCGGTGCGCTGGATCCGGGCGACCCAGACCGGCCACGTCGGCGACTACGTCACCTTCACCGTCCTCGGCTGTGGTGCGCTCGCCACCGTGCTGCTGGTCACGCGAGGCTGACTCGCGCCGACCGATGAGTTCCGGGCGGGCCGGGAGTCGACTCTTCGTGCGGCCGCGCCCGGCGGCGGCCCGCGCCCGACGACCGAGACTTCGACCAACGGAGCAGGAGGCGACCGACGAGATGAGCGGCGTACGAGTCCTGGTGGGCACCCGGAAGGGCGCCTTCGTCCTGACCGCGGACGGCGCCCGGAGGCGTTGGGACGTGGCCGGGCCGTTCTTCGGCGGCTGGGAGATCTACCACCTCGCCGGCTCCCCGATCGACTCCGACCGGATCTACGCGTCGCAGTCGACCGG
>DASRHL010000258.1:0-3839 GCA_035650535.1 Acidimicrobiia bacterium
CCCGGCACGCCCGACGACATCGCCAACGCCGTTCTCTTCCTCGCCTCCCCGCTCGCCGGCTACGTCACCGGCCAGGTGCTGGCGGTCGACGGCGGCGTGACGGCCCGCTTCCCGCTGCCACTCCCCGGCGGACACCCGAGCGAGGCCGTCTGACCAGCCCGCCACGCTGAGTGAACGGGCTCAAGGCTGCGGGATTCCCGCCGATGGGTCCTGGAAGATCCGCCGCCCGCGTCGACTGCCTGCGGCGGCGCGGTCGGGAGGGCCGTCATGATCACGCGAGAGGGCATCACCAACGCGACCGCGGAGTACCGCGCCTCGCGTGAGCGGATGCAGAAGCTCACGGGCGTCCTGCCGTGGATCGGCCTGCTGGTCGACGGCGCGCTGGCGATCCCGGCGGCCTACGTCGGCGCCCAGCTCGCCGGCGGGAGCGCGAGCTACCTCGTGGCCGGCGCCGCGATGGCGGTGATGGTCGGCCCGCTCGTGCTCCTGATGTGCCGCGCCGGATTCCGCCAGCAGGACGAGACCAACGCGCTGATGGACGGCCTCGAGCGCGAGCTGCACACCGCGCTCGACCACGCCGAGCAGGAGGCGATGCGCCGCACCACGCAGGTGCGCCGCCAGGAGTTCGAGACCCGGCTCGCCAACGCGCTCGAGATGGCCGAAGGTGAGACCGAGGTGATCGACGCCGTGGAGCGGGCGTTCGCGGCGACGCTGCCCGAGTCGCCCGTCGAGCTGCTGCTCGCCGACAACAGCCACGCGCACCTCTCGCGCATGGCGGTGTCGTCGCCGACTGGTGAGCCGCCGATGTGCGGCGTCGACTCGCCCGACCACTGCCCCGCCGCACGGCGCGCCCAGATCCAGCGTTTCGCCGACAGCGACGATCTCGACGCGTGCCCGAAGCTGCGAGGCCGGCCGCAGGGCGGCTGCTCGGCGGTGTGCGTGCCGGTGTCGATCATGGGCCGGACGGTCGGCGTCGTGCACGCGACCGGCGAGCCGGGCGCCGCGTTCGACGAGGCCGCCATCCACGACCTCGCCACGCTCGCCAACCTCGCCGGCGCGCGCATCGGGCTGCTGCGCATGGTCGCCGACACGCAGCTCCAGGCCGCGACCGACAGCCTCACCGGGCTGCT
This sequence comes from Acidimicrobiia bacterium, assembly GCA_035650535.1. GTDB lineage: Bacteria > Actinomycetota > Acidimicrobiia > IMCC26256 > PALSA-555 > DASRHL01. The sequence goes on from DASRHL010000258.1 coordinate 1,131, forward strand.
CAACCGGCGTTCGCTCGAGAACCGGGTCCGCACGTTGCGCGCCGACGACATCTCGTTCAGTGTGGTGATGGCCGACCTCGATCACTTCAAGGCGCTCAACGACACCTATGGTCACGAGACCGGCGACCGCGCCCTGCGCCTGTTCGCTCAGACCCTGAAGGCCGCCCTGCGCGCCTCCGACCTCGTGTGCCGCTACGGCGGCGAGGAGTTCGCCGTCGTCCTCCCCGACTGCAAGGCGCCCGACGCCCAGGCCGCGATGCATCTGTTCCGCACGAAGCTGACCAACGCGGTGCGGGCCGCAGGCCTGCCGAGCTTCACGGCGAGCTTCGGCATCGTCGAGGCACGCGACGGCGAGGACCTGGCGGCGTCGATCGCCCGGGCCGACGGTGCGCTGTTCCAGGCCAAGCAGGACGGCCGCAACCTCATCGTCGTCCACGACACGGCCGGCAACCCGGTCGAGCTCGGCTTCGCGGTCGACATCGAGTCGGCCATCACCGGCCCGCCCGACTGACCGAACCGCGCCGGCGGCCGGCCGCGGCGTCGCTACCGTGGCGTGGCTACCGCGACGTGAGGTCGTACGCGTCGACCGCGTTCGCGCCCCGGATGCGCTCCTTCACCTCCTCGGCGAGCGGGGCGATCGTGTCGTCCAGCGCCTTGATCGTGCCGGGATAGATCGCGTCGGAGTGGGGGAAGTCGGACGCCCACAGGATGCGGTCGACGCCGATGAGGTCGGCCAGGCGCGGCAGCGTCGGGTCGTCGGGCTCGAAGCTGATCCAGCACTGGCGCCGGAAGTACTCGCTCGGCTTCATCGTGAGCCAGCGGGCCTCCTGCGGGTTGGCCTCGATCTCCTCGTCCATCCGCTCGAGGATCGACGCCGCCCAGCCCCCGCCCGACTCGAGCACCAGGAACTTCAGATCGGGGAACCGCTCGCACACGCCACCGAGCAGCAGCCGGCCCAGCGACACGATCGCGTCGACCGGCGCCCCGACCGCGATGCTCATCGCCGTGCCGCCGGTCACCGCGTCCGACACCTTGTTGGTGACGGCCATGTCGGCGCTGCGCCGGATCAGGTTGAACAGGCGCGCCGCGTTGGGCAGGTCGGTGTGCGTCGCCGGGTGCAGCCCGACCGGGACGCCGAGCTCCTGGCACGCGGCCCAGAACGGGTCGTAGCGCGGGTGGCTGAACGGCGCGTCCTCGAAGTACGAGGCGGAGCGGATGAACACGGCGCAGAGCCCGAGCTCGCCGACCGCCCGCTGCGCCTCCGCGATCGCGAGGTCGACGCGCTGTAACGGAACGGCGGCCGCCGCGTACAGCCGGTCGGGCGCGTACGAGCAGAACTCGGCGATCCAGTCGTTGTAGGCGCGGTGCAGGGCGGCGACGAACTGCGGGTCGCGCACGGCGTCGATCGGGTCGAGCGGGCCGAAGGTGAGCGCGAGGCTCGGGTAGAGGACCGTCGCGTCGATGCCTTCGTCGTCGAGCGTCCGGACCCGAGCCGCGGGATCCCACGCGCCGGCGTGACCCTCGGTGTACTTCCAGGGACGCGCGAGCAGCTCCTCGGGGTCGAAGCCGGCCGAGCAGCCGAAGATCGCGGAGCCCGCGGCGCGCCGGACGCCGCCCACGTACCACGAGTCGCGGCCGTCGGCGTCCTCGGCGACGTAGTGCGGGATCAGGTCGTCCCAGCGGTCGTGGTCCATCCGGTCGACCCACAGGTCGGCCGGCTCCATGACGTGCCCGTCGGCGTCGACGTACACGGGGGAGCCGTCAGAGCTTGACGGCGGCGATGATCGACGCCGCCACGACGCCCATCGCGGCGACCGTGCCGTACGTCATCTGGCGCGTACTCTGCACGAGCTCACCGCGGAAGACCGCGATCGTCTCCTGCTGCAGCTCACGGGCCTCGGCACGGATCAGGTCAGTGCGATCGCGGAGATCGCTCTTCGTCACGACCTCGTGCCACGAGAACGGAGGGACGGTCTCCATCAGGTACGCCGCGAGATCGTCACCGAAGAGCTCGGCGAGGCGCTGCGCCAGTTCGATGCGTGTGCGTTCATCGGGCGACATGTTCCCCTCCGGGGAGTCGATCGGCAACCGAAGGGGAAGTCGGGAAGCCGCCCAAGACGCTACCCGAACGTCCGTTCGGTGCGCAAGTCGGGCCGCGTCCCTATGCTTCGCGCATGACGCTGGGAGTCGATCCGGTCGAGGTGCCGCTGATCCCGGTGCCGGCCGCGCCCGAGGGCCACCTCTACCGCCGCATCACGGTCGAGCGGGTCGCCGGCGCGTGCGGCGCGGTCGTCGGGGGTGTCGACCTCGCGCACGGCGTCGAGGACGACGACGTCGTCGCCGAGATCCGGCGCGCCATCCTCGACCACCACGTCGTGTTCTTCCGGGGCCAGCGCCTCACCCCCGACGAGCAGGTCGCGTTCTCCCGCCGGTTCGGGCCCTACAGCCCGGTCCCGTTCGTCGAGCCCGTCGCCGGGCATCCCGAGGTGATCGCGGTCGTGCGCGAGGCCGAGGAGCGCCAGCACTACACGTTCGGCAGCCTGTGGCACTCCGACTTCTCGTTCCTGCCCGAGCCGCCGTTCGGCTCGATCCTGTACGCGCTCGAGGTACCGCCGTACGGGGGCGACACCGTCTGGGCGAACCAGTACGACGCGTACGCGAGCCTGTCGAAGGGCATGCGCTCGATGCTCGAGGGGCTCGTCGGCCTGC
>DASRHL010000259.1:0-6358 GCA_035650535.1 Acidimicrobiia bacterium
GATCTGCCCGAAGTGGATGTTGAAGCCGTGCGCGAAGGCGAGCGAGTCGCGGTCGTTCAGGTTGGGCTCGATGTCCTCCTTGTAGACCCGCGCCTGCTCGGTGTCGGGCAGGAGGACCATGATCACGTCGGCCTCCCGGCACGCGTCCGCGGTGCTGACGACGCGCAGGCCGGCGGCCTCGGCCTTCTTCCACGAGCCCGAGCCGTCGCGCAGCCCGACCCGCACGTCGACGCCCGACTCCTTGAGGTTGAGGGCGTGGGCATGCCCCTGCGAGCCGTACCCGAGGACCGCGACCTTGCGGCCCTGCAGCAGCCCCAGGTCGGCGTCGTCGTCGTAATAGATGGTGGCGGGCATCGTTCGGAGTCTCCGGTTTCTGGTTCGTGGCGGCCGTTCAGGCTATCCGAGGCGGCGGCGCCGCGTCCGCTCGACTCAGCCGACGCGCGCGCCGCGGACGGCGCGGAGGCGGGCGGGACGCCGCGAGAGCTTGGGCAGCGCGATGCGGCCGGTCCGTTGGAGCTCGACGATGCCGAACGGTTGGAGCAGGTCGGAGATCGCGTCGAGCTTGCTCGGTGGGCCGGCCACCTGGATGGTCATCGCCTCGAACCCGACGTCGTCGATCTTGGCCTCGAAGATCGCGGCCAGCTCGGTGATCTGCGAGCGGGCCTCGGGTGTGGCCTTGACCGTCACGAGCATCAGCTCACGCTCGACGGCATCGCCGGGAGGCAGCTCCACGATCTTGATGACGGGGATCAGCTTGTTGAGCTGCTTCGTGACCTGCTCGAGCGGGGTCGACTCGGCATCGACCACGATCGTCATGCGCGAGAAGCGCTCGTCCTCCGTGGGGCTGACGGCGAGCGAGACGATGTTGAACCCGCGCCGGGCGAACAGGCCGGCGATCCGTGTGAGCACGCCGAACTTGTTCTCGACGAGAACGGACAGGATGTGGTGCTGCGGCGCGCCGTTCATCAGTCGCGGCCTCCGGGGATGTCGTGCGCGGGATCGAGGATCACGTCGTCGTTCGATGCACCGGCAGGCACCATCGGGTACACCTTCTCGCGGTAGTCGGTGCGGAAGTCGATGACGACGGGCCGGTCGTCGATCTCGTTCGCTTTCTCGATCGTGGGCACGACGTCCTCCGGCGTGTCGCAGCGCATCCCGATGCAGCCCATCGCCTCGGCCCACTTCACGTAGTCGGGCAGGTCGGGCGAGAGGTACACCTCGCTGTAGCGCTCCTCGTAGAAGAGCTCCTGCCACTGCCGGACCATCCCGAGGTACGCGTTGTTCAGGATCGCGACCTTGATGGGGATGCGTTCGGCGCTCGCCGTCACGAGCTCCTGCGCGGTCATCTGGAAGCAGCCGTCGCCGTCGATCGCCCACACCATCTTGTCGGGACGCCCGACCTTGGCCCCGATCGCCGCCGGTACGGCGAAGCCCATCGTGCCGAGCCCGCCCGACACGACGAACGTGTACGGGTCGTTGAACTTCCAGCGCTGGCTCGTCCACATCTGGTGCTGGCCCACGCCCGCGGCGACGATCGTGTCGTCGGGCGTGTGGTCGCGCAACATGTCGATGCAGAACTGCGGCTTCAGCGGTCCGTCGTCGAGCTGCTCGTACACGAGCGGGTACCGCTCCTGCCACGCACGGATCTGCGCCATCCACTCCTCGATCGACGGCCAGTCCTTCCGTGCCTTCTCGGCCCGGACCGCCTTCACCATCTCCTCGATGACGAGCCGGCAGTCGCCGACGATCGGCACGTCCGGCCGGCGGACCTTGCCGAGCTCGGCCGGGTCGACGTCGACGTGGACGACCTTGGCGTTCGGCGCGAAGGCGCCGACCTTCCCGGTGACGCGGTCGTCGAAGCGGGCGCCCAGCGCGACGAGCAGGTCGGCCTGCTGCATCGAGGTGATCGCCGTGTAGTTGCCGTGCATCCCGGGCATCCCGAGGCACAGCTCGTGGTCGTCGGGGAACGCACCCCGTGCCATCAGCGTCGTGACGACCGGGAAGCCGGTGAGCTCGGCCAGCTCGCGCAGGGCCTCGGCGGCGCGCGCCTTGAGGATCCCGCCTCCGACGTACAGGACCGGACGGCGCGCCTCACCCATCAACCGGGCGGCGTCCTTGATCTGCTTGGCGTGGCCCTTCAGATTGGGCTTGTAACCGGGGAGGTCGACGGACTCGGGCCAGTACCACTCCATCTCCATGTTCGCCACGTCCTTGGGGACGTCGACGAGCACCGGACCGGGCCGGCCCGTGGTCGCGACGTGGAACGCCTCGCGCACGATGCGCGGGATGTCGGCCGGATCGGTGACGAGCCAGTTGTGCTTCGTGACGGGCATGGTGATCCCGACCGTGTCGCATTCCTGGAAGGCGTCGGTACCGATGACGGCGTAGGGCACCTGGCCCGTGATCATGACGAGGGGGATCGAGTCCATGTACGCGTCGCACAACGGCGTGACGACGTTGGTCGCCGCCGGCCCGCTCGTCACCATCGCGACGCCGGGGCGCCCGGTGGCATGCGCAAAGCCCTCGGCCATGTGCCCGGCACCCTGCTCGTGCCGCACGAGGATGTGGCGGATCGACGAATCGATCAGCGGGTCGTAGACGGGAAGGATCGCGCCGCCCGGGAGACCGAACATGACCTCGGTCCCTTCCATCTCGAGGCTCTTGATCAGGGCCTGGGCTCCGGTGAGCTTCATGGTGGGTCGCTTTCTCGTGGGTCGGCGTGGGACGGCGTGACGAACTGGCTCGGGATATGAAAAGCCCCTCGCACGGGCGAGGGGCGGCAGCGCACGGACGCGGGAGGGCGCCGTGCGCTAGGTAACGAGTACGAGGATGGTGGGGCGGCGGTCCATCGGACGAATAGTTTGCCCGATCCGAGCCGCGAAGGCAAGCCCGTGTGGCGCGACCGGTTCGGTGCGCGCCCGTACACTCCGACGCGGTGGCGGTCATCGACGGAACGGCCGGGCGGTCGGCTCTCCGCGCGCTGCACCGCGCACGGCGCCGCCGGTACCTCCTCGACGTCGACTGGGTCGACGCGCTCTACAAGGCCTACCTCACCGCGATCGTCGCCGCCGCCGCGGTCTTCTTCGGGTCACGCCTGTTCGGCACCGACCGCGTCACGGCCGCCGAGCTGGCCGACGTCCGCCGGTTCGGACCGGGCGCGCTGGGCCTCGCGGTCGCCGTCGCGATCGCCGCCGGTCTGCGCTCGGGCAGCCGGGGCGGGCCGCTCGCGCTGGAGCCGTCCGACGTGACGCACGTCCTGCTCGCGCCGGTGCCGCGGGCCACCGTCCTCCGGCGCGCGGCGTCCAGCCAGGCCCGGGGCGTCCTGCTGGTGGGGGCGGTCGTGGGTGCCGTCGCCGGCAATCTCGCCGCCTTCCGGTTGCCGGGCGAACGAGCGGCATGGGTGGCTTGCGGCGTCGCGTTCGGGACGCTGGCGGTCCTCGCGGCCTGGGCCGCCGCGCTGATCGCCTGCGGCTCCCGCATGAGCACCCGCACCGCGACCGCGGTCGGCATCCTGTTGATCGGGTGGTCGGCGGCGGACCTCGCCCTTGCGGCCCGCTCGTCGTTCGGCTCGGCACTGGCGCGCCTCGCGCTGCTTCCCGTCGCGTCGGGCCCGGCGGCGATCGCGGGTGCGATCGTCGCCGCCGTCGTCACCCTCGCCGTCACCGCCGCGGCACTCGCCCGGATCGGTGACTCCTCGGTCGAAGCAGCGGAACGGCGGGCCCGTCTCGTCGGCGAGCTCCGCTTCGCGGCGACGTTGCAGGACGTGCGCACCGTGATCGTGCTCCATCGCCAGCTCGCCCAGCAGCTTCCCCGGTCACGACCGTGGTTCGGGTCGGGCGAGCGCGGCGGGAGGCGCTCGCAACCCGTGACCGGTCTGCGCGCGTGCTGGCGACGCGACTGGCAGGGCGTGGCCCGATGGCCGGGCAACCGGCTCCTCCGCCAGCTGGTGCTCGGCCTGCTCGCGGGCACGGCGCTCGCCGCCGCGTGGAACGGCACACCGGCGCTCGTGCTCGCAGCGGGCATCGCGCTCTTCCTGGCCGGCCTCGACGCGACGGAAGGGCTCGCGCAGGAGACCGACCACCCGATCATCGCCGCGGGCATCCCGATCGCGTGGGGGCGACTGCTGCTCCGCCATCTGCTCGCGCCGGCCGCACTCGTCCTGCTCGCGGAGCTCGCGGGCTTCGTCGTGGTCGCCGTGTTCAGCGGCACCGCGACCGCGCTCGAGGTGAGCGCGCTCGTGCTCTTGCCCGCGGCGCTCGCGGCGACGGCCGGCGCTGCGGCCGCGGTCGTGCTCGGCGCTCCCTCCGCGACGCTGCAGACCTTCGGGTCGCAGATGGGCCTCCCCGAGTTGTCCATGATGCTCGTCCTGCTGCGCCAGGTGTTCCCACCCGCCATGGCGGTGCTCGCCGTCGCCCCCGTCGCGGTGGCCGAGCGGACGGGCAGCGGCGCCGTGGCCGCGGCCGCCGGCGCGCTGGTCGTGCCGGTCCTCGCCGTCGCGGGCGTGGTCGTGTGGATCGGCACGAGGAAGCTCCGAACCGCGTGAGCAACCTGGGAGGAACGACGCGCGCCGCGCTCCTGGCGCACGATCTGCGCAAGGACTACGGCGACGTCGTCGCGCTGCACGACCTGCAGCTCGAGGTCGCGCGGGGCGAGCTCGTCGCGCTCGTCGGGCCGAACGGCGCCGGCAAGTCGACGTTCCTGCGCTGCGCCGCCGGGCTCCTCGACCCGAGCGACGGGATCCTCCTCGTCGAGGGGCGCCGGGCCGGTTCCATCGAGGCCCGCGCCGCGCTGTCGTACATCGGCGACAACGCCGCGCTCTACGACGACCTCAGCGTCAACGAGCACGTCGACTACCTCGCGGCACTGCACGGCCTCGACGGACGGCCCGTGTCGGCCGACCAGCTGCTCGACGTGCTCAACCTCGCGGACCGGGCCGACGACCTGCCCGCCCGGTTCAGCCGCGGACTGCGCCAGAAGACCGCGCTCGTCCTCGGCCTGTGCCGGCCGTTCTCGGTGCTGCTCGTCGACGAGCCGTTCGTCGGCCTCGACCCGGCGGGCCAGGAGGCACTGATCGACCTGCTCTGCGCGGCGGCGGACGCCGGCGCGGCGGTGGTGGTCGCGACGCACCAGCTCTCCTTCCTGCGGCACGCCAGCCGCTGCCTCGCCCTGCGGGACGGCGAAGTCGCCTACGCCGGCCCGCCCGACCGCGAGGCGCTCGACACGTTCCTCGACTAGCCCGTCTGTGTCATCACGAACACCGCGAATCCGTCCGAATCCGGCGGGCTCTCCTTCAGGTCGAGCCGCCGTGTGCCGATGTGTGGCGAAGGGAGCCGATGGGTCGGCGCGTCCGCAACAGGGCCGGACGGCCGGCACCCTCCGACGATGGAGCGCGGGACATGACCCAGCAGACGGACGTGCTGGTCACCGAGCAGGACCGCGAGACGGCACGTCTCGACGTGCAGCGCAGCTCGCGGGGCTCGACGGTCGGTGGGATCTCGATGGTCGCGGTGACCAACCTGCTCGCCGTGCTCATCGCCGACGTCGCCGCCCCCGGGGCGGATGGGATGGCCCGGGCGCTGGTCGTCGCCGGGATCGCGATGGTCTTCGCGGGCCCGCTGCTCTGGGGTGTCGCCCGGGTCGCCAAGAACCAGGCGATCCGCGAGGGCGCCAAGAGCGCCGCCCACGAACGCCAGATGGCGTCCGAGGCACGCCGCCGCGAGTTCGAGACGCGCCTCGCGAACGCGCTCGAGATGGCCGAGGGCGAACCGGAGGCGCACGACGCGATCGAGCGCGCGTTCGCGAGCGTCGTCCCCGAATCGCCGGTCGAGCTGCTCCTCGCCGACAACAGCCACGCGCACCTCGATCGGGTCGTCGTGTCGAGCACGCTCGGCGACGACGCGCCCGGTTGCCCGGTCGACTCGCCCGAGCACTGCCCGGCGGCGCGGCGCGCGCAGACGCAGCGCTTCCCCGACAGCGACGCGCTCGACGCCTGCCCGAAGCTGCGCGGCCGCCCCCAGGGTCGCTGCTCCGCGGTGTGCGTCCCGATGTCGATCATGGGGCGCACCGTCGGCGTGATCCACACCACGGGCGCGCACGGTGCACCGCTCGACGAGTCCCGCATCAACGACCTCGAGACGCTCGCCAACCAGGCCGGCGCCCGCCTCGGGATGCTGCGGGTCATGGCCGAGACGCAGCTGCAGGCGTCGACGGACGGCCTCACCGGCCTCATCAACCGGCGAACGCTCGAGAACCACGTGCGGAACCTGCGCGCCGCGGACCGCCCCTTCGCGCTCGTGATGGCGGACCTCGACCGGTTCAAGGAACTGAACGACACGCACGGCCACGAGGCGGGCGACCG